>NZ_JBHYZP010000010.1:0-194816 GCF_042752355.1 Streptomyces sp. NPDC059255
CCCGCACGTTCCCGTGCGGGCCGGGGCCTCTGTGCGGGTCTGTCACCAGGTGACGGGCAGCCGGGTCAGGCCGTGCACCATCATCCCGGTGGTCAGCTCCAGGGAGTCGGCCTCCTCCGCGAGCCGCAGACCGGGGAAGCGGTTCAGCAGCGAGGAGAGGACGATCTGCAGCTCCGCCCTGGCCAGCGCGGCGCCCACGCAGAAGTGCGGGCCGTGGCCGAACGCGACGTGGTGGACGGCCTCGGGCCGGGTGGGGTCGAACTCGTCCGCCTGTGCGCCGGGGAAGCGCGCGGGGTCCTGGTTGGCGGAGCAGACCGCCGCCAGGACCGCGCTGCCCTTGGGGATGACGGTGTCGCCGACCTCGACGTCCTCCAGGGTGATCCGCAGCGGGCCGCCGTCACCGATCGGGTTGACGCGCAGCAGCTCCTCGACGGCGTGGTCCATCATCTCGGGGTGTTCGCGCAGCGTGGCCATGTGCTCGGGGTGGCGCAGCAGGGTCAGGACCATCTTGCCGATCATGCTGACCGTGGTCTCGTGACCGGCGACGAGGATGGTCGCCGCCATGACGATCAGCTCGTACTCGTTGAGGCTGCCCTCCTCCTCGTGGGCGGCGACGAGCGCCCCCATCAGGTCGTCCGTGGGCTCCTCCCGCTTGCGCTTGACGAGCGCGCCGAGGTACCCGATCATCTGCTGGCGCTGGGCGGCCATCTCCTCGGGGGTGTGCGCGGTCAGCGAGACGAAGGCGTCCGACCACTCCCGGAAGCGGTCGCGGTCCTCGAAGGGCACACCGAGCAGTTCGCAGATCACCATCACCGGCAGCGGAAAGGCGAGTGCCGTGTTGAGGTCGACCGGCCCGTCGAGCTTCTCCATCTCGTCCAGCAGCCCGTCGGTCAGCTCCTGGATCCGGGGACGCATGTTCTGCACGCGGCGGGCGGTGAACTCCCGGGAGACGAGCTTGCGCAGCCGGGTGTGCTCGGGCGCGTCCGTGGTGAACAGGCTGCCCGGCACGGGGGGCGTGGGGGTGAGCTGCGGTACGTCGGGGGAGATGGTGGCGGCCCGGCTGAACCTGGCGTCGGCGAGCACGGTGCGCACGTCGTCGTAACGGGTCACCACGTAGCCCTCGTCACCGGTGGGCAGCCGGACATGGGCGACGGGGCACTTGGCCCGCAACTCCTCGTAGACCGGGGGCACCTCGACGGCCGAAGGGCGGTGGAACGGGTAGTCCAGTAGCGGACGGCCGGCCTCCGGCCCGCCGTGCGTCGTGTCCGTCGTTTCCATGCGTTTCCTCCGGCGACAGATGCTCAGCAGATACGTGTGTGCGGTGGTCCGGGTGACCGGCGCGCGGTGAGGGGGTGCGGTCAGGGACCCGGACGAGCCTCGCAGCGGGGGCTTGTGCGGGACCAAAGCGCCCCTCGGAGGCAGGTCCCGGGGGCAGGTCCCGCGGCGCGCGTCAGCGCTGCCGGCCGTCGGCTGCGCGCAGGCCGTATCCGAGCGCCCGGTCGGCGGCGATGTGCACCAGCCAGGCCAGACCGAAGTTGAACAGGGGCACGGCGACGGCCGGGGATTCTGGGATCAGGCAGGTGAACATGAGGACGACGGCGAACAGGGGCCGGTGCAGAAGGTTGTAGACGGGCACGGCCCTGCGGGGCAGCCGGCCGCGTTCGTGCGGGCCGTGCTCGTGCGGGCCCGCGATGCCGGCGAGGAACGACAGGTCGGGTGCGACGGCACCGGCGAGCGCCGCGACGATCACCCATCCGCCGTACTTCGTCGCCTCGAACACCGAGAAGATGAGCAGGAGGACGAACAGCACCGCCCAGACGGCGCGGACCCGTGGCGAGGCCGAACTCCTGGTGGCGCCTTCCATGGCGTCGTGTGTCACGGGACGTGTTCCTTTCGCGAGGGATCCGTAAGGCTCAGGAGCCGCACGGAGGCCGCGCGGCGGGGTGATCGTGGGCGGGCCGGAGGGACCGCCGTTCCGTGGTGCCGGCCGGTTACACCGCCACCCGCTCCGTGGCGTAGCGGCGCGTCAGGGAGGCGAGTTCACGTAGGAAGGCCCCCTCGTCCGACCTGACGAAGAAGTGCCCGCCGGGCATCGTCCGCAGGTCGCAGCCGCTCCCCGCGTGGCTCCGCCAGGGGAGCATCTCGTCCACGGTGACCAGCCGGTCCCCGTGTCCGGCGAACAGGTGCAGCGGTACCCGCAGCCGCTCGGTGTGCGCGGCCACGCTGCCGAGGCACAGCCGGAGGTCGTCGCGGACCACCGGAAGCAGCGCGGAGAGGAATTCGGGATGGCCGAGCAGCGCCTCCGGGATGCCGCCGAGTGCCACCAGGCCGGCGACGAGTTCCTCGTCCCCGGCGTCCGGGTCGGCGAGCGCCGGGGCCGGCAGGTGCGGGGCGCGGTAGGCGCTCAGCACGAGGGCCCGGGGCAGCGCCGCCCCGCGCGACTGCCGCCGCCGCACGAGCGAGTAGGCGATGAGCGCGCCCATGCTGTGCCCGTAGAAGAGGTGGGGCTCGGTCAGCTCCTCGTCGAGCTGTGCGTCCAGGTCGTCGACGAGGGCGTCCAGATCGGTGAACCTGGCTTCGTCGAACCGTTCCTCACGGCCGGGCAGTTGTACGGGCATCACCCGTACTCCGGCGTCCTGGGCATCGAGGCCGCGCTGCCATCGCCGGTACGCCGAGGCGCCGCCGCCCGCGTACGGAAAGCAGAACAGCCGGGTCGTGGGCTCCGGTTCGCGGCCCGGGGGCTTCCGGGACAGGTATCGCATCGGGTTGCTCCGTCTCGGTTCGGTCCAGGGGTGAGCGGGCCGTCCGGGTGCGGGAATACGTCAACGGGTGGACAGGCAGAACAGGTGAGGCAGGTGGGACAGGCCCGGCCGACGCGGCCCCCACGCTGCCCGGGGCCGCTAAAAGGCCGCCAAACTCGGCGCGGTGAGGTCGAGCTGGGGGTCGGCGGCCAGGATCGCCCGGTGCAGCTTCTGGACGCGCAGGGAAGGCTCGATGCCCAGCTCCTGGGAGGTCGACGCGCGTAGCTTTCGAAAAATCTCCAGCGCCTGCCATGAGCGTCCGCCTCGGTAGAGCGCCAGCATCAGCAGCCCGTGCAGACTCTCCTGGAGCGGGAAGCGCTCGGTGAGCGCGAGGAGTTCGCCGATCACCTCGGCGTGTCTGCCGAGCCGCAGGTCCGCGGTGATCCGGCCCTCCAGCGCGGAGTTCCGCGCTTCCTCCAGCCGCAGCAGTTCGACCCGGAGCGCGGGTCCGATGCGTACGTCGGCGAGGACCGGCCCGCGCCACATGGCGAGCGCCTCGCCCAGCAGCTCCGAGGCGGTCCCGTCGTCGCCGCCGGCCAGGGCCCGCAGCCCGCGCCCGGCGAGCTGCTCGAAGAGGGCGGCCTCCATGACGGGCGCGGGCATGTTCAGCCCGTATCCGGCGTAGCTGCGGCTCAGTACCTCTTTCGGCGCGCACTCGTGCTCCGGCCCCAGGGCCACGGTGATGGCCCTGCGCAGCTGCTTGACGTAGGTCTGGACGACACCGGCGGGCCGGCTGGGGGGATGTGAGTCCCACAGCTCCTCCGTCAGGGCGGTCACATTCACGTCCCGGCCCGCGTTGACCGCCAGCAGCGCGAGCAGCTGCCGCGGTTTGGCCGCGCTCGGCACCACGGAGGTGCCGTCGATGCTCACCACGAGCGGCCCGAGAACTCCGATCTCCATGCCACTGCTCCTTCCGCCTGCCCGAACACTGGCACGTTGTCGCCCACGGCAACACTCAGCCGATCATGATTCGGCCGGGAATCCGTCCGCCCCGGAGTATGGGGTCTTCATGTTCATGACCTTCCACGGCATGCTTTAAGCGACGCTTCAGGCCGAGCGGTGACCATGGGCGCCCAGGGGCCGTCGCGGGACCGCCTCGGTACGAGCTCGGGAGAAGAGGGACCGCATGGGGCTGAGGTCCTGGCTCGGCAGGGCCGGCGCCGGCGCGTTGAACCTGCTCGTCGAGTTCGGCGCGGTGGTCGTCGGACCGCTGCCCGGCGTCCACTATCCCGACCCCGACCCCGACTCCGATCCGGATCCCAGCTCCGCCCCCGACTCCGGCTCCGGGCCCCCGGCCGGCCACCCGGAGCGGCGCTGCTCGACCCCGCCGAGCCGGGTCGAGCAGGAGCTGTGGGCCGGGCTCGGCGTCGACGTGGAAGGAACCGGACGGCCGGGTCGGTGAATCACCGGTATCCCGTGCTCCGGGCGGGCCCGGCGCACTGGGTCGTGTCGCCGGTGAGTGCGACGCCCATCGGGCTCTGCCGCAGGGTGGTTTACAGCACGGCGCCGGAATCCACCCGTATCAGCCGGTGGTTCCGGCCCTCTGCGCTGTGGCGTGCGGCTGGTGAGTCGCCTGGTGGAGCAGCGGGATCTTCTGGGTGAGCTTGTCGCCCTCGACGTCGAGGTCGGGGAGCAGGTGGTCCAGCCAGGCGGGGATCCACCAGGCTTTCTCCTGCGCCAGTGCCATGGTGGCCGGGATGAGTGTCATGCGGATGACAAAGGCGTCGATGAGGACGCCTGCGGCCAGCGCGAAGCCGGCCTGCTTGATCATGGGCTGGGCGTTGAAGATGAATCCGGCGAAGACGGAGACCATGATGGTGGCCGCCGCGACGACCACGGAGCCGGCGCGAGCGAAACCGGTGACGGTGGCGTCCAGCGCGGTGGCGCCGTGGATGTGTGCTTCGCGCATCGAGGTGACCAGGAACATCTGGTAGTCCATGGCGAGCCCGTAGAGGACGCCGGTGATGATGATGGGCAGCAGGCTCACGACGGGGGCGGTGGCGTCGAGTCCGATCAGGCCCTGCAGCCAGCCCCACTGGAAGACGGCGGTGGTGAGGCCGAAGGTGGCGGCGATGCTCAGGAGGAAGCCGAGGGTCGCTGTCACCGGGACCATGAGGGAGCGGAACACCAGGAGCAGGATGATCAGGGAGAGTCCGAGCACGGTGGCCACGTAGACGGGCAGGACGTCGGCGAGCCGGTCGGAGACGTCGATCGCGAGGGCGGTGAAGCCGGTGATGCCGATGGTGGCACCGTGGGTGTCACTGATCTTCGCGCTTTTGTCCCGTACGGCGGTGACGAGGTCCTTGGTGGCGTCGTCATTGGGGCCACTGCCGGGAACGAGGCTGAGGATGGCTGTGGTGCCGGTGCTGTTCACCCCGGCCAGTGAGACCGAGGTCGCGCCCTTGATGTCCTTCAGGTCGGAGGTGACCGCGGCGAGGGTTGCGGGGGTGAGGGGCTGTCCGTCCGTGGTGGGACTGACGGCGATCATGAGCGGGCCGTTGTAGCCGGGCCCGTAGGCGTCGCTGACCAGATCGTAGCTCTGACGCTGCGCGGTGTCGGTGTTGTAGCTGGCCCCGGAGGGCAGGCCCATCTTCATACCGAGGGCAGGCACTGCCAGGATCACGGGAACCAGGACCGCGGCGGCGAGAGCAGCGTACTTGTGGCGGACCAGTCGTACTCCCCAACGGGTTGCCCGAGCGTGCGTGGCGGCAGCTTTCTGCTGCTGCGCCCCGTTCCGGGTCCGGGTGGAGCAGATGCGTTCCTTGACCAGGCCCAGCAGCGCCGGCAACAGGGTCAGGGCGAGCAGGACGGCAATCGCGATCGTGGCAGCGGCGACGACGGCCATCGTGCTGAGCAGGGTGATCCCGACGACCAGGAGCCCCGCCAGGGCGATGATGACGGTGCTGCCGGCGAAGAAGACCGCGCTTCCGGCGGTGCCGATGGCGCGGCTGGTCGCTTCGTGCGCGTCCAGGCCGTCGTCCAGGATCAGCCGGCGTTCCCGGCTGACGATGAACAGGGCGTAGTCGATACCGACGGCCAGCCCCAGCATCAGGGCCAGTACCGCGGCGAGCGAGTGGATCTCGAAGACGTTGGAGAGGGTGAAGGCGCCGCCCACTCCCACCGTGATGCCGACCAGGGCGATGACCAGGGGCAGGCCCGCTGACACGACCGACCCCAAAGTGACCAGCAGGACGATGGCCGCGACGGCGACGCCGACGATCTCCCCGACGCCGACGATCTCGGGGATCTCCAGCATCGCCGCCGACGGCAGGACATCGAGGCCACCGGGTGCGGCCTGCTGCTCGGCGGCCTTGATGGTGCTGTCGATCGTGCCGGAGGGAAGCTCATAGGTCTGCTGGTCGAACTGGAACTGCATCAGCGCCGTCGAGCCATCGGCGGAGACGGTGACTCCCGGCACCGGCTGACCGCCCGCCCGCAACGGGACGGGCGTCCTGCCGGAGGATGGCCGGCCGGCAGCCTGCGCCACCGCTGCCTGGGCCTGCCGCAGCGGACTGCTCGCCCCCTTGGCCGCTTCCTCGGCGAGGACCTTCCGGGTATCGATGACGTGGTCGTGGCGGTAGACGGCGTTCACCGCCGCCAGCAGGGCCGTTCGGACGCTCTCGTCGTCGATCCGGGCACCGTCCGGGGCGTTGAAGACCAGCATGCCCTGCCCCCCGGATGCCTCCGGCAGGGACGTGGCCAGATCGTCGATGACCTCCTGGGACGGGGTGCCGTCTATGCGTACCTCGTTGCTGAGCTTGACGGGGTTGACCGCGAGAAGCCCCACGACGGCCACCACCACGGCCAGCCAGCCACCGATGACGTACCAGGGTTTGCCGTAGGCGAACCTTCCCAGCCGGTACAGCAGAACGGACATAGTTCTCTCCCTTTTCCAGGCGCCCTTACGGGCCACACCGCACACCGAACTGAGAGAGTACTATCAAACCGATAGGACACTATCTACTGAGGGGCGGATAGCCTTCACCGCAGAGCCAAGGAGGAGCCACAGATGGCAACCGCGAAGGACCGCGCCCCACGGCGCAGAGTGGACGCACGCGCCAGCGTGGAGCGCATCACTGCCGCCGGACGGACCGTCCTCGGCACGGGCGAAGCCTCCCTGGAACAGATCGCAGCCGAGGCCGGCGTGGGCATCGCCACCCTCTACCGCCACTTCCCCAACCGGGAAGCCATCGTCCGGGCCGTCCTCGACGACATCCTCGAAACCGACCTGCTCCCCCTCGTCGACCGCGCCGCCGATGCCCCCCACCCGCGCCAGTCGCTCCAGGACATCGCCACACATCTGCTCGACCTGATCACTCAGGAACAGGGCCTGGTCACCTTCGCCGGCAACTTCGCCGATGTCGCCGTGGACGCCCTCCAGCGCTTCAGTGCCTCACTCCACCCCCTCCTGCTGCGCGCGCAGCAGCAAGGCGAGATCCGCCCCGACCTCACCGCGGATGACATTCCCCGCTTCCTCGTCATGGCCGTCGCCGGCCTCGCACTCCCTGGCACCGCGCCCTCTCTGCGCGCCCGCTTCATCGCCCTGCTCTTCGATTCGCTCAACCCCGCCGACGCAACCCCCCTTCCCCCGCTGCGGCCTGGAGAGGACGACCTGCGCACCGCCATCAGCAACGTCACACGCACCTGACCCCCCGGCCTCAGGCGATTCCGCGCAGGGGCGATGTGCCCGGCGGCCGGTGACAGCCGGCGATCGCCCATTCCGCGCCGGCGGCGAGAGCACCCAGGAGCGATCGGCGCCGACCGCGAGGAACTACTCCTCGTCGAGGACTCCGGGGGTGTCATGGAGGACGACGCTCTGCTCCAGCGGGACGCGTCCCATGTGGAAGCTGTTCTCCGGTGCGGTCACGTCCGCCGTGCCGAAGGAGATACCGAACAGCAGCTTGAGTTCCTCGGGAACACCCAGGAACTCACGGACGGTGTCGGCATACGTCCCGAGCATGGTCTGCGGAATGCCTCCGAGCCCTCGGGCCGTCAGCGAGAGCAGGAAGTTCTGGGCGTACATGCCGATGTCACCGGCCGCCCGCACCCCGTCGCCGAACGCCGGCATGAAGAGGAAGGCGGCGTGCGGGGCGCCGTGGAATTCCAGGTTCGTGCGGGCATGCGCGTTCCGGGCCGTCCGGTCCGAGCGGGGTATCCCCAGAGCCCCATAGAGGGTCGCGGCATGGTCGTGCGACCGGTCGAGGTAGGCGCCTTCGCCGAAGTCGGCGTAGCTGAAGGAGAAGTCGGGGGAGAAGCGCTGCTCCTCATCGGCCTTGAGCAGTTCCTTGCTCAGGGCGTCGCGCGCCGCACCCGAGACGACATGCACCGTCCACGGCTGGGTGTTGCAGTTCGACGGGGCAGCTTGTGCGTCTTCCAGCACGCCGCGGATGTCCGACGGTGGCAGTGGGGTGGGCAGGAACTTCCGGACGGAGTACCGGGAACGCACGATGTCGGTGATGGGCGAAGGTGTGGCGGGCAAAACGATTCCTTTCGGGGGGGGCCGTTCCAAGGACGATGGTTGCGTCATGGGGTTGCTGCAGGGCGTGAGGTGCTGCCAGGTGCATCAGCGGCAGGCGGTCGGTCGAGTTCGACCGGGATGTGCCGGAACGAGGTGCGCCGGGTGATCACGTCCGCGCCTCGGACGGCATCGACCCCCTCGCCGAGTACGCCCCGCATGACCGCCGGGTACGGCATGGGCCGTGACGGCCGCACGGCAGTTCACCGTCCGGACGTCGTGTCCGGACGCGCTGGACGTGTGCGCCCGCTTCTGCCGCTGGGCCCGGAGCGGCCCGTGGCCTACCTCTCGTTGTCCTGTTCGCGGTATCCGATTTCAAGGAGTGCGCGCATACGGTCGATCGCCTTCTCGTCACCGGCGCCGGTGCTCTTGATCCAGGCGACGGAAATAACCGAGAGGAACAGGTCGTACCCCGTCACCGAGGAGCGCGCGCGCCCCGCGCGCTGTGCGGCGCGCAGGTACCCTTCGGTGGTGGCGACGAGGTCTTCACAGGGAAGGGTGAGTGGGTTACCCGGCTCCTGCTCCCTGGCCGCGGCCATGAGCGGTTGCGGCAGCCCGCTGAAGGCACTGAAGTACTCCTCCATCGCCCGCAGCCACTGTCGCAGCATCTCGGAGGCGTCACCGAGCTGCGCGATGTCCGCCTGGCGGGCCACCAGCTCCTTGGAGCGCGTCTGCAGCACGGCTGCCAGTAGCGCCTCCCGGTTGGGAAAGTGTCGGTACAGCGTGCCCGGCCCGACACCGGCGTCCTTGGCCACCGCCTCCAGGGAGGCACCGACCCCGTCCCGCAGGAAGTGACGCTGGGCCGCCTCAAGCAGGGCCGCGCGATTGCGCAGGACGTCTGCCCGGGGTTTGCGCCCGTGCTCTCCCGTGACGCTCATACGTCCTCCCGCCTGATGCGTTTCTGCGGCCCCGATAAAACGGAGACTGGCTCCGCACGAGATCGAGCGTAAAACGGAGGCGGCGTCCGGTCAAATGCCCGCACGGGCGGAGCACGCGATCCGGCCGGATCCGCGCCCCCCTCCGCCATCCACCGCGGCAAGACGTCGACCCGGCACGCCAGGGCGCAGCACCGCGGTGCGTCGAGCCGCCGGCACCGCGCCGCCCGTCCGGCCGCGGCCCGCGCAGGACCGACGCCTCCCCCGCGCATCGGATCACCCCCTCTTTGACAATACGGATGCCGCCTCCGTATCGTCGCAATCAAAGCGGAAGCACTCTCCGTTTTGTTCCACCTCACCTGGAGGAGCGGCCATGAGAAGCCGACAGATGCTCCTGTGCATGCAGTTCACCAGCGGCTACGGAGCCGAACCCGGGGCGTGGCGCCTGCCCGGGGCGAGCTTGTCCAGCTATATCGACATGGACCAGTTCGTGCGGTACGCACAGGCCGCCGAGCGCGGCAAGATCCAGCTGCTGTTCTTCGCGGACACCCCGGTTCTGGACGTGGACCTCGAACACCAGCACCCGCATTTCCCGATCGACCCGCTGCTGGTGATGACCTCCATCGCGCGGGAGACCGAGCGGATCGGCCTGGTCGCCACCGCCTCCACCACCTTCAACGAGCCCTACAACCTCGCCCGTCAGTTCAAAGCGCTCGACGTGATCAGCCACGGCCGGGCCGGCTGGAACGCGGTCACCACCTCCGATCCCGCCGCCGCGGCGAACTTCGGCCGCGCGGTCCCCCCGCGCGGGGAGAAGTACGAGCGCGCCCACGAGGTCGTCCAGATCGTGCAGGCGCTGTGGGGCAGCTGGGAGAAGGACGCCTGGGTTCTCGACGTCGACGGCAAGCGGTTCGCCGACATGGACAAGATCCGGCCGGTCAGCCTGCAGGGCCGCCACGTCGCTTCCCGCGGCCCGCTGCCCATCCCGCCGTCCGAGCAGGGGCAGCCGGTCGTCTTCCAGGCGGGCGGCGGCATGAACGGCCTGCGGCTGGCGGGGCGTTATGCCGACGGCGTGTACGCCAACCCCTACACCGTCGAAGACGGCCGGATTCAGCGCCAGGCACTGCGCGATGCCGCCGAGCGTGCCGGACGTGACCCCGACGAGGTGAAGATGTTCGCCGGTTTCATGCCGACCATCGCCTCCTCCCACCGGGCCGCCCTGGACCGGCGGCGTCTGCTGGACGAGTCCGTCGACCTGCGCCGGCGCGTACGCTACCTCGGCGCCATGATCGGTGTGCCGCTCACCTACGAGCAGATCGACGAGCCGTTGAGCGCACGCCAGTTGGCCGACGCCGTGGCCGACCCGCACGACCCGCGCTCCGCCCGCGCCCTTGAGGTGGCTCGCGAAGGCTGGACCCTGCGCGACGTCCTCGCCCACGGAGTCATCGACTACCACCCGGTCGTGGCCGGCACCGCCACCGATGTGGCCGACCACATGCAGCAGTGGTTCGAAGCCGGGGCCTGCGACGGCTTCTCCCTGGCGATCGACGCCTACCACGACGGCGTCGACGCCTTCGTCGACGAGGTCGTCCCGATCCTGCAGGAGCGCGGGCTGTTCCACCACGACTACGAAGGCCCTACTCTGCGGAACCACCTGGGAGCCCGTGACCAGTACGGCCTCGACCCCCGCCTCGCGGAAGCGGCACTGTGATGCCCACCCGAACGCCGCCCCCAAACCCTGTCCAGCCGGCCGACGCCGCAGCCCGGCAGGCGTTCCGTGATGCCATGACCAACGTCGCGTCCCCGGTCGCCGTGGTCACCACCATGGACGGCCGACGCCCGTACGGCACCACGGTCAGCGCCTTCGCCTCCCTGTCCCTGGCACCCCCCATGGTGCTGGTGTCACTGGACGACCGCTCGCAACAGCTGGCGATCATCCGCCGCACCGGCCGCTTCGGCCTCAACATCTTGAGCACGCGTCAGGCCGCTCTTGCCGCCGCCTTCGCCCGCTCGGGCCCGGACAAGTTCGAAGGCGTTGCCTGGTCACCGAGCGAGGGCCTGCCACGCCTGCCGGATTCGGCAGCATGGATCGCCGCGGAGGTCGACGACTACATCAGCGCCGGGGACCACACCATCCTGCTCGCCCAGGCCGTCACCGCCGAGTCGGCCGAGGGAAGCCCCGGCCCGCTCACGTATCACCAGCGCTCCTTCGGCACTCACACACCGCTCGCGCCCTGATCCCCCATCCACTGCGTGCCTTGAGCCCCGTCGGCGCCACGACCGAGCCGGACCCGGTCAACACAGCTGACGGAGGGAGAACACCTCAAGTGGCACGGAGTCCATCAGTGCAACCAGACACCCAAGTGGTACTGCGTACCATTTGGGGTTGGCGTACACTTTTGGTATGGGAGACCCAGCAACGACTCCACCCACCTCCGACGCCGCACCGTCAGGGCGTTCCTCACTACGCGAGCGGACGCGTGCGGCAATGCGCGCCGAGGTCAGCGATGTCGCCTTCCGGCTCTTCGCCGAGCGGGGATTCGACAACACGACCGTGGAGCAGATCGCCGCAGCGGCCGGCCTGTCGCGCACCACATTCTTCCGCTACTTCGGCACCAAGGAAGAACTCGTGCTCGGCAGGATCAGCGAGTTCGGCCGCGAGATCGCCGACGCCCTCGCGGCCCGCCCAGCCGAGGAGCGGCCCTGGGACGCGCTGCGCCGCGCTTTCGACGTGATCGCCGAGCCCAGAGGCGGTCAACCCGGCCCTCCGATGGACATGATCCGGCTGCTCAGCGACGCCTGCGCGTTGATGACGCGGCACTGGGAGAAAACGCAGGGCTGGCAGAGCATGCTGGCGCCGGAGGTCTCCCGCCGGCTCGGCGGACCGGATCCCGCCATCGACATGCGGGCCAACGCGCTCGCGGCGGCCGCGATTTCCTGCCTGGACGCGGCCACCGACGCCTGGACCGCGGGCGGCGGGGCCATCCCCATGTCGGACCTCGTGGACCAGGCGATGGGCATCCTGCACGAATCGGGCGACGTCCCCGGATAACCCACCCCACGACCAGGCGCCCGTGCCGCCGCACGGCCGGACGCCCGTACGCGGCCGGGGCCCCTCGGTGAGTGCAGGCCCTTGCCACGCGACGGTGCGGACTTCGTCCGCGCCGCTTACACGTGCCGTTCCGAGGAGCGGCACAACCCCAGGAAGGACAAATTGTGAAAATTACTGTTATTGGCGCAGGGGCGATCGGGGGGAACCTGACCCGCAAGCTCGGCGCGGCCGGTCACGACGTGCAGGTGGCCGACGCTCGGGGCCCCGAGGCCGTCCCGGCCGACGTGCTGGAGTCCGGCGCCCGCGCCGTGGCCCTGGATGATGCGGTGCAGGGCAGGGATGTGGTCATCCTGTCCATCCCCTTCGAGCGGGTCCCTGAACTGGCCGGACTGTTCGACTCGGTTCCTGACGAGACGGTGGTCATCGACACCTCCAACTACTACCCGCATCTCAGCGGCTCCATCGAGGTGGTGGACAAGGGGCAGGTGGAGAGCGTGCGCAACGCCGAAGCGCTGGGCCGGCCGGTGGTCAAGGCGTGGAACGCGGCCCTGGCGGAGACCCAGCGGACCAAGGGCGTTCCGGCGGGCACCCCGGGTCGCATCGCCATTCCCGTCGCGGCCGACTCGCAGGAGGCGCGGCGGGTGGCCATGCGGCTGGTGGACGACACCGGCTTCGATCCCTTCGACGCCGGTGTGCTCGCCGACTCCTGGCGCCAGCAGCCCATGGGTCCGGCCTACTGCACCGAGCTGACTCTGGACGAGTTGGGCCCGGCGCTGGCCGCGGCCGACCGGGACAAGGACGCGCGCGTCCGCGACAGCATGCTGGAGCGCTTCGCCGCCCTCGGGGACGCCCCCACGCACGAGGACGTCGTCGAGATGAACCGCGCCGCCCACCGCTGACAGCGGTGGGCCCGTGCTCGCGGGGGAACTCGCGCGCCGACGAAGCTGCTGCCGGGGCCCATGCGGCCCGGCAGCAGCCCCTTGAACATCCGAACATCGCACTGCACAGCACATGCGGAACGGGTCGGCGGCCGGCCGCCGACCATGCGTGTCCGCTGCAGAAAAGGACACGTGAGACCCATGAAATCGTGGCGATTCCACGGAACCGGACGGCCGCTGACCCTGGACGAGGTGGAGGTCCCGCACGCCGGCCCAGGCGAAGTCGTCGTCGACATCAAGGCCGCCGGCCTGTGTCACTCCGACGTCGGCGCGCTCGACGACGCGCAGTGGATGGCGTCGTTCCCGCGCATCCCGATGACGCTCGGGCACGAGAACGCCGGGCTCATCAGCGAGGTCGGCCCGGGGATGGAGGACCGGAAGGTCGGCGACCGCGTCGGGCTGGCCCCGGTGATGCCCGACGGCGACGCCATCGGCTACGGCGCCTGGGACGGCGGCTACGGGCCAATGGCTGTCCGAGATAAAGCCGCAGGTGGCGGCAGACGAGTCGGGCTGTACGCCGGATTTTGTCGCCCGGTCGCCTCGCGGCGGCCGGGGAGACGGCCATCCATCTAGGACCGGCGTTGCCGCCGGTCTCGTGCGGTCTACCCGCGGACTCGGGCGGGCAGCCCTCGATCGTCCGCGCAGGGACGCCGTTCCTCGCGGAACGACGACCCCTCTTGACCTTGCTCCGGGTGGGGTTTACCGAGCCGTCCGAGTCACCCCGGACGCTGGTGGTCTCTTACACCACCGTTTCACCCTTACCGGGGACCGCCCTCTCCGAGAAGAGCACAGCCCCGGCGGTCTGTTTTCTGTGGCACTGTCCCGCGGGTCACCCCGGGTGGGCGTTACCCACCACCCTGCCGTGTGGAGTCCGGACGTTCCTCGGCAAGATCGAAGATCTTGACGCGGCCGTCCGCCCGGCTCGTCTGCCGTGCTCGCCATCGTACCCGGCGACGGCGGGCGGAACGCACCGGTGGCCGTGGCCCGCCGGCATTCCGGGGGGCGCGGATGTCCGGCTTGACCTTGCCGCTACGTCAGGGTCTGTACTGGGCCCATGAGAATCGCAGAGATCTCCGCCCTCGCCGGGGTCACCTCTCGCGCGGTACGGCACTACCACCATGTGGGGCTGCTGCCCGAACCCGCGCGGCGGCCCAACGGCTACCGCGACTATTCGGTACGGGACGCCGTTCTCCTCGCCCGGATCCGGCGGCTGACCGAGCTGGGGCTCTCCCTCGACGAGGTACGGGACGTCCTCGCCGACGACGCCGGGCGCGAACTCACCGAGGTGCTGGGCGAGCTGGACGCCGATCTGGCCCGTCAGGAGGCGCAGATCCGGGCCCGGCGGCGCCGGCTCGCCGAGCTGATGGAGACGCCGCCGACCGACGGGGGCCCGGTCTCCCCCGAGCTGGCGCGGTTCCTGCACTCCCTGCCCGCCGTCGACTCCCCCAGCGCCGCGATGGACCGCGACCTGCTCACCCTGCTCGACCGGCACGGATACGCGGACGACGGCGATGCCGAGGACGGGGACGGGGACGGGGACGGGGACGGGGACAAGGGGGGCACGGCGGACGGGGGCGGCAGCGGAAGCGCGGGCGCGGGGAGCGTTTACGACGCGCTGCGCCCCCTCGCCACCGCCCCGGAGATGCTCGGCCTCTACCGGCGCCTCGACGAACTCGTCGACGCCCCGGCCGACGACCCCCGGATCGGGCCCCTCGCCGACGATCTGTCCGCACTCCTCACCGATGAGCTCGTCGCCGCGCTGCCGGCCGGCGACGGCCCGCCCGTCGACGGGTTCGGGGACGCGCTGCTCGCCGAGTACAGCCCGGCCCAGGCCCGGGTCGTACGGCTGATCATGGAGTCCCTGAGCCGGCGGACGCGGGATCGGGGACCGGTGTCATGAAGCGCGTGGTCTGGTTCGCCGTACCCGTGTGCGAGATCGTCCTGATCGTCTGCCTGCTGGCCGGGGTGTCCCTCCCCACGCCCCTGCTGCTCGCCGCCGAGGCGCTGGTGCTCGCCCTCGTCGTCACGGAGGCGCTGGTCGTGCGCCGCTCCTACGTGGCGGCGCGGCGCTCCGGTGCCGGGCGCCGGGAGGCGCTGGCCGAGGGGGTCCGTACGGCTGTGCCGGCCCCCGTACGGCGGCTGGCCGCCCAGGAGGTACGGAGTTGGGGCAGCCTCGCGCGGTGGGCCGCGCGGCGCACGCACGGCGTGGACGCGGGCGGGCACCCGGCGCCGTACACCGGGCCGCAGACGGCGATGCTCTACGGGCTGCTGTTCGTCGCCCTCGTGGAGACCGTGGCCATGGCCGTGCTGATCCCCTGGCCGGTGGTGCACCTGATCGTCCTGGTACTGGACGTGTACACGGTGCTGATGGTGCTGGCGCTGCACGCGGGCTGTGTGACCCGGCCCCATGTGGTGGGCGCGGACGGCTCGTTGCGGGTCCGCTACGGCACCCTCTTCGAGCTGCGGATACCGGCCTCCGGCATCGCCTCCGTACGGGTCGACCGGCGCTACCCGGACGGCGGGCTCGTCCAGTACACCCCGGCGGAAGGGGGCGGGAGTGGGGACGGCGGCGGGGTGCTCGATCTTGTCGTGGGCAGCCAGACGACCGTACGGGTGGAGCTGACCGCGCCCGTTCCGTTCGTACGGCCGCTCGGCGCGACGGGCCGGGCGCGGGTGGTCCGCTTTCACGCGGACCGTCCGGAGGAGTTGGTGAAGGCGCTCAGGGAGGCGCTGCCCCCTGATGTACGCGTGTGAGAGCGGGCGGGGGCGGAGAACGGGCCGCTCGCGTTCACCTACGCTGACGCGAGGGCCGCGCCCTGTGGCCCCGTTCCGTCCCGTCCCTCCGAGGAGAACCACTGTGCTCGTGCTGCTGCCGCCGTCGGAAGGAAAGGCCGCTTCCGGGCGCGGCGCTCCGCTGAAGCCGGAGTCGCTGTCGCTGCCCGGTCTGGCCGGGGCGCGCGCCGCCGTACTGGACGAGTTGGTGGAGGTGTGCGCCGCCGACGAGGACAAGGCACGCGAGGTGCTCGGGCTGAGCGAGGGGCTGCGCGGCGAGATCGCCAAGAACGTGGCGCTGCGGACGGCGGGCACGAGGCCGGCCGGAGAGATCTACACCGGCGTGCTGTACGACGCGCTGGACCTGGCCACGCTGGATCCGGCGGCGCGGCGGCGGGCCGGAAAGTCGCTGCTGGTCTTCTCGGGTCTGTGGGGCGCGGTACGGACGGGCGACCGCATCCCCTCGTACCGCTGCTCCATGGGGGTCAGGCTGCCGGGGCTCGGCGCGCTGGCCGCGTACTGGCGGACGCCGATGGAGTCCGCGCTGCCGGAGGCGGCGGAGGAGGCCGGGGGCGGGCTGGTGCTGGATCTGCGGTCGTCGGCGTACGCGACGGCGTGGAAGCCGAGGGGCGAACTCGCGGGGCGCACGGCGACGGTACGGGTGCTGCACGCGCAGACGGATCCGGTGACCGGTGTGGAGAAGCGGTCCGTGGTCAGCCACTTCAACAAGGCGACGAAGGGCCGGCTCGTCCGGGATCTGCTGACGGCCGGCGCCCGGCCGAAGGATCCCGCGCGACTGGTGGAGACCCTGCGGGAGCTGGGGTACGTGGTGGAGGCGACGGCTCCGGCGCGGGCGGGGCGGCCGTGGGCGCTGGATGTCGTCGTCACGGAGATCCACTGAGGTTCTGTGACCGGCCGGAGACCGCTTGCCCTTGCCCTTGCCTGTCCTTGCCCTGACCCTGGCCTTGACCCTTACCTGTCATTGCATCCTGCGCAACGGGCATTGCGCATCATGGAAGCGCCCGGCAGGATGACCCCATGACCTCCGTGCTCGACCTCGCCCCCGTGATCCCCGTCGTCGTCCTCGACGACGCCGCCGACGCCGTACCGCTCGCCCGCGCCCTGGTCGCGGGCGGGCTCCCCGCGATCGAGGTGACCCTGCGGACGCCCGCCGCGCTGGACGCGATCCGCCGTATCGCGGCGGAGGTGCCCGGCGCGGTGGTCGGCGCGGGCACGGTTCTCACCCCGGACACCGTGGCCGGGTCGGTGGCGGCGGGCGCGCGCTTCCTGGTCAGCCCGGGGTGGACGGAGACGCTGCTGACCGCGATGCGGGACTCGGGCGTGCCGTTCCTGCCGGGGGTGTCGACGACGTCCGAGGTCGTGGCGCTGCTGGAGCGCGGGGTGACGGAGATGAAGTTCTTCCCGGCGGAGGCGGCGGGCGGCCGGGCCTATCTGAAGTCCCTCGCGGGCCCGCTCCCCGAGGCGCGCTTCTGCCCCACCGGCGGTATCACCCCCGCCTCCGCGCCGGAGTATCTGGCGCTGCCGAACGTGCGCTGCGTGGGCGGTACGTGGCTGCTCCCGGCGGACGCGCTGGCGTCCAAGGACTGGGGCCGGGTCGAGGCGCTGGCCCGCGAGGCGTCCGCGCTGGGCGGGGCGCGCGGGGCCTGACCCGTCTGAACCGCCGGGGCCCGGTCCGGGCTCCGGCGGTTCACGGTTCACGGTTCACGGTTCAGGCGAGCCGCGCCGTGGCGTACTCCTCCACCGGGCGGTAACCCAGGCGCTGGTACAGGGCGTTGGCCGTCGGGTTCGCGTTGTCGGCGAAGAGCAGCACCTCGTCCGCGCCCGCCTGCCGGGCCGCCTCACCGACCGCGGCGGTCACCCCGGCCGCGTAACCGCGTCCCCGGTGGGCGGGCGGGGTGTAGACCGGGGCGACGCGGATCTGCCCGGCGATGAGCGGGGCGTGGCCGGCCAGGGAGACCGGGGCACCGTCCACCTCCCAGAGGAGCAGCCGCCGTTCCTCGATCCGCGCGACCGCCTTGGCCCGCCGATGGGTACCGGCCGGTTCCCCGATCTCCTCGGCGAACGCGGTCAGCCACTCCACCGCCAGCGGAATGTCCCGGCTCTCCGCGTACCGGGCGCGGCCCTCGGGCGCGGGATCCGGTGGGACCGGCTCACCCAGCCGGAAGAGCCGCATGCCGTCGGCGAGTTGGTACGGGGGCGCGTCCGCGACCCCGGTCCGGCGGACCGGCCAGGCGGCGCCGAAGGCCTCGACATCGGCGACCCGGCCCCGTACGCCCGACGGCAGGGTGCCGTCCGCCGCCGGGGTCCCGCCCAGCGTCCGGGCCAGTTCGGCGGCGGCCCGCACCGGCATCGTGCCGAGGAACGGCGGATGCGGCGGGGTCTCCAGGAAGGTGCCGGTCACCGGGGCGTCCGGGGCCTCCCGCCACCAGCCGAACCGTACGGGGCCGGCGCCTCCCGCGCCCGCGCCGCCGGCCCGCAGCGATTCGCTGACCGTGAGCAGGATGGTGTGCCGCGCGGCGTCGGCCGCCAGGTGGGGGCCCGCCGCACGGCGGAACTCCTCGACGTCATCGGTCAGTTGCCACTTCGATCGCCCGTTCATGCCGTCCATCGTCGGGCCCCGGTCCGGCCGGGGCCAAACGATTTAGCGGGCGGCCGTCACCGCAGATGCGACGTGTCGTTGAAGAGCCGCACCGACGCGTTGCCGTCCGCGTAGTACGCCACGACCGAGACGGACGCGGCCGAGAGCTCCATCCGGAACAGCGACTCCTGCGGGGCGCCGAGGGCCAGCCGTACCAGCTCCTTGACCGGGGTGACATGCGTGACCACCAGGACCGTACGGCCTCGGTACCGGTCGAGGAGGGTGTCGCGGGCGGCGGCGACGCGCTGTCCGACCGTCGCGAAGCTCTCGCCGCCGCCGGTCGGTTCGACGTCGGGCGAGGCGAGCCAGGCGGTCAGGTCGTCCGGGTGGCGCTCCTGAACCTCGGCGAAGGTCAGGCCCTCCCACGCGCCGAAGTGCGTCTCGCGCAGGCCCTCTTCGATCCGTACGTCGAGACCGAGCCGGTCGGCCACGGCCTGCGCCGTCTCGCGGCAGCGGCGCAGCGGCGACGAGACGATGTCCTGGATCGTGCCGCGCGCGGCGAGCGCGGTGGCGATCGCGTCGGCCTGGCGGCGGCCGATGGCCGACAGTTCGGGGTCCGTGCCGCCGCTGCCGGAGAAGCGCTTGTCCGGGGTGAGGGCCGTCTCGCCGTGCCGGAGCAGGACGAAGGTGGCGGGGGCGCCGAGGTCGGCGGAGGCACCCCAGCCGACGGACGAGGAGGATTCGGAGGAGAGCGGGACCTCCTCCGGCGGCTCGTGGCCGGCGGGGGCCGCCGCGGCCGGGCCGGTGGTGACGGTCGGTGTGGCCGGGCCCGGCAACGACAACTCGGTCTGTGCCGCGCGCCGGACGGCATCCGGGGCCCCGGCGCCGTCATCCGCACCCGCACCCGCGCGAGCACCGGCTCCGGCTCCGGCTCCGGCGAGTGCCGCTCGTGCCTTGGCCGCGCCCGCCGCTGCGTCCCCGGGCGGTCCGGAGGGAACGACAGCGGCGGCGGAGGCGGCCGAGCGTGCCGCGCCCGCGTCCAGGGCCGCCGTGGAGGCCGACGCCTCCCACCGGCGGCCCTGCCTGCCCGCGTCCATCGCCTCGTTGGCCAGCCGGTCCGCGTGCTTGTTCCGCTCGCGCGGGATCCACTCGTACGTGACCCGGCCCGGCGGCAGGATCCGGCCCGCCTCGGCGGCCAGGGGCTTCATGTCCGGGTGCTTGATCTTCCAGCGCCCCGACATCTGCTCGACGACGAGCTTGGAGTCCATCCGGACGTGCACCCGCGCCTCCGGGTCCAGCTCCTTCGCGGCCTTCAACCCGGCGACCAGGCCCTTGTACTCGGCGACGTTGTTCGTCGCGACGCCGATGTACTCGGCGGCCTCGGCGAGCGGTTCGCCCGTCGCCTCGTCGAGGACGACGGCGCCGTACCCCGCAGGTCCCGGGTTGCCCCGGGAGCCGCCGTCCGCCTCCACGATGAACGTCCGCATCAGCGTGTCACAGCCCCGAGTCGGCGGTGCGGACCAGGATGCGGCGGCAGTTCTCGCAGCGCAGCACCGCGTCCGCGGGCGCCGCCTTGACCTCGTTGACCTCGGTGATGTTCAGCTCCAGCTGGCAGCCCTCGCAGCGCCGCCGGAAGAGCCGGGCCGCGCCCACCCCGCCCTGCTGGCCGCGGAGCTTCTCGTACAGCTTGAGCAGGTCGGCCGGTACGGAACCGGCCACGATCCCGCGCTCCTTGGCCACGGTCGCGGCCTCGGCGTCGAACTCCCCGACGGCGGTGTCCCGGCGCGCGGCGGCGTCGTCGGCCTTCGCCTGGACCGCGGAGACCCGCTCCGTCAGCTCGGCGACGCGCTCCTGCGCGGACTCGCGGCGCTCCATGACCTCCAGGACGATGTCCTCCAGGTCGCCCTGGCGGCGGGCGAGGGAGACGATCTCGCGCTGGAGGTTCTCCAGGTCCTTGGGCGAGGTGACCGCGCCGGAGTCCAGCCGCTGCTGGTCCCGTACGGCACGCTGGCGCACCTGGTCGACGTCCTGCTCCGCCTTGGTCTGCTCGCGGGCGGTGTCGCTCTCCTCGGTCGACGCGGCGACCAGCAGGTCGCGGAGCTGGGCGAGGTCCTTGGTGAGCGACTCGATCTCGGCGTGCTCGGGCAGCGCGGTGCGCTTGTGGTCGAGCTGCGACAGCCGTACGTCGAGGGCCTGGACGTCGAGGAGTCGGATCTGGTCTGCGGGCGCGGCGTTCAGTTGGGGGCTCCTGAGGAGTGGTGGGCTGACCAGGGGTCGGTGACCGTCTTCGAGACGTGGACCCGCAGGTCCCAGCCGTGGCGGTCGGAAATCTCGTCGAGCTGGGCGGCGGCCTGCTCGCACCAGGGCCATTCGGTGGCCCAGTGCGCGGCGTCGATCAGCCCGAGCGCGCTGTGCTGGGTGGCCTCGGAGACCGGGTGGTGGCGCAGGTCGGCGGTGAGGAAGGCGTCCACGCCCGCCGCCCTGACCTGGTCGAAGAGGCTGTCGCCGGAGCCGCCGCTGACCGCGACCGTACGGACGAGGGCGTCCGGGTCGCCGGCGATCCGGACGCCCTGCGCGGTGGCGGGCAGCCGGTGTGCGACGCGGGCGGCGAGGTCGCGCAGGGTGGCGGGGCGGTCGAGCTCGCAGATCCGGCCGAGGCCACGCCGCCCGGAGGGGTCGGTGGCGTCCGGTACGAGGGGACGCACGACCCGCAGGTCGAGGGCGCCGGCGAGGGCGTCGGAGACGCCGGGGTCGGCGGTGTCCGCGTTGGTGTGCGCGACGTGCAGCGCGATGTCGTTCTTGATGAGGGTGTGCACGACGCGGCCCTTGAAGGTGCCCGCCGCGACCGTCGTCGTGCCCCGCAGATAGAGCGGGTGGTGGGTGACGATCAGATCGGCGCCGAGCCGCACCGCCTCGTCGGCGATGTCCTGCACGGGATCGACCGCGAACAGGACGCGGGTCACCGGGGCGTCGGAATCGCCGCAGACCGTGCCGACGGCATCCCACTGCTCGGCCCGCTCGGGGGGCCAGAGGGCGTCGAGCGCGGCGAGTACGTCGGAGAGACGGGGCGCGGAGGGGACTGGAGGCACGGAACAAAGGCTACCTGCCCCCGCTCCCGCCCCCACCATGCCTGTGGATACCGCCGGTACCCGCCCTCCGCGCCGGCCGGTACCCGCCCTCCGCGCCCTCCGCGCCCCGGCCGACGCGGAAGGCCGGTCCTCCGCGTCGCCGCCCTCCGCCGTTTCCGCCCGGCTACTTGACGAGGAAGCCGCGCAGGTCGTCCAGGACCAGATCGGCCGCCGTCACGCCCAGTCCGAGGTACCAGGTCTCGTCGGAGACGTCCTTGGCGTGACCGTCCTTGACGGCCTTCAGGTTCTTCCACAGCGGGTTGGAGCGCGCGGTGTCGCGCTGGGTCTTGTCCGGGTCGCCGTACACCCCCGTGAAGATCCAGTCGGCGTCCGCGTCGTCGATCTTCTCCGGGCTGATCTCCACGGCCAGATCCACGACCTGCTGGTTCTCGGGGCGCGGCAGGCCGGCGTCGTCGAGGATCGTGCCGATGAAGGACGCCTTGGCGTACAGCCGCAGCCGGTCCGGCATGTAGCGCACCATCGAGACGGTCGGCTTGTCCGGGCCGATGTCCTTGCCGAGCGCCGCCGCCTTCTTGTCGTACGCGGCCAGCGCGGCCTTCGCCTCTGCGGTGCGGTCCAGCGCCTGGGCGTTGAGGAGGTAGTTCTCCTTCCAGGTGAAGCCGGGACGTATCGCGAAGACCGTGGGGGCGATCGCCGAGAGCGCCTTGTACTTGTCCGCCGCGCGGAGCTGGCTGCCGAGGATCAGGTCGGGCTTGAGGGCGGCGACGGCCTCCAGGTTGAGGTTGTTGATGGTGCCGACGTTCTTCGGGCTGCCCGCGCCCTTCTCCAGGTAGCCGGGGAGCGACGCGTCGCCCTCGGTCGGGGCGTAGCCGACCGGCTCGACCCCCAGCGACACGACGTTGTCGAGCTCGCCGACATCGAGCACGACGACCCGCTCGGGGCGCTTCTTCAGCTCGGTGGTGCCCATGGCGTGGGTGATGGTGCGCGGGAACTCGCCCGCCTTGGCGTCCGTCCCGTACGAGGCGGTCTTCTTGGCCGCGTCGGCGAAGTCCTTGCCGCCCGTGGCGACGGCCGCCTTCTTCCCGCCGCTGTCGCCGGAGGCGGCGGAGTCGTTGTCGGAGGTGTCTCCGCCGCCGCAGGCCGCGAGGGTGAGCGCGGCTGCGAGAGCGACGACGGCGGCGGTGCCACGGCGTCTGATGGACATCTTCAAGCTCCTGACGAGGTCACTTAGGGTCGCCTTACTGTAGGCGGCCCCGCCTCCGCCAGCACACCCGCCCCCGCACTTTCAGGCGAATCATGCGACAGCCACCCTTATGTGTGAAGTGACAGATCTCTTGTTGTTCGGCAGGAAGTGCGAAAACTAGCTTCTTCGCCGGAGGTGACGGATCGATGACTGCCTGTGCCGTCGCGACGGTGGGGTCCCCGGAGTTCACAGGGCCCGCGGAATCCGCCGGCCGTACGGAGTTCACGGTCTCGGCGGACGGGGCGTACGCCGCGCGGCTGGCCCTCATGGGCGGCTCCGGGGACGCGTGGTTCCCGGAGCGGTGGACCCTGGACGGGCCGGAGCCGTACGCCGTGCCCCTCCCCCTCGACCAGCCCGAGGAGCCCGACACGCAGGTGCTGCCACTGGCCGACGGGCGGGTCCTCGTCCGGCGCCGGGTCGCGGACCGGCACGACCTCTGCCTGCTCTACCCGGCGGGGCCGGGGACGGGCCAGCTCCCGGTGGGGACGGTGACGTGCCCGGAGCTGACACTGCTGCCGCCGTCGCCGGACGGCCGGTGCGCGTACGCCCTGGCGGTGGGCGCCCGTTCCACCACGGTGTGGCTGGTGGCGGGCGGCACCTTCGGCCCCGAGTGGGTCGCCGAGGTGCCGGGCCGCTGCACGGGCGGGGTCTGGCTCGACCGTACGGGACGGATACTGGCGCTCGACCGGGAGACGGACGGCGTGGTCAAGGGCGTCGCCGTGGATCTGGCACGGGGTGGTGAGGTGACGCCGCTGCTCCAGATCACGGAGGAGAGCAACGACCGTCTCCTGCTGGCGGATCCGGACAGCGGGCTGCTGCTGATCCGCTCCGACGCGCCGGGCCACGACCGGCTCGGCTGGGGCGTGCTGGGCAGCCGCCGCCCCGTACGGTTCCCGGAGTGCCTGCGGCCCGCGGACCTGACGGTGACGCCCTTCGCGGTGCAGCCGGGCCAGGTGCTGATGCCGGAGAGCTGCGCGGTGGCGCTGCGGATCGACGGCGCGGCGGGGAGCTGGGTGGGGGTGTGGCGCCCGGCGGGCCGCCGGCTCCACCAGCGCCCGGCGCCACGGGGGTGGCTGGCGGGGGCCGGACTGTGGACCCGGGAGGGGGTGCTGCGGCTGCCGTACGCGACGGACGCGTTGGCGTACGGGGTGGCGCCCCTCGACGCGCCCCTCGACGCGCCCGTGGACGCGCAGGCGGAGGCACGGGCCCAGGGGGAGGCGCCGGCGTCCGGCGGCTGCCCGGACCAGG
The DNA here is from genome assembly GCF_042752355.1 of Streptomyces sp. NPDC059255. Classification (NCBI taxonomy): domain Bacteria; kingdom Bacillati; phylum Actinomycetota; class Actinomycetes; order Kitasatosporales; family Streptomycetaceae; genus Streptomyces; species Streptomyces sp. NPDC059255. Next base: position 24,133 of record NZ_JBHYZP010000010.1, read on the forward strand.
ACGAGGTCACGGAATCCCCACAAGCGAAATCCGCGGACCGGGAACCGTCCGGCGCTCCACGGACTCCTGTGATGTGCAGGCCTGTGCCGTTGCAGCAGGCGCCACTCACCGGCCGTGGGGTCCCTGGATAGAATTTCGCCGGGCCCTGTGCCATGGAACAAGAAGCGAACACAACGGGGTGACTTCCCAACATGTCTGAAACCCGAACCGATACGACGCAGCAGCAGCCGCAGGGAACGGCGACCGCGAGCAGCGGTGTCATCGACGGGATCGGTAAGCACCGCGGGGGTGCGGCACCGGCGGAGGACTCGACGTCTCCCGCCTACGGCCGCCACCGCCGCCCGGAAGAGGGCAGGAACGCGGCCTGACCGGCCCGGTTCCACGGTCCGCGGACGCGACGAACAGCCGAGAGGCCGCCACGGAAGACTCGTGGCGGCCTCTCGCCGTACGCGCACCTCAGGGCCGGTGCGGAGCCTGTTCGCCGGTACGCCGTCACGCGTCGGGCAGGGTCACCTTCTCCGGCCCGCAGCCGACGCGTTCGGCCTCGGCGGCGACGTAACCGGCCATCAGGTCGCGGGTGAGGCGGTGGCCGCCGGACTCCACGTCGTCCCTCTGCTCGACCATGAAGACCACGGGACCGGTCCGGCAGTCCGCCTGGTGGAGGGCCCGGGACTCGTTGAACGAGCCGAAGCCCTTCGTGCCCTTGTAGCGCGAACCGCCCCGGAGCACTTCCCGGTGGAAGATCTCGGCCGGCCCCGGATCCGCGACGGTCGTCATCCGGTGTCTCCCCCTGTTTTCCCTCGGCGTTTCCCCTCGGCTCACGGGCCGTCACGTAGTGTACGGCGGCGTGATCATCCGGCGGCGAGCGGGAATTACCGGCGAGCGGGACTTACCGAGGACCGGGACTTACCGAGGACCGGGACTTACCGAGGACCGGGAGTCACCGAGGACCGGGAGTCACCGGGTGCCGGACATCGCGCCCGTCACGTCGTCCGACGACGCGCGGGGCAGCCACAGCACCATCAGGACCGCCGCCGCGAGCAGCACCCCGCACCCCGTCCTGAAGGCGAGCGCGTACCCCTCGGTCAGCGCCTGCGGCCCCGTGCCGCCCGCCGTCCGTGTCGCGGCGACGGTCGAGAGTACGGAGAGACCGAGCGCGCCGCCCATCGTGCGCGAGGTGTTGACCAGCCCGGAGACGAGGCCCGCGTCACCGGGCGCCGCGCTCCCCGTGGCGAGGGCGGCGAGCGGGGTGGTGGCGAGGCCCAGGCCGGTCATCATCAGGATGCCGGGGCCGAGGATCACCGAGAGGAACGTTCCGTCGGCGGTCATCATGGACTGCCAGCCGAATCCGGCCGCCGCCACCAGCGTCCCGGTCGCCGCGAGGCCGCGCGCCCCGGTCCGTTGCATCAGCCGCGGCGCCAGCTTCGAGCCGAGCACCACACTCAGCGAACTGGGGACGAGCGCGAGCCCGGCCTCCAGCGGTGTGTAGCCCAGGACGTTCTGGGCGTACACCGTCATGAAGAACCACATGCCGAAGGAGGCCGAACCGCAGACGAACATCGCCGTGTTGGCCGCCGACACCGCCCGGATCCGGAACAGCCCCAGCGGCATCAGCGGCTCCTTCGTCCGCGCCTCCACCACCAGGAATACCCCGAGCAGCAGCACGCCGCCCAGCAGCGGGAGCAGCGTGGCGGGGGCGCCCCAGCCGCGCTCCTCGGTCTGCACGATGCCGTACGCCACCGCCGCGAGCCCGGTCGTGACCAGCACCGCGCCCGGCAGGTCGAGGCGGCGGCCCGCGGCGGCCCGGGACTCGGTGAGCCAGAACGCGGCGCCCGCCAGGACCAGGACGCCCACCGGCACGTTGATCAGCAGCACCCAGCGCCAGGAGAGCAGATCGGTGAGGACCCCGCCGACCAGCCCGCCCGCGGCGCCGCCGCCCGCGCCGACCGCCGTCCAGGTGCCGATGGCGCGGGTCCTCGCGGCGCCCGCGGGCACGGCCGAGGTGAGGATGGTGAGCGTCGCGGGGGCCAGTACGGCGGCACCGAGCCCCTGGACGGCGCGTGCGGCGATCAACTGCCAGCCCTCCTGGGCCAGTCCCCCGGCCGCGGAGGCGAGCGTGAAGACCGCGAGCCCGAGGAGGAAGGCCCGCTTCCGGCCGAAGAGGTCGGCCGCGCGCCCGCCGAGCAGCATGAAGCCGGCGAACGCGATGGCGTAGGCGCTGAGGACCCACTGGAGCCCGGGGGCGGAGAGCCCGAGATCCGCGCGCATGGACGGCAGGGCCACATTGACCACCGACACGTCGAGGACGACGAGGAACTGCCCGGCGCAGGCGGCGAGGATCACGGCCCAGGTGCGGGCCGTAGAGAGAGGAGAGGTAGGAGAGGCAGGAGAGGCAGGAGAGGCAGAAGAGAGGGGCGGCGACGGGGATGAGGAGGGAAACGAGGAGGGGGATATGGGAGACAAGGGGGATACGGAGTCGGCTGTGGTTCCTGATTCCGATTCCGACGCTGATTCCGCGGAGGCTCTGGCCATGGCCGTCATGGTCGCAGCCGACGAGTGCCCCGTACATGGATATTTCGCCGGAGCCGGAGGTCGGCCGGAGGGCGTACGCCGCGCGGGCCCCGCGCGGGCGCCCGCCCCCCGAGCACCCGTTCACACACCGTTTACCGGAATATGGCCGCGGGGGCCGGAATACGGCAGCGGCGACACGGGTTGGACTGAGAAGGTTTCATAGTGCACGCACTTGGCCGCCGGGCCGGCCCGAGGGCCGGTCCGGTCGCGTCGAGGGCCGCACCAGTGCCACCGCCCGCCCCGTACGTACCCGTACACACCCCTGTCGTTCGATACCCCCGTACCCCCCGCCGTACCCTCTGCACTCCCCAGCTACTCCTCGCACCCCCTGTACTCCCTGTAAGAATCCTTTTTTCTGCCCCGGAGGCCCGCACATATGCCGCAGACGACGCCGACCGATCAGCACGCCGGAGGGCTCCCGGATCCTCGACCCCGCAAAGCCGGCGGCATCGTCCCCGTCCTCGCCTTCGCGGGCATCACCGTCGCGGTGATGCAGACCCTGCTCGTTCCTGTCATCAAGGACCTCCCCGCCCTCCTCCACACCGCGCCCGCCAACGCCACCTGGGTCATGACGGCGACCCTCCTCGCGGGCGCCGTCGCCACCCCGATCATGGGGCGGCTCGGCGATCTCTTCGGCAAGCGGCGGCTGCTGCTCACCAGCCTCGCCGTCATGGTGATCGGCTCGCTGATCTGCGGCGTGACCGACGACCTCGTGATCATGATCGTCGGCAGGGCGCTCCAGGGCTTCGCCATGGGCGCGATACCCCTCGGCATCGGCATCATGCGCGACGAGCTGCCGCGCGAGAAGCTCGGCTCGGCCATGGCGCTGATGAGTTCCTCCATCGGCGTGGGCGGCGGACTCGCCATGCCCGCCGCCGCGCTGATCGCGCAGAACGCCGACTGGCACGCCCTGTTCTTCGCCGCCGCCGGACTCGGCGCGCTGTCGATCCTGCTCACCGTCCTCTTCGTACCGGAGTCGTCGGTACGTGCCCCCGGCACCTTCGACTGGCTCGGCGCGATCGGTCTCTCCGCCGGACTCGTCTCCCTGCTCCTGCCGGTCACGAAGGGCAGCGACTGGGGCTGGACCTCCGGCACCACGCTCGGGCTCTTCGGCCTCGCCGTCGTCATCCTGCTGCTGTGGGGCCTGATGGAGCTGCGCAGCGCCGCCCCGCTGGTCGACCTGCGGACCAGCGCGCGCCGCGAGGTGCTGCTCACCAACCTCGCCTCGATCATGATCGGGGTGGCCTTCTACGCGGTCACCCTCGTCCTGCCGCAGCTGCTCCAGCTCCCCGCCTCGACCGGTTACGGCCTGGGGCAGTCGATGGTGGTCGCGGGCCTGTGCGTGGCACCGCTCGGCCTGACGATGATGCTCACGGCGCCGCTGTACGCGCGGATCTCGGCCCGCCGCGGCCCGAAGGTCACGCTGATCATCGGCATGCTGATCATGGCGGTCGGTTACGGGGCGGGTCTCGGCCTGATGAGCGCCGCCTGGCAGACGATCGTCATCTCGGTGGTCCTCGGCGCGGGCATCGGACTCGCCTACTCCTCGCTGCCCGCGCTGATCATCGGCGCCGTGGACGCGTCGGAGACGGGCGCGGCCAACGGACTCAACACCCTGATGCGCTCCATCGGCACGTCGATGTCGAGCGCGGTGATCGGCATGGTGCTGGCCCACACCTCCGTCCCGGCGGGCGGGGTGGCGGTGCCGAGCATGCACGGCTTCCGGATCTCGTTCGTCATCGCCACCGGCGCGGTGGTGATCGGTCTGGTGCTGGCGTTGTTCCTGCCGGGCCGGCGGCCCGCCGGGCTCCAGGAGCCGGCCGCCGGGGCGGAGGAGGCCGCGTACGGGACGGCCGCCGCCTACGGGACGACAGGGGCGTACGGGACGGCGGAGACTGCCGGGCACCGGGCGACGCTGGTCGCGGGCTCCGGTGGCTTCACAGGGCGCGTGCTGGACGGCGCCGGGGCGCCGGTCGCCCGGGCGAACGTCACGCTGATCGACCGGCGCGGCCGGCAGGCGGGCCGGGGCACGGTGGACGCGGAGGGCCGGTACACGCTGCTGCCGCCGGGCGCGGGGCCCTACGTCCTGGCGGCGACGGCCCCGGGACACGCGTCGCACGCGCGCCCGGCGGAGTACCGGGGCGACGGGGTGCCGGTCACGGTCGACCTGGTCCTGGACCGGCCGGGAGCCGGCCTCACCGTCGGGGCCGCCCCGGACGCCGCACCCGGGTCCGCCCCGGACCTCGTACCGGCGCGGCCGTACGGCACGATGGAGTCGCCCGGTACCTGACACACCGCCGGATCCGTCCGAGGAGAGACCCCATGGCCGCAGCGCACTCCAACGGCCCGGCGACCGGCCCTTCGACCGGCCGCGCCACCGGAGCCGGGACCGGGCCGGCGCCGGACGTCCTCGCCGCCTTCGAGGCGGCGAAGGGCTTCATGCCGGTCCACGAGGGGCTCGCCCTGTACGCGGCGGCCACCGATGCGGCCGTACTCGGGCTGCCGCTGCTGGAGATCGGCACGTACTGCGGGCGCTCCACCCTCCTGCTGGCCGCCGCGGCGCGCGACGCGGACACCGTCGTCGTCACCGTGGACCACCACCGCGGCAGCGAGGAGCAGCAGGAGGGCTGGGAGTACCACGACGCGGAGCTGGTCGACCCGGCCACCGGCCTGATGGACACGCTCCCCGTCTTCCGCTCCGTCCTGCACCGGGCCGGCCTGGAGGACCGGGTGATCGCGGTCGTCGGCCGGTCGCCGCGGGTGGCGCGGGCCTGGGGCGACGGGCGGTTCGGGCTCGTCTTCATCGACGGCGGCCACACCGACGAGCACGCGAGCGGCGACTACGAGGGCTGGGCCCCGACGGTCGCCGAGGGCGGGCTGCTCGTCATCCACGACGTCTTCCCCGACCCGGCGGACGGCGGCCAGGCTCCGTACCGGATCTATCTCCGGGCGCTCGACTCCGGAGCGTTCACCGAGGTGTCGGTGACCGGCACCCTGCGCGTGCTGCGCCGCACGGCACGGCCCTGAGCCGACGGGTCCCGGCCCCTCCCCGGGGCCGACGCCCTGAGCCGACCGAGGGGGCCGCGACCGCCCACAGGCCGGACCTGCACCCGGCCGGCGGGAGGGGCCACTAGCATCGCGACGTGTCGTACGACGAGAGCCCGCAGCCCGCACCCCGCCGCTTCCGGCGGCGCCACCTCACCCTCGCGGTCGCCGCGCTGGTGCCGACCGGGCTGGTGGGGTGGCTCGTGTGGCAGGGGATGAGCGGATCCGGCGAGGACGGCGCGTCCGCCGCCACGGCCGCCGGCGCCACCGCCTCCTCCGCCTCCGCCTCCCCCACCGGCCCCGCCACCCCGCGTCCCCCCGGGTCCGTCCCGGGCGGCGGGGCGGCGGACGACGTCCCCGGTGGCACCGATCCGGCCGGGTCGCTCGCCGGGAAGGTCGTGGTCATCGACCCGGGCCACAACCCGCGGAACAAGGACCATCCCTCCGAGATCAACGAGAAGGTCGATATCGGCACGGCCACCAAGGAGTGCGACACCACCGGTACCGAGACCGACTCCGGTTACACAGAGGCCGAGTTCACCCTCGACGTCGCCCACCGGCTGCGGGCGCTGCTCGTCCGGCAGGGCGCGACGGTCACGTACACGTACGACAACGACCGCCCGTACGGCCCCTGTGTGGACGAGCGGGCCCGGATCGGCAACGAGGCGGAGGCCGACGCCGTCGTCTCCGTCCACGCCGACGGCTCCGCGCCCGGCAACCGCGGCTTCCACGTGATCCTGCCCGCGCAGGTCAAGGGCGGCGGCGCGGACACCTCCGCGATCGTCGGCCCCTCCCGCGAACTCGGCGAGCACATCGTGGGCAATTTCGTGCGGGAAACCGGAAGCGCTCCGTCCAACTACCTGGGCGACGGTACGGGCTTGGACGTACGCGAGGATCTCGGCGGTCTCAACCTTTCGACGGTGCCGAAGGTCTTCCTCGAGTGCGGCAATATGCGGGACTCGGCCGACGCCGCCCTGCTGACCGACGCGGAATGGCGGCAGAAAGCGGCGCGTGGGCTGGCCGAAGGCATCAGCGGATTCCTGAAGAATTGAAGAAGGAAAAGTGAATCACTGTGAGATCACTGTGAGATCGCCGTGAGGGAGTGAGCGAAGGGGCGGGCGAAGGAGACCGTGCGGGGACCGGCGGGAAATCCGCGTGAACCGGCGGCAGTCCGCGGGGCGGCCGGTGAGACGGGCGGGTGGGACGGCAGGTGAGGAAGTCACGGAAGGTGCCTCAGCGGCGCGGGCGGCGGTCCGGCGATGTCGCGGAACCGCATAACGGACCCTCGTAACGGCCCGGTACCAGGCCAGATACCCGGCAGACGCCCCGATCGGGCAGACGATAGATTCATCCGTACGATAGGGAGCCGCCCCCGAGCTTCGCACCGTGCACCGCATCATCAGCGGCCCGCGACGACCGCCCCGACGAGACGACCGACGAAGGACTTTTCACGTGAACATCCGCTCCCTCACTAGAGGCGACGGCGTGGTGATCGGAGCAGCGGTGTTGCTGTTCATCGCCTCGTTCCTCAATTTCTACGACTCGACGAGCTACAGCAGCGGGCCGAAGGCATGGGACATACTCGGCGTCGTGATGAGCGTGCACATCGCCGGCGTCATCGCAGCGGCCCTGATCGTCGTCTCCCACGCGCTCCCGCAGGCCCCGAAGAAGATCGTGGGCCTGGACGTCCATCAGTTCGGTGTCGCGCTCGCCCTCTTCGCCGCGTGGACCTCGCTCTGGTACCTGCTCGGTGACGGCCGGGCCGGCGGCGGCCAGATCCTCGGCTTCTTCAGCATCGTGGCGCTGGCGGGTGCCGCCGTGGCGACCCCGCTCGTCCCCGCGCTGAAGGTCGCGCTCGTCGGCGCCCCGAAGCCGCAGACTCCGCAGCCGTACGGCGGCACGCCGGGCGGCCCCGGTCAGGGGTACGGATACCCGGGCGGCCAGCAGCCGTTCGGCGCGCAGGGCCAGTCGGGGGCGTTCGGCACGGGCGGCCAGCCGGCCCCGCAGCAGGGCCAGCCGTCGCAGGGCGGCGGGGCTCCGGCGGGCGACTTCGCGCCGTTCTGGTTCGCCGTACCGGTGGCCCGTCCGCTCTTCGGTGAGGACGGCTCGCAGGCGCCGATCGCCGAACTGGCGCCGGGCACCTGGTACTTGGCGGTCGAGCAGCGCGGTGCCGGTCTGGTGGCCCAGACGCAGGACGGCCGCCGTGGCGTCCTGCAGGACACCTCGGGCATTCAGCGCGGCTGATCCAACGCCCGCCGGGGAGGCCCTGGTCCGGAACTACGCGTTCCGGGCCAGGGCCTCCCGCGTTTCACCGCCCGGCCGGTTCAGCCGCCGCTGGTGAGCTGCGACAGCGAGGGCACCTTGTCCTTCACCGGCGCGCCCGCGCTGTCACCGGCGCTCTTGATGCCGGTGATGTTCTTCTGGAAGTTGCTGATGTCCGAGCCGCTCGCGTTGCCCTTGGCGAGTTTCGTGGCGAGCCCCTTCAGCGAGGCGATCCCCGCCGAAAGCGGTGCCACGGCCTTGGAGAGCAGCGGGTCGCCCTTGGCGTTCTTGGTGGCCGCCTTCAGCCTGTTGTAGGTGAAGGCTCCGGCGAGACCGGCCTTGACCAGGGCGAGCTTGCGCCCCTTCGCGCCCTTCTTGAACTTCCCCGCCTTGTACGGCTTGACGATCCACTGGTACGTCGCGCCGGCCGCGAGCGCGGCGTTGGCGACGAAGCGGGTCTTGGCGAACTTCTGCTTCTCGGCGGAGGTGGTGGGCGAGGCCTCGGCCACGTCGACGGCGGGGGCCGCCTGAATGGCTCCTGCGGGCCTCTCGGCCCGGGGTGACGCGGCGCCGCCGCAGGCTGCGGTCGTCAGCAGCGCGCAGGAGAGCAGCAGAGCCAGTACGACGCGGCGCACCGTCACGCGGGGTACGCCCCGTATGTGAGGGTTGTCGGACATGGGAACCTCCCTGGCAGACTGCCTGTAGCGTCACCGGCGCACCGGCCCGCCGCCACGCGGAATGGGCCGTTCGGGTCGCTCCCCCGGCCGACGACGCTCCATCCGCCCAGGTCAGCGGCAGCAGTCCGGTTCCAGGCCGTGCGGCAGCCGCTCACCGCCGAAGACCGCGGTCGTCGCCTCGTCGCCGCCCAGCGCGGCCACCGCCAGCACCAGCGAACCCGCGGTCCAGGTGGTCAGCTCCTCCGGCCACATGCCGCGCTCGTCGCCCTCGAAGACGTACCCCGTCCAGTACATCCCGCCCTCCGCGCGCAGGTGCTGGATCGACTGGAGCACCTCCAGCGCGCGGTCGGACTCCCCCATCACCCAGAGGGCCAGGGCGAGTTCGCAGCTCTCGCCGCCCGTCACCCAGGGGTTCGGCAGCACGCAGCGCACCCCGAGTCCCGGGACGACGAAGCGTTCCCAGCCCGCCGCGATCCGGGCCGTGGCCGCCGCTCCGGTCACGGCGCCGCCGAGCACGGGGTAGTACCAGTCCATCGAGTAGCGGCTCTTGTCGAGGAACCGCTCGGGGTGTTCGCGGATCGCGTGTGCCAGCGCGCCCGCCGCCAACTCCCAGTCGGGCTGCGGCTCTTCGCGCTCGTCGGCGATGGCGAGCGCACAGCGCAGCGCCTGGTGCACGGAGGAACTTCCGGTCAGCAGCGCGTCGTCGAGCGGGGTGCCGTCCGCCTCCCGCCGCCAGCCGATCTGCCCGCCGGGCCGCTGGAGTTCGAGGACGAACTCGACCGCCGCGTGGACGACGGGCCACATCCGGTCGAGGAACGCGTCGTCGCCGGTGGCGAGGTAGTGGTGCCAGATGCCGACGGCCGGGTACGCGCAGAAGTTGGTCTCGCGGCCCAGGTCGGCGGGGCGGCTCACCCCGCCGTCGCCGTCGGTGTCGCCGTTGGAGTCGGTGTCGGTGTCGCCGTCGGTGTAGGCCGCGTACCAGGAGCCGTCCTCGTTCTGGTGCCGGGCGAGCCAGTCGTACGCCCGCGCGGCGGCCTCGTGCTCGCCCGCCGCGTCCAGCGCCATGGCCGCCTCGGTGTGGTCCCACGGGTCGAGGTGGTGGCCGCGGAACCAGGGGATGGCTCCGTCGGGCCGCTGTACGGCGAGGATCCCGGCCACGGTGCGCGCGGCCTGGTCGGCGGTGAGGACGCCGGGCAGGACGAGGTGCTCCGTCGCGCCGGGCCCGGGGCCGGGGCCGGAACCACGGCTGGGGAAGGTCACTTGACGGCCGCCGAGGAGGCGTCGGGCAGGTGCGGTTTGGTCGCGTACGCCACGAAACTCTTGCCCACGACGGGGTTGAGGAGCTGTTCGGCGATCCGGGTGGCGGCGGGTTTCTTCATGATGTCCCAGACCAGCAGCTTGTGGTACGCGCGGACCGGGAGCGCCCGGTCGTTGTCGACGCCGAAGGCGCACTTGAGCCACCAGTACGGCGCGTGCAGCGCGTGCGCGTGGTGGGTGCCGTACGGCTTGAGCCCGGCCTCCCGCATCCTGCCGAGCAGTTCGTCCGCCTTGTAGATGCGGATGTGGCCGCCCTCGACCTCGTGGTACGCGTCGGAGAGCGCCCAGCAGACCTTCTCGGGGCCGTAGCGGGGCACGGTGACCGCGATCCGGCCGCCGGGGCGCAGGACCCGGACCATCTCGGCGAGCAGGCCCTTGTCGTCGGGGATGTGCTCCATCACCTCGGAGATGATCACGACGTCGAACGACGCGTCCGGGAACGGCAGATGGAGCGCGTCGCCCTCCATGGCGGTGGCGGTGGCGCCCGCCGGGGCCTCGCCCGCCGCCTTCATCGCGGCGAACCACTTGGCCACCTCGCGGATCTCCTCGCCGTTCCGGTCGAGGGCCACGACCTGGGCACCGCGCCGGTAGCACTCGAAGGCGTGCCGGCCCGCGCCGCACCCCAGATCGAGCACACGGTCGCCCGCGGCGAGCGGGAAGCGGGTGAAGTCCACGGTCAGCACAGGGTCGTCCTGCTTTCGCGGTCGAGGGCACGGATGCGGGTACGGAGGCGGATCCGGGTACCGGGGCGGGTACGGGGACGGACAGGGGTGTACGGGTCGGCCATCAGCCGCGCCCGCCACCGCGGGAGGGGTCGGTACGGGGCGCCTCGGTACGTACGGCGGCGGCCCGCGGGCGCCGTCCGCCCCGCGTCGGCCCCTTCCCCTGCCGGGCGATGGCCTCGCGGTACAGCTCCGCCGTCCCCTGCGCGGCCCTGGCCCAGGTGAACCGATCCAGCACCCGCTCGCGGCCCGCCGCGCCCAGCCGGGCACGCAGCTCCGCGTCGTCGAGCAGCCGTCCCAGCGCGGCGGCGAGCGCGCCCGCGTCGCCCGGCGGTACGGCGAGGCAGCTCTCCCCGTCCGCCCCCGCGACCTCCGGGATCGCCCCGCCGGTGGTGGCGACGAGCGGGGTGCCGGTGGCCATGGCCTCGGCGGCGGGCAGCGAGAAGCCCTCGTACAGGGAGGGCACGCAGGCTATCTGCGCGCCGCGCACCAGGGCGACCAGTTCGGTGTCGGAGATGCCCTTGACGAACTCGACGGCGCCTTCGAGCCCGTACCGTTCGATGGCCTGCGCGACCGGCCCGTCCTCGGCGCGTCTGCCGACCACGACGAGGTGCGCGCCGGGGTGTTCGGTACGGAGCTTGGCGAGCGCCTCGACGAGATGGACGAGGCCCTTGAGCGGGACGTCCGCGCTGGAGGTGGTGACGATCCGGCCGGGGATCTCCCGGACGGCCGGGTCCGGTGAGAACAGCTCCGTGTCGGCGCCGATGTGCACGACGTCGACACGGTCCGCCGGCACCCCGAGGTGTTCGGTGATCTCCTGCCGGGAGGAGCCGGAGACGGTGAGGACGGACGGCAGCCGGCGCGCCACACGCTTCTGCATGCGGGTGAAGCCGTACCAGCGGCGCACGGAGGCCCGGCGGCGCCAGTCCTCGGCGGCGTCCAGGTCGAGCCGCCGGTCGACGGTGATGGGGTGGTGGATGGTGGTGACCAGCGGTGCGCCGAGGTCGCCGAGCAGCCCGTACCCGAGGGTCTGGTTGTCGTGGACGACGTCGAACTCCCCGGCGCGCGCGGCGAGATGGCGCCGGGCGCGGAGCGAGAAGGTCAGCGGTTCCGGGAAGCCGCCGGTCCACATGGTGGCGACCTCGACGGCGTCGATCCAGTCGCGGAACTCGTCGCGGCGCGGGGTGCGGAACGGGTCGGGCTGCCGGTAGAGATCGAGGCTGGCCAGCTCGGTGAGCGGTATGCCCTCGTCGAGGACGGGGTAGGGCTGGGCGCCGATGACCTCGACGCGGTGGCCGAGGCGGGCGAGTTCGCGGGACAGGTGGCGTACGTAGACGCCCTGTCCGCCGCAGAAGGGGTTGCCCTTGTAGCTGAGGAGCGCGATCCGCAGCGGCCGGTCCCCGCCGCCGCTGCCGTCGCCGCCCCGGTCGTCCTCGGATCCTGGCCCGGTGCCCGCCGCTATGGCCTCAGCGGTCACACTCGGCCCCCTTCTCACTTCGCTCTCCGTGTCGGCTGGATTCACCGGAGCGAAACCACTGGCGACAATCTAGAACAAGTTTCAGACTTGTCCGTTCACCGGCAACGAATCTACCGGCAGGTAGCGTCGGCGTACCGGCCGGAACAGGTGATTCGTGCCACGGCGGTTCTGCCACGCCGTGCGCTCCGCAAGCCGCCCGGGGCGCGCGGACGTCACGGACGGCGCGTCCAGGCGCGTCCAGGCGTCCAGACACGTACGGGTGCCTCCGGGTGCCTCCGGGTGAAGAAGCGCCAACTCCACGTAGCGGGCCGTGTACCGTGCTCGGTCGTTGTGCCCGCCCGTTCACCGGAGGAGTGAGGTCCCCCATCTCTGCCGTGCCGCCGTACGCCCCTCTCAGCGTCGAGATCGTCAACGGCCCGCACCACGTCCTGGTACGGGTCCGCGGCGAACTCGACTGCGACACGGGCCCCGACCTCTTCGCCGCCCTGGCCCCGCTGGCGCACCGGTACGTCGAACTGGACTTCAGCCACGTGCCCTTCATGGACTCCACGGGCCTCGGCCTCCTCCTCAGCCAGCGCCGCGCGAGCCGCCGGGCGGGCGGGGACCTCTCGCTGCGCCGCTGCTCTCCCCCGGTACGCCGGGTCCTCGACGTCACCCGTACGTTCGCCCACCTGACGGCGCCGTGCGACACCGCCCCGGACGCGTCGGGCTCGTCGGGCTCGTCGGACTCGTCGGACTCGTCGGACTCGTCGGCGAGCTGACGCCCCGGCGCGTCCCGCGTGCTACGCGAAGGCGTCGAGGGCGACTTTCGCGGCCTCGGCGATGAGGGCGTCGTCGTACACGGCGTCCCGGATGCCCCGGCTGGAGAGGACGGCGAGGGTGATCGGGGCGGCGCCGGGGGGCCAGACGACGGCGATGTCGTTACGGGTGCCGTAGCCGCCGCTGCCGGTCTTGTCGCCGACCCGCCAGCCGGCCGGGGCGCCGGCGCGGATGAGAGCGTCGCCGGTGGTGTTGCGGACGAGCCAGTCCGTCAGCACGGCCCGCTTGCCGGCGGGCAGGACATCGTCGACGACGTAGGCGCGCAGGTCGGTGGCGAGGGCGCGGGCCGTGCTGGTGTCGCGCGGGTCGCCGGGGGTGCCTTCGCTGAGGTCGGTCTCGTACCGGTCGCACCGGGTGGTGCGGTCGCCGAGTGCGCGCAGGGCGTGCTGCAGCCCCTTGGGGCCGCCGATCTCCGGGAGGAGGAGGTTGGCGGCGGCGTTGTCGCTGTACCGGACGGTGGCGTCGCACAGCTCGCGCAGGGTCATGCCGGTGTCGAGGTGCTGCTCGGTGACGGGCGAGTGGTCGACGAGCACGTCGCGGCCGTACCGCACCCGCCGCTCCATCTCCCGCGGGGAGAACTTGTCCAGTACGGCCCCGGCGAGCAGCGCCTTGAACGTGGACGCGTACGGGAAGCGCTCGTCGGACCGGTGGGTGACGTACCGTCCGCTGCCGGTGTCGAGCGCGTGCACCCCGAGCCTGGCGTCGAACTTCCGCTCCAGTTCACCGAAGGCGCGGTCGGTACGGCGCCGGTCCACCGCCGGGGCCGGGGAGGGAGCCGGGGCGGGTGGGGTGGTCGCGGTGGCGGACGCGGTGCGCGTCGCGGCCTCCGAGGTGGCGGTGGAGCATCCGATGACCGGGAGGGTCGCGAGGCCGGCCAGGGTGCCGAGCGCGGTACGACGGGAGACACGGGTGCGCATGAGGCGGCTGCTTTCTGTGTGTTCAGGCGTGCGTTCGGGCGTGCGTTCGGCGTGTGTGCGGCGTGCGTTCGGAGCAGACCAGCGGCCATCGGCTCCCGTCCAAGACGGATATGGATCTCGGATCGATCAATCTGCAATATGATTGCTGGTCGTGGACCTGGTACGGCATCTGCAGTGCTTTGTGGCTGTTGCCGAAGAGTTACATTTCGGCCGGGCGGCCCAGCGGCTCGGTATGGCCCAGCCACCCCTGTCGCAGCGCATCCAGCGTCTCGAACGGGAGCTGGGGGTACGCCTCTTCGAGCGCTCCAGCCGACAGGTCACGATCACCAAGGGCGGCACCCTCCTGCTGGAGGACGCGCGCCGGCTGCTCGCCCACTCCGAGGCGCTGCTCGCCACCGCGCGCCGTGTCCAGGAGGGCCACAGCGGACTGCTGCGCGCCGCCCTGCCCCCGGACATAACCGGCGAGACCGTCGCGGCGATCCTCGCGGGGTTCCAGGAGCGCCGCGGTGGTGTGGAGCTGGAGCTGCACGAGCTGTCGACCGCCGAGCAGCTCGCCCGGCTCGCCTCCCACGAGCTGGACGTCGGGCTCATCCACCACCCGTGCGACGTCTCCGGGCTGGAACTGGACCGGGTGCTCCGGCACGAGCTGGGCGTCCTGCTGCCGCACGACGCCCCGGCGGCCCGGCTCGGCACCGTCCCGCTCTCCGCGCTCACCGGGTACGAGCTGATCCTCTTCCCGCGCGCCCACGCCCCGGCCGTCCACGACGACCTGCTGACCACCTGTGCCCGCCACGGTTACACCCCCACCGCGGTACGGCACGGCCAGGGCACCAGCTTCACCCGGGGCCTGCTGCTGTCCCGCCGTGCCGTCGCCTTCGGTCCCCGCGGCGCCCACCCCGCCGGGGATCCGGACCTCGTCTGGCGCCCGCTGGACCACGCGCCGCTCGCCCGGCGCCACTCCGCGGCGTGGCCCCGGGGGCGCGGCGACGCAGTCGTCCGCGCCTTCGCCGACACCGTCACCGAAGCCCTGGCCCGCACCGCCACCGGCCCCGACCTGCCCGCAGGACCGCTGCATCTGCGCCCGGCGGCGGAGTACTGGATATGACCGAGACGCCCGCTCCCCACCCGCCACGGGACCACCCCCGCGACCGTATCCGCGCCGCCTTCGCCGAGGCCGGTGTCACCGGCTGGCTGCACGCCGAGGACATCGACTCCGGCGCGCGGCTGGACGTGGGCGCCGACCAGCCGGTGGTCACCGCGAGCGTCCACAAGCTCTGTCTTCTTGTCGCGCTCCACCAGCGCGCCGAGGCGGGGGAGCTGGATCTGACCGAGCAGACCGAGTGCCCCCGGGAGGGGCGTACCGCCGGGCCCACCGGGCTCTCGGCCATGCTCGACCCGGCCCGGCTCTCGCTGCGGGACGCCGCCTATCTGATGATGGCCGTCAGCGACAACACCGCCGCCGAGCTGCTGCTGGCGCGCGTCGGTCTCGACGCCGTCAACGACACCACCCGGCGCCTGGGCCTCACCCGTACCCACGCGGCGCACAGCTTCGGCGCGTTCGTCGCGAGCATCAGGGAGGACGCGGGGCCCGGCGGGCCGCGGGCCCTGGCCGATCCCCGGGTCATCGCCCGGCTCCGGGCCCTGGACCCGGCCCGTACGAACCGGAGCACCCCGCGCGACATGACCCGGCTGCTCGGCGCGATCTGGCGGGACGAGGCGTGCGCCCCGGAGCACGGCGCCGCCGTCCGGCGGCTGCTCGGCCTCCAGGTGTGGCCGCACCGGCTGGCCTCGGGCTTCCCCTTCGACGACGTCCATGTGGCGGGGAAGACGGGCAGCGCGCCCACGCTCCGCAACGAGGTCGGTGTCGTGGAGTACCCCGACCGCGGCCGGTACGCCGTCGCCGTCTTCACCCGCGCCGCCAGTCCCGCCGCCGCGCTCCCCGCGGCCGACGCCGTCATCGGCACCGCCGCCCGTATCGCCGTGGACGCGCTGCGGGCCGCCGCGGCGGCCGGCACCGGGCCGTGAACACCGGATCGTGAACACCGGTCCGTGAACACCGGTCCGTGAACACCGGATCGTGAACACCGGATCGTGAACACAGGCCCGCCAACACCGGGCCCTGAACAAGGGTGTGGCGTGTGAGTGCCCCACGCACGGGGCACTCACACGCCACTCTCACAGGCGGGCCGGTCGACGCGGACCGGTCGCGGGTCAGCGGATGCGGACCACCTGCGGGTCGTGGTCGCTCGCCTGGTCGGCGAACTCGGCGTTGATGTGGACGACCTCGTAGTCGAGCTTCTTGACGCCCGGGCTCACCAGGATGTGGTCCAGGGTCTGCGAGTTGCCGTCGTACACGTAGCTGTAACGCTCGTTCTTCGGGAGCTTGTCCATCAGGTCGGTGAGGACCTTGCCCTTGGTGAGGGCGGCGACGGGCGCCGAGAACGGGTAGTCGTTCAGGTCACCGAGGACGACGACCTTGGCCTGCTTGTCCTGGGCGAGCAGGCTGGTCACGAAGGTGTTGACCTCCTTGGCCTGCGCCAGGCGCTGGGTCTCGGAGCCGAGGACCGGCGGCTGGAAGCGGCTGTGCAGCGACTGGTCGCCGCCCTTGGAGTTGAAGTGGTTGCCGACGACGAAGACCTGCTCGCCCCGGAAGGTGAACTCACCCACGAGCGGCTTGCGGCTGCTCTTCCACGCGTCGGAGGTGGGGTTGATCCGGCCCGGGGAGACGGACAGGGTGATGGCGTCCTTCTTGCCGCCCTTGTCCGCCTTGGGGGCCTTGACGACCTTCGTGGCCGTCGTGGCATCGCCGCCCGGACGGTCCACGAAGCTGACGCGCTTCGGGTCGAAGAGGAAGACGTTGCGGATGTTGCCGCCGGGCTCACCGCCGTCGACCTTGTCCTGCGGGTCGACCGAGCGCCAGTCGTACGCCGGGCCGCCCGCCGCCTTGATCGCCGCGATGAACTGCGCGAGGGTCTTGTCGGCGGCGACCGTGCCGTCGTCCTTGGCGCCGTTGTTGTCCTGGATCTCCTCCAGGCTCACGATGTCGGGCGAGGAGAGGTTCTTGACGACGCCCTCGGCCAGCCGGTCGAACTTCGCCTGCGGGTCGGTCGGGTCGAGGTTCTCCACGTTGTACGTGGCCACCGCCAGCTCGTCCGACTTCGCCTTCTTCGCCACCTCGGGCTTGAGGCCGCCGGACTTCAGCTTGCCCAGCGTGGTGGACTGGAGGCCGTAACCGCCGTAGTTGGAGTAGTCCAGCACGCCGGTGGTGGCGCCGGTGAGCGTGTCGCCCACGTTGGCCGTGAGCTTCTCGCCGGTGAGCGAGGCGACCAGCAGACGGCCCGAGTTGGGCTGGTCGTAGGAGCCGTAGAGCGTGCCGCCGCGCGGGGTGGCGTTCTGCTTGGGCTTGGTGGTGACCCAGGTCTCGCCGTACGCGTTGGAGGCGCCGACCACGCGGTTGTCGTTGATCCGGATCAGCATGCCCTCGCGGGACTCCAGCCAGTCCAGGGCGTACTGGGTGGGCTTCAGGGCCAGCGACTCGATGTTCGCGCCCTTCGCGTCGGGCGCGTACGCCTCGGGCAGCGACGTCGCGTCGACGACCTCGGCGGCCGGCAGCGCGTTGCCGGAGGACAGGACGGTGGAGGTGGGGCCGCTCAGCTCCGTGACGGACTGGTTGCCGCCCGCGGCGCCGCCCGGGTAGTACTCGGTGACCTTGCCGCTGACCAGGACCGAGTCGCCGACCTTGACCTGCGGGGTGACGGAGCCGGTGAAGACGAACACGGCCTCGCTGGTGGCCGGGTCCTTGTCGGGGTTCGGGTCCTGGACCCAGTAGCCGCGCGAGGAGCCGGTGGCGCGCACGGCGGTGACGATGCCGGGCACGTCGGTGACGGTGGCGCCGGCGTGCGGGGAGATCCGGGTGGTGCCCTGGATGTCGTGGATGCGCAGCTCACCGGGGGTGGTGCTGGTGGGCGACGGGGTCGGGGAGGGCTCGGAGCCACCGCCGCCCTCGCCTCCGCTGTTGCGCGGGGAGGGCGTGGAGCCGGTGAAGTCGGCCGAGTTGTTGTCCGTGTCGGTGAGCGCGGCGTTCCTGCTGACCGAGGTGGTGTTGCCGGCGCCGGTCGCCGGGGTGTTCTCCCGTACGACGGCGGTGCCGAAGCCGACCAGGTCCTTGACCGTGCCGTCGGCGGTGCAGTCGGCGGCGGTCAGGCAGGCCAGCGGGGTGGTGGAGTGGACGAGCGCGATGGTGCCGCTGCTCGCCGACATCGCGATCGTGCCGGTCGCGTCCGGGGTGGGCAGGGCGGTGTCGCCGCCCGCGCCCTTGGCCTCCTCGATCAGGTAGCTGCCGCCCGCGGGGATGGCCCCGGTCAGCTCGGTGACCTGCCACTTGGAGGTCGCGGTGGGAGAGCCGCTCAGGTACTGCACGGACCAGCCGCTGAGGTCGAAGGCGGCGTTGCCCGCGTTGCCCAGCTCGACGAAGTCGTTGGTGAGGGTGGCTCCGGAGTTGCCGCCGCCGCCGAACACCTCGGCGATCACGGCGTCCGGGGACGGGGTGGCCTGGGCGGTGAAGGGCAGGGCGACGAGGGAACCGGCGATGCCGACGGGGAGCGCCAGCGCGACGAGCTTCGCGCGGCGGCCACGGAAGGCCGGGGGTATGGAGGGAGACACGTGTGGCTCTTTCTGTTGCTTGGGTGCGACTTCCGGCGGGCCCCCCGTGGGTTCCTTCGGTAACGTCGCGGATGGGCGGCATGACGGAAAAGTCGGCTCAAGATACGCGCGTAGAAGCTGAGCGAACAAGAGGCCGTACACATCAAGCACCAAGTGTTTCCCGAGCGTTCGCCGGATTTAACCTGCTTGTCGGAGAGCGCCCTCGGGGTGACGCGTTGGGAACGGCCCGGGGGATCGGGGACGGCCGGGGACGGGGGGACGGCCGGGGACGGGGAGACGGCCGGAGCGGGCCGGGACGGGGCCGGGGAGTACGGCCGGAGCGGGCCGGTACAGTGGGCGGGTCGTCATCATGCCCGTATGGAGGGAAGCCGGTGCGAAACCGGCACTGACCCGCAACCGTGAGCCGCCCCCGCCGGCGGCGAGTCGGAATGCTCCGTACGCGGTCGTGACCGGCTCGTGCCACCGGAACCGCCGGTGGCAGGCATCGTCGAGGTTTACGAGGCCGGAGTCTGGTACTTCAGTGTGCCTGGCGTCCCCGGCTCCAGCAGGAGAGGCCCAGCGCCCATGACCACCGTTCGCCGCTGCACCGCGGCGCTCGCCGTAACCGCCGTGCTCTGCGCGGCGTTCGCCCCGGCCGCCCACGCGGGCGGCGACGTACGCCCTCCCGCACCGTCCTCTTCCCCCTCTCCGGCCCCTTCTTCGTCCCCGTCCCCGTCGGTGAAGCTCCCGCACGGGCTGTACGGCGACCAGGATCCGACGTACGACGGTGTCTGGCGGCAGTCGCTCGCCCTGCTGGGCCAGGCCGCCACGGGCGTCAGGCCCTCCGACGACGCCGTACGGTGGCTGAAGAGACAGCGGTGCGCCGACGGCGGGTTCGCCGCGTTCCGCGCCGACCCGGCCGCGCCCTGCGGCGCGGACACCCTGACCGACTCCAACTCCACTGCGGCCGCCGTGCAGGCGCTCTCCTCGCTCGGCGACCAGCGGCCGTTCATGGCGGCGAGCGTGGAGTGGCTGCGCGCCACGCAGAACAAGGACGGCGGCTGGGGCTACACCCCCGGCACACCGAGCGACGCCAACTCCACCTCCCTGGTGATCGGCGCGCTGACCTCCGCCGGGGTACGGCCCACCTCGGTGCGGATGCCGCGGGACTCCCGGGCGACCGAGGGCAAGGACGCCTACGACGCGCTGGTCGCCCTCTCGATCCCGTGCGACGCGGGGTCGGGCGCGGACGCCGGGGCCTTCGCGTACCAGCCGGACCAGGACGGCGGGCTGACCGCCAACGACGACGCCACGGCCGCGGCCGTACTGGCCGGGCTCGGCAAGCGGCTGGTCAGCGCGCCGGTCACGGCGGGGCCCGCGCCCACCTGCGTACCGGCCGCCGCCTCGGAGCGGCCGTCCCCGGAGCGCGCCGCCCGCAACGGCGCCTCCTACCTCGCCTCGGCGCTCGCCGCCACCGGCCACCTCGACCAGCCGCCGCTGCCCGGCACCGATTCCGGCGACGGCGACGGCGGCGCGGCGCAGCCGGACGTCGGGAACACGGCGGACGCGGTGGTCGCCCTGACGGCCGCCGGTTACGGGGACCAGGCGACCGGCGCCCTGGAGTGGCTGAAGAAGAACTCCGGCCCCTGGGCGCAGCAGCACGGACCCGCCGCGTACGCCCAGTTGATCTTCGCCGCGTACGCGACGGACACCGACCCGCGCAACTTCGGCGGTATCGACCTCGTGGAGCGGCTCAACGCGACCGGCCCCACGCCCAAGTCCGTGGCGCCCCCGGAGCCTCGCCCGGGGAACGCCGCGGAGAGCGCGATCGCCGACGGCGGGGCCGCGGTGCTCCTGTGGGTCATCGGGATCGGTGTGGTCGCGGCGCTCGGGACCGGGTTCCTGGTCAGCCGCAGAAAGACCCGGCAGCCGTGATACGGCCACGACGGACGCGGGTCGCGCGAGGCCTCGGGGGGGTTCTCGTTCCGGCGGTGGTGGCTCTGGGGCTCGTGCTCGGCCCGGGGGCGGGCGGGGCGCAGGCCGCCGGTTACCGCTACTGGTCGTTCTGGCAGGGCACCGGCGGGAGTTGGGCGTACGCGACCCAGGGTCCGGCCGTGCTCCGGCCCGCCGACGGCACCGTCACCGGCTTCCGCTTCGCGGTGAGCGCGGACAGCGGGGACGCGGCCCGGCCGCGCACCGCGCCGGAGTTCGCCGAGGTCTGTGCCGCCACCCCGGCGCGTGACGGCGCCAAGCGGATCGCGGTCGTCGTCGACCCCGGTACGGCGGCGGACGCCCCGGCCGGCGAAGAGCCGCCCGCGCCCCTGGCGCGGTGCGCGCGGGTCGGCACGGACGCCACCGCCGCCGACGCCCTCGCCGCGGTGGCGAAGCCGCTGCGCTACAACAGCGACGCGCTGCTCTGCGCGATCTCCGGGTACCCGGAGTCCGGCTGCGGGGAGCAGGTGCCGGACGGGCAGGTGTCGAGCGGGCAGGCGTCGGACGAACCGGCCGAGGCGTCGCCGTCCACCGGGGCCGTCTCCCCCGCGCCCGCCACCGACCCCACGACCGCCGCCACCTCCACCGACACCGCCGGAGCCTCCGGCTCCGGGAAGGACGGCGGTCCGTCGCTCGGCCTCTTCGCGGGGATCGCCGCCGTGGCCGCCCTCGCCGCCGCCGGGCTGTGGCAGGCCCGCCGCCGGCGCGGCTGAGTCGTCCCCCATGAGCCGCGCCGGGAACCACTCCGGGAACGATGCCGTGGAATCGTCGTCGGCCGCCCTCCGCCGGGCGCCGTCGCCGCGGGCGCCCGAGGCGAACCGGTTCAACGCCCTGCACGCCGGGGCCTGGTGGCTCTGGGCGCTCGGTCTCGCGGCGGCGGCCTCCCGTACCACCAACCCCTTGCTGCTCGGACTGCTCGTCGGGGTCGCCGGCTACGTGGTGGCGGCCCGCCGTACGGACGCGCCCTGGGCCCGTTCGTACGGCGCCTTCGTCAAGCTGGGGCTGGCCGTGCTCGCCGTCCGGCTGCTGTTCTCGGTCTTCCTCGGCTCGCCGGTCCCCGGGTCGACCGTGCTGTTCACGCTGCCCGGGGTCCCGCTGCCCGACTGGGCGGCGGGGGTGCGGATCGGCGGCCGGGTGACGGCCGAACAGGTGGTGTTCGCCCTGTACGACGGCGCGAAGCTGGCGGCCCTGCTGATCTGCGTCGGCGCCGCCAACGCCCTCGCCAACCCGGTCAGGCTGCTCAAGTCGCTGCCGGGCGCGCTCTACGAGGTGGGGGTCGCCGTCGTCGTGGCGATGACCTTCGCGCCGAACCTGGTCGCCGATGTCGGCCGCCTGCGCACCGCGCGCAGGCTGCGCGGCCGGTCCACGGGCGGGGTCGGGGCCGTGCTCCGGGTCGGACTGCCGGTCCTGGAGGGCGCGTTGGAGCGGTCGGTGGCGCTCGCGGCGTCGATGGACGCCCGGGGGTACGGCCGCCGGGCACCCGTGCCGTCCGGCGTGCGCCGCGCGACCACCGCGCTCACCCTCGGCGGGCTGCTGGGCGTCTGCGCGGGCGTGTACGGGCTGCTCTCCGCGGCGGGCGCCGGGTACGGGGCGCCGCTGCTGGCCGCCGGGGTGGCCGCCGCGGCGGCGGGGCTGCGGCTCGGCGGGCGCGGGTCCGTCCGTACCCGCTACCGGCCGGACCGCTGGGGCGCCCGCGCCTGGCTGGTCACCGGGTCCGGCGTGGCGGTCGCGGGCGCCCTGATCGCGGCGGGCGCCGCCGACCCGGCGGCGCTGCACCCCGGTGTCGTACCGCTGGAGGCGCCGACGCTGCCGCTGTGGCCGGCCGCGGGGGTGCTGATCGGGCTGCTGCCCGCGTTCGTGGCGCCGGCGCCCACGACGCCGTCCACGACGCCGTCCACGCCCACGCCCACTCCCACGCCCGAAGTACCGCCCCGACGCGAGGAGCCGGCGCCATGATCCGATTCGAGCGGGTGTCGGTCTCCTACGAGAGCGACGGCCAGGACGCCCCGCCCGTCGTCAGCGGGGTCGACCTCACCGTGCCCGAGGGCGAACTGGTGCTGCTCGTCGGCCCGTCCGGCGCCGGCAAGTCGACCCTCCTCGGCACGGTGTCCGGCCTCGTCCCGCACTTCACGGGCGGCACGCTGCGCGGCCGGGTCACCGTGGACGGCCGGGACACGCGTACCCACAAGCCGCGCGAACTCGCCGATCTCGTCGGCACGGTCGGCCAGGACCCCCTCGCCCACTTCGTCACCGACACCGTCGAGGACGAACTGGCGTACGGCATGGAGTCGCTGGGGCTGGCACCCGACGTGATGCGGCGCCGCGTCGAGGAGACGCTCGACCTGCTGGGCCTGGCCGAGCTGCGCGCCCGCCCCATCGCCACACTCTCGGGAGGGCAGCGGCAGCGCGTCGCGATCGGCTCCGTGCTCACCCCGCACCCGAAGGTGCTGGTGCTGGACGAGCCGACCTCGGCGCTTGACCCGGCGGCGGCCGAGGAGGTCCTCGCGGTGCTGCAACGGCTGGTGCACGACCTCGGGACGACGGTCCTGCTGGCCGAACACCGGCTGGAGCGGGTGGTGCAGTACGCGGACCAGGTCATCCTGCTGCCGGGCCCGGGGCAGCCGCCGGTGCTCGGCGCGCCCGAGCGGATCATGGCGGTGTCGCCGGTGCGGCCGCCGGTGGTGGCGCTCGGCAGGCTGAACGGCTGGGAGCCGCTGCCCCTCTCCGTACGGGACGCGCGGCGCGCCGCGGCGGGACTGCGCGAGCGGCTGGCCGGGGCGACGCCGGAGCCGATGGCCGCGCCTCCCGTCACCGTACCGGCCCGTCCGGACCCTCTGCCGGGTCCGGAAGAGCGCCGCGGGCTCGGCGGGCTGTTCCGCAGGCGCCCCGCGCGGGCGTCGGACGCCATGATCCGCTCGGGCGCGCCGCGGAGCGACTCCGGCCCGGTCACGGTCGACGGGCTGCGCGTGCGGCACGGGCGGACCGAGGCGCTGCGCTCCGTGTCCCTGAGCGTCGCGCCCGGCGAGACGGTGGCACTGATGGGCCGGAACGGCGCGGGCAAGTCCACCCTGCTCGCCGCCCTGGTCGGAACGGCCGAGCCCGCCGCCGGGACCGTAAGCGTCGGGGGCCGCGCCCCGCACCGTACGCCGCCGCGCGAGATGGTCCGGCACGTCGGACTGGTGCCGCAGGAGCCGCGCGACCTGCTGTACGCCGACACCGTGGCCGCGGAGTGCGCGGCGGCCGACGAGGACGCGGGCGCGCCCGCGGGCAGCTGTCTGGCTTTGGTCGGCGAACTCCTGCCGGGCATCGCGGGCACCACGCATCCGCGCGACCTCTCCGAGGGGCAGCGGCTGGCACTGGCGCTCGCCGTGGTCCTCACGGGGCGGCCGCCGCTGCTGCTCCTGGACGAGCCGACCCGGGGCCTCGACTACGCGGCGAAG
Source organism: Streptomyces sp. NPDC059255 (assembly GCF_042752355.1). Classification (NCBI taxonomy): domain Bacteria; kingdom Bacillati; phylum Actinomycetota; class Actinomycetes; order Kitasatosporales; family Streptomycetaceae; genus Streptomyces; species Streptomyces sp. NPDC059255. The sequence continues at coordinate 48,013 of NZ_JBHYZP010000010.1, forward strand.
GCGCGGCTGGTCGACGTGGTGCGCGGACTGGCCGCCGCGGGGCACGCGACGGTCCTGGCGACACACGACGTGGAACTCGCCGCCGAACTCGCCCACCGGGTGGTGATCCTGGCCGACGGCGAGATCGTGGCGGACGGGCCGACGCCCCGCGTGGTGATGTCGTCGCCCGCGTTCGCGCCCCAGGTCGCGAAGGTCATGGCGCCCCAGGAGTGGCTGACGGTGGCCCAGGTGCGTACGGCACTCGCCGGGATACCGGAGACGTCATGAGGACACCGGGCACCCCGGGGAGGGAGGCGGGACGGCCCGGACGTGCCGGCCGGACCGCCGGGGGCGGACGACGGACCGCGCAGGCAGGCCACCCCGACCGCGCCGGTCGGACCGTACGCGCCGTACGGCTGGGCCCGCGGGCGGTCTGCGCGCTCGCCCTGACCGGCGCGGTCGGGGTGGCCGCCTTCGGCTGGCCGCTGCTGGCAGGCCCCGACTCCGCGCTCGCGCACTCCGGCGACGCCCCGTGGCTCTTCGCCGCGCTGCTCCCGCTGCTGGTGGGGGTGACCGTCGCGACCATCGCCGACTCCGGTCTGGACGCCAAGGCGGTGGCGATGCTGGGGGTGCTGGCCGCCGTGGGCGCCGCGCTGCGGCCCCTGGGCGCGGGCACGGCGGGGCTGGAGCCGATGTTCTTCCTGATGGTGCTGAGCGGCCGGGTCCTGGGACCCGGGTTCGGTTTCGTGCTCGGCTCGGTGACGATGTTCGCGTCCGCGCTGCTGACCGGCGGGGTCGGTCCCTGGCTGCCGTTCCAGATGCTGGCGATGGGCTGGTTCACCATGGGCGCCGGGCTGCTGCCGGACCGGGACCGGCTGCGCGGCCGGGCCGAGCGGGTGCTGCTCGCGCTGTACGGGGCGGGCGCGGCGTTCGCGTACGGCACGGTCATGAACCTGCAGGGGTGGACGTACCTCGGCGGGCTGTCCTCCGGGATCTCCTTCCACCCGGGTGACCCGGTCCAGGCCAACCTGGCGCGCTTCCTCGCGTACTGCGCGGCGACGTCCTTCGGCTGGGACCTGGGGCGGGCGGCGCTGACGGTCGTCCTGACGCTGACGGCCGGCCCGGCGCTGCTCAGGGCGGTGCGCAGGGCGACGCGCCGGGCGGCGTTCGAGGCGGAGGCGGTCTTCACGGCGGAGCCGGCCGCCGGGGCGAGGCCGGCCGGGGAAGCGGGGACGGCGCCGTAGCGAGCGCCGGACGTGCCCGGAGGCGGGGGCGGTACGTCCGTACTGCCCCGGCCTCCGGACCCTCCCCGCCGCTACTCCCCCGCCGCGCCGGCGGTCTTCGCAGCCTTCGCAGCGCCCGCGGCCTTCGCGGCGTCCGTGACCTTCGCGGCCTTCGCGGCGTCCGCGGCGTCCGTGACCTTCGCGGCCTGCACCGACGCGCCGGGGCCGGTCCCGCCGCCCGGCGTCGCGTCGTCGGCGGCCTCCCGGCTCCTCGGGAACGGGTCGGCCTTCGGCACCACCCGCGGCAGCAGCCGCCGCGGCCCGGCGAGCAGATACGTCAGCGCGAAGCCGGCGCTCACGACCGCCGCGCCGCCCACCGCGTCCAGCACCCAGTGGTTGGCGGTGGCGACGATGGCGCACACCGTGAAGAGCGGGTGGAGCAGCCCGAGGAGTTTCATCCACAGCTTGGGCGCGAGGACCACGATCACCACCCCGCACCACAGCGACCAGCCGAAGTGCAGCGACGGCATCGCCGCATACTGGTTGGTGAGCGCGGTCAGCGCGCCGTAGTCCGGGTTGGTGAGGTCCTGCGGCCCGTGCACGGTGTCGATGAACCCCATCCCCGGCATCAGCCGCGGCGGCGCCAGCGGGTAGAACCAGAAACCGATCAGCGCCAGCACCGTGGCGAAGCCGAGGGAGGAGCGGGCCCAGCGGTAGTCGGCGGGGCGGCGCACGTACAGGACGCCGAGGATCGTCAGCGGCACCACGAAGTGGAACGACGTGTAGTAGAAGTTGAAGAAGTTCTCGGCCCACTTGATGTCGACGACCGTGTGGTTGACCCAGCGCTCGATGTCGATCCCGAGCGCCCGCTCGATCGAGTGGATCTGGCGGGCGTGCTCCTCCGCCGCCTCGCGGCCGCCCGTCGCGGCGAGCCGGATGTGCGAGTACACCGAGTAGCCGACGCGGATGACGAGCAGTTCGAGCAGCAGGTTGGGCCGGCTGACCAGCCGCTTCCAGAACGGCACCAGCGGGACCCGGCCCCAGCGCGCGGGTACGGCCTGGGCGTACTCGGTCGGGACCGGACGGTCGAAGTACGGCGAGGCACGGGTCAGGAACGGCACCGCGCAGGCCGCGGCCAGCGCGGCGACCAGCGGCACGTTCTCCCGGATCGGGGCGAGCACCGCCATGTTGGGCAGCATCATCTTCCCCGGCAGCGTCATCACCAGCACCACCACCGCGGGCCACACCAGCCGGTCCCTGGCCCGGGTGCCGACCCGGCCGACCAGCGCCAGCAGCACCCACAGCAGCTGGTGCTGCCAGGCCGTCGGGGAGACCGCGATCGCGACGCAGCCGGTCAGCGCGACGGCGAGCAGAAGCTGTCCGTCGCGCGCGTAGCGGGCCGCCCTGCGCAGCCCGAGAACGGCGACGACCGCCGCGAGGGCGATGACGAGGACGACCTCCAGCGGCCCTTCGAGGCCAATCCGGAGCAGCGCTCCGTGCAGGGACTGGTTGGCGAGGCTGTCCGCGCGCTCGCCGAGCCCCGCGCCCGCGACGTGGTGCACCCAGTACGCCCACGAGTCGTTCGGCATGGCGGCCCACGCCAGCGCCGTCAGTGCGGCGAAGCTCCCCGCCGAGGTCGCGGCGGCCTTCTTCCGTCCCGTCAGCCACAGCAGCGGTGTGAAGAGCAGGACGGCGGGCTGGAGGGCCGCGCCGAGGCCGATGAGGACACCGGAGGCGCGTTCACCGCGTACGGCGAAGCAGCCGAGCAGCACCAGCAGGACAGGGATGATGCTGGTCTGGCCGAGGGAGAAGCTGTTGCGCACCGGCAGCGAGAGCATCAGCAGGCTGATCGCGACGGGGGCCGCCAGCAGCCCCGTACGGCGCGCGAGTTCGTCCGGCAGCGCGCGGCGGGCCACGACCAGGCCGAGGGCGACCACCAGCAGCAGGGTGCCGAGCGTCCAGACGACGCCGAGGCTCTGCTCGGCCGACCGGGCCAGGGGTTTGAGGACCAGGCCGGCGAACGGGGTCCCGGTGAACCTCCCGGTGTCGTAGAGAGATCCCGTCACGTGCAGGACGCCGTTGTCCCCGATCCAGGTCTCCAGATCCGTGAGCCGTTCACCGGGCGGCTGTCTGAGCACCACCGCCGCCTGCCGTACCGCCAGCACCGCGGCGAACAGCCAGAGCACGATGCGGGCCGTACCGAAACCGGTCCCCGCCGTACCTGCCGCCGCGCCGCCGCGCACGCTGTGTTCTGCATTCACCACGCCGCGCCGACCCTCCGTCCGAAAACGCCGTCCATGTCCCTGTCCTTGGGGCATAGAGCCTCGCACTGCCCCGTGGAGAAGACCACGGCAACCCCCTCTTCGCCTGACTGTCACCTGTGTTTTGGCTTGCCCGACCGATCAAGATGGAGCGGCACGCACCTCCGAAACGATTGAGAGGCCCGCATGTCACAGGAAGAGCAGGGACAACAGAAGCGACAGGGACAACAAGGACATGAAGGACAGGAGGAGGGGCAACAGGCACGGTGGAGCGCGGTCGACCACTATTTCACCGATCACCTCGCCCCCGCCGACGAGGCCCTTTCCGCCGCTCTGGCCGCCAGTGACGCGGCCGGTCTGCCCGCCATCGCCGTCGCCCCGAACCAGGGAAAGCTGCTCCACCTCCTGGCCGGCGTGCAGGGTGCCCGTACGGTGCTGGAGATCGGCACGCTCGGCGGTTACAGCACCATCTGGCTGGCCCGCGCGCTGCCCGGGGACGGCCGGCTGATCTCCCTGGAGTACGACCCGGCCCACGCCGAGGTGGCCCGCGCCAACCTGGCGCACGCCGGGCTCGACGGTATCGCCGAGGTACGGACCGGGGCCGCGCTGGACACGCTGCCGGTGCTGCTGGCCGAGGGAGCGGGCCCCTTCGACTTCGTCTTCGTCGACGCCGACAAGCAGAACAACCCGCACTACCTGGAGTGGGCGCTGAAGCTCACCCGGCCGGGCAGCCTCATCGTCGTCGACAACGTCGTACGGAACGGGGCGGTCGCGGACCCCGGCAGCACGGACCCGGGGGTGGTGGGCACGCGGCGGATGATCGAGGCGATGGCGGAGAACCCGCGGCTGTCGGCGACGGCGGTGCAGACGGTCGGCACGAAGGGGTACGACGGCTTCGCGCTCGCCCGCGTGCTGGCCTGACGGAACAGGGACCAGGGCGTGTCGACGCGCGGAGGCGGCGGGCGTTCCCGCCCGCCGCCTCCGCGTCGTATCCGTACCGTGGGTCAGACTCTCAGCAGCCGCTGCGTCATCTCGCGGTAGCTCCGGAGCGCGAGCCGCAACTCCTCCGTGTCCGGTCCGGCCGCGGCGGGCGCGTCCCGGGCCACGTCCGCCGGGTCCTTGCCGTGTCCCACGGCCTTGCCGTCCGCGCCGTCCCAGCGGGCGCGCAGCGCACGCGGTCGCTCGGCGAGCGCCGTCGTGAGCCGCTCGGCGGCCTCCTCCAGCACCACGGCCGCCGCCTCGACCGAGCCCCGCGGCTCGTCGACGAAGGAGTTGAGGGCCTCTTGAAGCCGCTGGGCGAGCCGGTCGCCCTCGGCCCGGGGGAACAGCCCGCCGGTGGCCTCCTCGGAGGTCCCGTCATGCGCCCCACCCGCCTCACGCTTCCGCTGGTCGCTCATCACACACCACTCCCCTTGGGCCGCAGTGAGAAGTTCCGGTTCCGCCCGGTTCCCCGGGTCGTACGGTCGCCGCCGTCCCCCGGGTGGGCGAGGATCAGCCGCTCGAAGAGCTGGTGGGCGCCGACCATGGCCTCGCGCAGTTCCTCCGTGCTCGCGCCACGGCCCTTCTCCGAGGCCGCGTGGTGCACCCTGCGGTAGCCGTCGATCTGGTGCGCGTGGTGGACGGAAAGGGCGTCGAACTGGTCGTCGTAGCGCGTCCCCTCGGAGTAGCCGCGCTCCTGCGCCAGCCGGGCCACCAGTTGGCCGGCCTGGGCGACCGCCTCCTGCGGGGAGTCGACGAACCGCTCCTGGAGGGCGGCCCATCGCGCCACGTACTGTTCGCGCTTCGCGTCGGGCAGCGGTTCGGGCCGCAGCCGGCCGTGCCGCTCGACCCGTGCCTTCAGCTCGTGCCCGGCGGCCTTGGAGTCGCCGTCGTGGAGGGCCAGAACGCGGTCGTACTCGGGGCCGAACCGGCGCTTCAGGGCGCTGTGTCCGCTTCCCCTGCCGGGTCCCGTGTAGAGGACCACGGCCACAATGATCACGAATGCCACGATCAGAGCGACGACGATCAGAACAGTGGACATGTTTGCCTTCCTGGTTCCCGGCGCGGTCCCTGCCGTGCCGTGTCGTGTCGGCTCTTGCTCGTGATGTCGGGTTGCCCGTAATCCACTGGCCAAACGGCGCCTCGCCCGGATAGAGGTGTGACCATGAACTGGTCCGTCGGCCCCGAGTCCTTCGCCACCCCCGGCGCCACCCGGCTGCGCCGCGCCTACTACGCCGAGGTCGCTGGCCGGTACTGGCGGCGGCCCGCGTCGGAGGCGGAGATCGACGAGGGCCTCGCCGGTGACCCGCCCGATCACCTCACCCCGCCCACCGGGGAGTTCGTGGTCGGGCGGTACGGAACCGGGGGCGCACCGGTGGCGGCGTCCTGTGGCGGGGTGCGGATGCTCGACGCGGCGACGGGCGAACTGACCCGGGTGTACGTGAGCCCCACGGCGCGCGGCACGGGTGGCGGCGGGGCGCTGCTGGCCGCCCTGGAGGACGCGGCGCGGCGGCTCGGGGCACGGCGGCTCGTGCTCGACACCCGGCTGGATCTGGTCGAGGCGCGCGGGCTGTACGTGAAGCACGGCTTCCGGGAGATCCCGGCGTACAGCTCGGGCCCGTACAAGGAGATCTGGTACGGCAAGAACCTGACCGCCCCCACCGAGACCGGCGGAGCGCTTGGACGCCACGATCCGGCGGGACGGGGCTGAGGACGGCGCGACGCTGCTGAGGACGGCGCGGCCGGCGGTGGCTCCGGTCACCCCGGATGCGCCTCCAGACCTCAGGCGGCGTGGTCCCTGCGGGGTTCGGGGGCTCGGGGGCGTTCGGCGTCGGAGCCGCACAGCTCTCGGTTCAGCTCCTTCACCAGCGCCACCAGATCGGTCGGGCGGTCGGCGCCCCACCAGTCCCCCAGCAGTTCGGCGAGCGACTCCTCACGGGCGGCGGCCAGCACCTCGGCCGTCTCCGCTCCCCGCTCGGTGAGCGTCAGTTCCACCCCCCGGCGGTGGGTCAGCCCGCGCTCCTCCAACTGCCGGGAGGCGTCCGTGACGGTCCGCAGCGACACGGACGCGTCCTCCGTGAGCGCGGCAGGCTGGACGACGCCTTCGCGCCGGACCCGCAGCAGCAGCCAACTGGCCGCCGGCAGCAGGTCGTACCCCGCCTTCACGGTGATCGTCTCGTAGATCCGGCGGCGGCCCTCACGGGTGCCGAGGACCGACAGGGCGCGCGCCACCTCGTCGCGCGAGGAGCGTTCGACGGGGTTGGAGGCCAGGGTCTCGGTGATCTCCGGGGCGGTCACGGAGCCGCGCAGCGTGTCCTCCTTCAGGAACCAGGCGATGACGAACCCGACGAGCACGACCGGCACCCCGTACAGGAAGACGTCGGTGATGGATGTGGCGTACGCGTGCAGCACGGGGCCGCGCAGCGCGGCGGGGAGCCGGCCGAGGGAATGCGGGTCGGCGGCGAGCTGTCCGGTCCCGGTGCCGGGCGGCAGGGTCTTGCCGGCGAGGGCGGCGGTGAGCCGGTCCCGGAGCAGGCTGGTGAAGATCGTGCCGAAGACCGCGACGCCGAAGGAGGCGCCGATGGAGCGGAAGAAGGTCGCGCCCGAGGTGGCGACGCCGAGGTCCTCGTAGCTGACGGCGTTCTGCACGACCAGGACGAGGACCTGCATGACGAGCCCGAGCCCGGCGCCGAAGACGAAGAGGTAGGCGCTCGTCTCCCAGGCGCCGCTGAACTCGGTGAGCCGGTGGAGCAGGAGCAGCCCGACGGCGGTGACACCGGTGCCGAGGATCGGGAACACCTTCCAGCGGCCGGTACGGCTGACGATCTGGCCGGACAGGGTGGAGGTGATCAGCAGGCCGAGCACCATGGGCAGCAGGTGGACGCCCGAGAGGGTGGGTGTGACGCCGTGGACGACCTGGAGGAACGTCGGGAGGTACGTCATCGCGCCGAACATCGCGAAGCCGACGATGAAACTGATGCAGGCGACGAGCGTGAACGTCCTGAGGCGGAAGAGACGCAGGGGCAGTACGGGCTCGGCCGCGCGCCGTTCGGTCCGGATGAAGAACGCGAGCAGGACAAGGCCGAGGACCGTGAGCCCGATGATCTCGGCGGAGCCCCAGGCCCAGGTGGTGCCGCCGAGGGACGCGACGAGGACGAGGCAGACGGCGACGGAGGCGATGAGGAAGGTGCCGAGGTAGTCGATGGTGTGCCGGGTCCGGTGGACCGGGATGTGCAGGACGGTGGCGATGACGAGCAGGGCGACGAGGCCGAGGGGCAGGTTGATGTAGAAGACCCAGCGCCAGCTCAGCTGCTGGGTGAAGAACCCGCCGAGCAGTGGGCCGAGGACGCTGGTGGCGCCGAAGACGGCACCGAACAGGCCCTGGTACTTGCCGCGTTCACGGGGCGCGACGAGGTCGCCGACGATCGCCATCGAGAGCACGATCAGCCCGCCGCCGCCCAGCCCCTGGAGCGCGCGGAAGCCGATGAGCTGGGGCATGTTCTGGGCGATGCCGCAGAGCGCGGAGCCGATGAGAAAGATGACGATGGCGGTCTGGAAGAGCTTCTTCCGGCCGTACTGGTCGCCGAGTTTGCCCCAGAGGGGAGTGGCGGCGGTGGAGGCCAGCAGATACGCGGTGACGACCCAGGAGAGGTGCTCCAGACCTCCGAGGTCGCTGACGATGGTCGGCAGGGCGGTGGAGACGATGGTCTGGTCGAGCGCGGCGAGCAGCAGGCCCATGAGCAGGGCGCCGATGGCGACGAGGACGGTGCGCGGGCGCTGGGCCGTTCCGGGGGCCGGGCTCACGGCCGGGGTGGTCACTTCCTGAGCCATGGGACAACTCCTCGGGTCCACGGGGTCCGCTCGGTCCGCGCTCGGGGCCGCGCCCGGTCCGCGCCCGGTCCGCGCCCGGTCCGTCGGCGGACCGCACCGGCCCGTTGTGCGTACGTCGTCGGCCCGCTGGATATCCATCCTGGCCGCTCTGTCCCGTTATGGCCTGCCGAGCGCAGGCCGATGCCGTTCGGGCGCGCGTACGCCCTTCATACGAGGGCTGCATAATCGGCGGCAGTTCAAGGGGAGGGGAACCCAAGGTGTCAGGAGAGCTCTGTCCCGGATGCGGTACGCCGCCGGCCGCGGAGGGCAGACCCGGCTGCGACTGCGCGGAGCCCGCGGCACGTCCGGCCCACGACACGGCGCAGGACACGGAGCCCGCGCGGGGGGCGCGGGACTCCGGGGTGCCGAAGGCCGGAGCAGCCGCCGAAGGCGGCGAAGCCGGCCGGGCCGCGGATCCGGCGGAAGGGCCGGAGCAGGAGCGACCGCCACAGGCGCAACCGCCGCGGACGCAGGCGCAACCGCCACAGGCGCAGGAGCAGGAGCAACCGCCGCAGGAGCAGACTCCACAGGAGCAGACCCAGGAGCAGGCGCCGCGGACGCAACCGCCGCAGGCTCAGACCCGGAGCCCGCAGGACGCCCGGGCGGCGCAGGACGCCGAGATCGCCGAGGCCGAGGACTTCCATCCGCTGCGCGTACGGCCGTACGTGAAGCTCGGCGACAAGGAGGCGGAGTCGGAGGCGGTGCCGGCCGCCTTCCGTACGGCGGGCCCGCTGCCGCCCCTCGCCCCCGTCGCCCCGCCCGGGCCCGCCGAGGTCTCCGCCGAGCCGTCGGCCGTGGGGGCCGCGCCCGCCGCTCCGTCGCGGGGGCGGCGTACGGCGCTGCGGGCCCTGGCGATCGGCACGGCGGCGGTGGCGGTGATCGGTACGGCCGCCTTCGCCGGGGGGCTGTTCTCGGGGGCCGAGCGCGAGGAACACGCGGTGCCGGACAGGATCAGCACATGGCTGCCGTCGGCCGCCGACGAGGCGACGGAGGAGGCACCGTCCCCGTCGGCCTCCCCGTCCCCCACCGCCTCGGCGGCGCCCCCGGCCGCGGTGGAGTCCCCGGCGGCCGAGGCCACGCCCTCGCGGCGGCCGTCGACGAGTGCACCGCCGCCGGAGGCTCCGGAGAAGCCGTCGGCGACGCCGAGCGAGCAGGCCGAGAACTCGGCGTCCGCGGAGCCGGGCGGGGCGACGGGCGGCACGCTGTCGCCGGGCGACTCCGGCGACGAGGTCGTGGAGCTGCAGTTCCGGCTGGCGTGGACCGGTCTGTTCTACGGGCAGCCGAACGGCCGGTACGACCAGAAGGTCGAGGAGGCCGTACGCCGCTTCCAGCAGACGCGGAACGTCCCGGACGACTCCTCGGGCGTCTACGGCCCCCGGACCCGCCTCGCGCTGGAGGCCGAGACCCAGGGGTACGGGCAGGGATACGGACAGGGGTACGGGCGGAGCGGCGGGCAGGGCTCCGGGTCGCGGCGCTGAGAACTCTTTGTACAATGACGAAACAAAGTGGCTTCGCCCGTTCACCTGACCGACGGGTGGAGTCACTTTGTCCGGCCCCCTCCGGCCCGCCACGCCCCGTAACGTCGCGTGCCGTACCGCCCTGTACCGCCCCTTCCGCCCAGCCCGGAGACTCTTGTGAAGCTCGACGCCGTGAAGGCCCTGCTCCTCGACATGGACGGCACCCTCGTCAACTCCGACGCCTCCGTCGAGCGCTGCTGGGGCCGCTGGGCGCGGACCCACGGCCTGGACCCCCAGGAGATCCTCAAGGTCGTCCACGGCCGCCAGGGGTACGCCACCATGGCCGTCCTGCTCCCCGACCGCCCGATGGAGCAGAACCACGCCGACAACCGGTTGATGCTCGCCGAGGAGATCGCGGACACGGAGGGCGTGGTCCCCGTACCGGGCGCCCCGGAGTTCATGGCGGCGCTCGCCACCCTGCCGCACGCCCTGGTGACCTCGGCGAACGTACCGCTGGCCGAGGCCAGGATGACCGCCGCAGGCCTGCCGATGCCGAAGATCCGCGTCACCGCCGAGGACGTCACGGCGAGCAAGCCGGACCCGGAGGGCTTCCTGCTGGGCGCGGCGACGCTCGGCGTGCCCCCGGAGGCGTGCGTGGCGTTCGAGGACTCCGAGGCGGGCATCGCGGCGGCGCGGGCGGCGGGTATGCGCGTGGTCGGCGTGGGACCGCGCGCGGCGGCCATGGCGCCGGACGCCCATGTCGAGGACCTCACGCGGCTTCGGGTGGAGCCCCTGCCGGACGGCTCGCTGGCCCTGCACATCGACCACATCGACCACATCGACGCGTGAGCGGACCCGCCGGGGGGAGGCGCGGCACGCCGTAGCGCCACACGCCGTGGCCCCCGGGGCACGCCACCCACACCTGCGTCCGAGCCCAGGCGCCCCGCTCAGGCGTCCCTGTTCAGCCGCCCCAGCGCCACCAGTTCCAGCACCACGGTCACCGCCACCGCCTGCACCGCCAGCAGCGCGACCAGCACGAAGAGCTGGACCGCCCCCGCCAGCACCGGTGACGCGCCGCCCAGCAGCATCCCCACGAACGCCCCCGGCAGCGTGACGAGCCCCACCGTCCGCGTCTGGTCGAGCCCCGGCAGCAGCGCGTCCGACGCGACCGGTCTCGCCACCTCCATCCGCGCCTCGCGGTCGAGCAGCCCGAGCGCCATGCCCGCCTCGACCTCGCCGCGCCGCGCGTGGAGTTCGTCGAGCGCCCGGCGCCCGCCCAGCACCGTCGCGGTGAGCGCGCCGCCGATGAGGATGCCCGTCGTGGGGATGATGGCGATGCCCTTGGCGGGGACGACCCCGGTGAGCAGCAGCACCGCCATCACCGGCGCCACCCCCGCCCCGATCGGCAGGGCGGCCCACCACCAGGTGCGGTTCGGGGTGACGCGGCGCCCGGCGGTCCGTACGGCGACGGCGTACATCAGGACGACGAAGCCGACCAGCGGCGGTACGGAGCCGATCACCCAGCCGATCACCAGGGAGACCGCGCCGAGTTGGAGCGCGGCCCGCACCCCGGCGACGCCGATCTCGCGGGCCCGCCCGAGCCGGGCGAGTCCGGCCACGGCCACTGCGGCGATCAGCAGCAGACCGAGCACGACTCCGAACGTGATATCGACCCGCAGCAGCACGTGCCCATCCTAGCCGCCACCTAAGTCAACTTTGCCCCTGTAGGCCCGAATTGTTTTTCCATCAGAAACAACCGGATCACACCAACCCCTTGATGTGACGTGTCCATGTCGTCACCCTGTTACCTGAAGCCCACCTGCCGGAAACCCGCCGACGCCACGATGACGACCGGGCCCACCGGCCGAGCCCCCACTCGGCCGCCACCCAGCCCTCAGCTCCGCACGGTCATCTCAGGTTCCACAGGTTCCCCCCACTCCAAGGGAGTTCGCATGTCTGGTGTCTACGCGCGTCGAATGCGCCGCTTCGCCGTTCTCGCGGCGACGGCCGCCATCGCCACCGCCACCACCCTGCTCACCGCCCCCGCCGCGCAGGCCGCCATGCCCACGCCGGTCAGCGCCGCCACGGCCCGCACGTACCTCAGCTCGCTGACCGTGCAGGCGGAAGGTTCCTCCAGCGGTTACAGCCGCGACCTGTTCCCCCACTGGATCACCCAGTCCGGCACCTGCAACACCCGCGAGGTCGTCCTCAAGCGCGACGGCACGAACGTCGTCCAGGACTCCTCCTGTGCCGCCACCAGCGGCAAGTGGTACTCCCCGTACGACGGCGCCACCTGGAGCGCCGCCTCCGACGTCGACATCGACCACATGGTGCCGCTCTCCGAGGCGTGGAAGTCGGGCGCCAGCAGCTGGACCACCGCCCAGCGCCAGGCGTTCGCCAACGACCTGACCCGCCCGCAGCTCATCGCCGTCACGGACAACGTGAACCAGTCCAAGGGCGACAAGGACCCGGCCAACTGGATGCCGCCGCTGGCCTCCTACAAGTGCACGTACGTCCGCGCCTGGGTCCAGGTGAAGTACTACTACAGCCTCAAGGTGGACTCCGCCGAGAAGACCGCGCTCACCAACGCCCTGAGCGGCTGCTGAGCCACGGCCCACCCGGCCGCCGGCCAACCTCTCCCCCCCACCCCCTCCGTCGTTCCGTACGGGGCTTCCGTACCGTACGGGGCGACGGGGGACGGGTGAGGACAGCGGAGAGGACACCTATGACCGGTCTGCGCGTGGGACCACTGCTGCGGTACGTCGACGGGGAGGGCGCGGGGACGGCGACCGTCTGGGTCGAGGCGGACCGGCCGGCCGGGGCCGAGGTCCGGTGCGCCGACGGGGCGGGCGGCGCCTCCCGTACATTTCATGTCGCGGGCCACCACTACGCGTTGATCCCGGTGACCGGCCTCATGCCCGGCACCGAAACCCCGTACGAGGTGTTCTTCGACGGCCGGCGCGTCTGGCCGCCCGAGGACAGCCGGTTCCCGCCGAGCACGATCCGCAGCCCTGCGGCGCCCTCCTCGGAAGCCGGCGCCCCGCCCGCCGAACTGCGTGTCGCCTTCGGCTCCTGCCGCTGGGCGTCGCCCCCGCACGGCGAGCCCGACCCGGTCGGCCCCGACGCGCTCGACACCCTGGCCACCCGCCTCGCCGCCGACCCCGCCGCACCCCGCCCCGACGTCCTGCTGCTCCTGGGCGACCAGGTGTACGCGGACGAGACGTCGAAGGCGACCCGGCGCAGACTGGCCGCGCGCCGGGACCTGAGCGAGGCGCCGGGCGCGGAGGTCGCGGACTACGAGGAGTACACCCACCTCTACGACGAGTCCTGGACGGACCCGGACGTACGGTGGCTGCTCTCCACCGTGCCCAGCTGCATGATCTTCGACGATCACGACCTGATCGACGACTGGAACACCAGCGACTCCTGGCTCGCCGAGATGCGGGAGCTGCCGTGGTGGCAGGAGCGGGTGCTCGGCGGGCTGATGTCGTACTGGGTCTACCAGCACCTCGGCAACCTCTCCCCCGCCGAACTCGCCGCCGACGAGCTGTACGCGGCCGTCCGCGCCGCGCCCGACGCCACCGAGCTGCTGCGGGCGTTCGCCGCCGAGGCGGACCGGGAACCGGCGGGCGTGCGCTGGAGCTACCGGCGCGACTTCGGGCGGACCCGGCTGCTGATGGTCGACTCGCGCGCCGCCCGCGTCCTGGACGAGCGGCGGCGCGCGATGCTCGACGAGGACGAGGCCCGCTGGGTGCGGGAGCAGGCGCTGGCCGGCCGGGGCACGTACGACCATCTCCTCATCGGCACCTCGCTGCCCTGGCTGCTGCCACCCTTCATCCATGACGTGGAGGCCTGGGACGCCGCGCTCTGCCGGGGCGAACGCGGGCCGCGCTGGGCGCGCTTCGGTGAACGGCTGCGCAGGGCGGCGGATCTGGAGCACTGGGCCGCCTTCCCCGACTCCTTCGAGGAGCTGGCCGCGCTGATCGCGGAGGCGGGCGGCGGGGACGAGGCGCCGGCCACCGTGTGCGTGCTCTCCGGGGACGTGCACCACGCCTATGCCGCCGAGCCGTCCTGGCGGGGCGGTACGGGGCCGGGCGCCCGGGTCCTGCAGCTCACCTGCTCCCCCGTGCACAACTCGGTCCCGGCCGTCATACGGCTCGGCTTCCGGTTCGGCTGGAGCCGCGCCGGGCGGTGGCTGGGGCGCGCCGTGGCCCGGCACGGCCGGGTCGGGAAGCCGGGGGTCTCCTGGCGCAGGACGGGCGGGCCGTGGTTCGGCAACCAGCTGATGACGCTCACCCTGCGCGGCCGTACGGCCGGGCTCACCCTGGAGCGGGCCCGCACGAAGGACGACGGGCGGGGGGCGGAGTTGGTGGTCGTCACGGAGCGGGCCTTGACGCCGTAGCCGGGGGACTTCGGTCGTCACCGGCTGTCGAGCTGTCGAGCTGTCGGCGGAGCTCAACGCCGCCGTCCGCGTTCGCGTTCGCGATATGCGTCCGCGATGTGCGATCTCCGCACCATCCCTTCAAATTCCCCACACTATCCGCCCGTTGGGATGTGAGTACCCTTCGCGTGATCATTCCCACAGGACGTGATCCTTCACCCAAGGGTTCGAACTCATCTCACTGCAACGGCATGATGTTGCGGACCATCCGCTTCCCCGCACCCCCCATGCCCCGGGAGTCACCGCTTTGTCCGATGCACGGCAGTACCCGCACCGTTCTCTCGCCGTCGTCGGCGTCGGCCCCCGTGGCACCTCCGTCCTGGAGAGACTCTGCGCGTCCGTGCCCGAACTGGCGCCGGACGTGGCACTGACCGTGCATCTCGTCGACCCCGCGCCGCCGGGCGCGGGCCAGGTCTGGCGTACCGACCAGTCCGCCGAGCTGCTGATGAACACGGTGGCCTCGCAGGTGACCGTGTTCACCGACGAGAGCGTGGAGTGCGCGGGGCCGATACGCCCGGGGCCGAGCCTGTACGAGTGGGCGGCGGGCCGCCCCGCCGAGCGGCTCGGCCCCGACGACTATCCGAGCCGGGCCGCCTACGGCCGCTACCTGGAGTGGGCGTTCCGTACGACGGTGGAGGGTGCGCCCGGCAATGTGACGGCCGTGGTGCACCGGGCGCGTGCGGTGCGTCTGGATGACGACGCCGCCGAAGGGGCCGGCGGGCGGACCGCCCCCGGCGGCGCCCGCGTTTCACCCGTTGTGACCGGTGTGCCCGGTGCGTACGCCCCGGACCGGCCGACGCAGAGTCTCACGCTCGACGATGGCACGACGATTTCCGGTCTCTGTGCGGTGGTGCTCGCGCAGGGCCATCTTCCGGTGGTTTCCGGTCAGACCCAGGCAACGCTGGCGGAGTTCGCCGTCCGTCACCGGCTGCGATATCTGCCGCCGGCCAACCCGGCCGATCTCGACCTGTCCGGGATCGCCGCGGGCGAGCCGGTCCTGCTGCGCGGGCTCGGGCTGAATTTCTTCGACCACATGGCGCTGCTGACGGCCGGCCGCGGCGGAATCTTCGCGCGGGACGCGGGGGGCGTTCTCGTATACCACCCGTCGGGGCGCGAGCCGCAGTTGTACGCCGGGTCCCGGCGCGGGGTGCCGTACCAGGCGCGCGGCGACAACGAGAAGGGGCCTTCGGGCCGGCACGAGCCGCTGATGCTGACGCCGGACGTGATCGCGATGTTCCGCAAGCGCGCGGACGCGGGCGATCCGCCGGACTTCCGCCGGGAGATATGGCCCCTGGTCGCCAAGGAGGTGGAGGCCGTCTTCTACGGTGCCGCCCTCCGGCGGCCGGCCACCGGGCCCGGTTCCCTGCTGGACCGGTTCCTGTCCGCGCCGGGCGGCAGTCCGGAGGAGGCCGCCGTCCTGGACGACGCCGGGATCGCCGCCGCCGACCGCTGGTCGTGGGAGCGGATCTCGCGTCCGTACGGCGACGAGACCTTCCGCGACCCGGCGGACCACCGCGCCTGGCTCCTGGCCCATCTGCGGAGGGACGCGGCCGAGGCGGCGCTCGGCAATGTCGCCGGCCCGGTCAAGGCCGCGCTGGACGTCCTGCGTGATCTCCGTAACGAGCTGCGGCTGATCGTGGACCACGCCGGTCTCTCCGGCATCTCCCGTCGCGACCATCTGGACCGCTGGTACACGCCGCTGAACGCGTTCCTCTCCATCGGGCCGCCGCGCCGCCGTATCGAGGAGATGGCCGCCCTGGTCGAGGCGGGCGTGCTGGATGTGATCGGCCCTCGGACGACCGTACGGGCGGTGGACGGCGCCTTCCTCGCCGAGTCCCCCGACATACCGGGTTCCGCCGTCCGGGCCACCACGCTCGTCGAGGCACGGCTGCCGGAACCGGATCTGCGGCGGAGCTGTGATCCGCTGCTCTCCCGGTTGCTGAAGACCGGTCAGTGCCGGCCACACACACTCGACGGTTACGAGACGGGTGGGATGGATGTAACACGGCGGCCATACCGTCTGATAGATCGTCAAGGGGGCGTGCATTCACGGAGGTTCGCCCTCGGGGTCCCCACGGAGGGTGTGCACTGGGTGACCGCCGCGGGCGCCAGACCGGGGGTCGACTCGGTCATGCTCTCGGACACGGACGCGGTTGCACGTGCCATCTTGCGGGCCGCGACCAGCGACGGCGCACCACACACGACGCGAATTGATCCCCGACAGAATGTTGAACTTGCAAGCATGATGAGGCCTGCCTAACGTTGCGGGGTGTCACTCGTCGGTCCAGACCGCGCCCCCACGCGCGCTGTCCAGACCAAGACCGAAGGAGTACAACCCCCCATGCGCACTCGTCTGAATACAGCTCAGCCCTACGTCCTGGGCCTGTTCCGGATCGTGGTCGGACTGCTCTTCACCTGCCACGGCGCCGGTTCGCTCTTCGGCGCCTTCTCCCGTGAGACGGTCTCCGCCGGCACCTGGCCCGGCTGGTTCGCGGCCGTCATCGAACTCGTCGGCGGCGCGCTGGTGCTGCTGGGTCTCGGCACCCGCCCCGCCGCCTTCGTCTCCTCCGGCGCCATGGCGTACGCGTACTTCACGGTCCACCAGCCCGACGGGCTCTTCCCCATCGCGAACAGCGGCGAGCTGGCCGTGATGTTCTGCTGGTCGTTCCTGCTGATCGTCTTCATGGGCCCCGGCGCGTTCGCCCTGGACCGATTCCTCCCGTCGCGCGGCTCGGCCGCCGCGTCCGAGGAGGAGCGGCACGGCGAGCGCGCGAAGGTCGCCGCCTGACCGAACCAAGTGAGTCCGGGGCGCCGACATGCCGCCCCGGACGAACGCTCCGTACCGCACACGCGTACGCTGTGTGGCTCAGCAGCCGCTGCCGCCCTCCATGCGACATCAACGCGCTGCCACGGTACGGGCGGGGAGTCGGAAAAGTGCTGGAGAGTCTGGGGTCGCTGACCGGCAGCCCATGGATCTACGCCGTCGTGGCCCTCTCCGTGCTGCTGGACGTGTTCCTGCCGGTGCTGCCCAGCGGCGTGCTGGTCATCACGGCGGCCACGGCCGCGGCGGCGGGATCCACGACGGTCGCGGGCGCGGCCGGGAAGGTGGCCCAAGTACCGCAGGAAGTCCCGTCGTTGATCCTGCTGATGCTCTGTGCGTTCACCGCGTCCGTCCTCGGCGACCTGGTCGCGTTCCGGCTCGGGCGGCGCGGCGGCGACCGGCTCGGCCGGGCCATCGCCCGCTCGCGCCGGCTCACCACCGCGCAGGAACGGCTCGGCAGCGCGCTCGGCGGGGGCGGCGGCCTCCTGGTGGTCATCGCCCGCTTCGCGCCCGCGGGACGCTCGGTGGTCTCGCTGGGCGCGGGCGCCGCGCACCGCAAGGTGAAGGAGTTCCTGCCGTGGTCGGCGCTGGCCGGCGTGGCCTGGACGGGGTACAGCGCGGGGCTCGGCTACTTCGGCGCGCAGTGGCTCGGCTCGACCTGGGTCGGTGTGGCCCTCTCCGTCCTGGCGCTGTTCGCGGCGGGCTCGCTGGCCGCGTACGTGATACGCCGCCCGGGTCCCGGCAGGAGCCCGGCCACCGCGTAGGGCGGCGGGCCGGACGGGGTTCGGAGGCGGACGGGTTCGAGTCCGACTCCGGGCGCATCTCGCTCACCAGCGTTGGCCAGTGGAAGCAACTGATTCCCGCTGTTACCCGGTGTGTACTTAGAACTCCTAACGAAATGATCTTCGAGGTGATTGGATCACTCCGGAACTAGTGATCCAGGGCGGAGTGGCGCGGCCGAAGCGGTAAAAGGTTGACGACGAACTGTGGACGGTGATCGAGCCGCTGCTGCCGAAGGTGGAGCGCCGAGCCCGCCATCCCGGGCGGAAGCGGCATCCGGACCGGCTGGTGTTCCAGGGCATCCTGTTCGTGCTCCATACCGGGATCGCCTGGGAACACCTGCCGCAGGAGCTTGGCTTCGGTTCGGGGATGACGTGCTGGAGGCGCCTGGCCCAGTGGACCGAGGCCGGTGTGTGGCCCCGGCTGGACGAGGTCCTCCTCGCCAAGCTTCACAGCGCGGACGCCCTGGATTTCTCCCGGGCCGCAGTCGACGACTCCCATATCCGCGTGCTAAAGGGGGCCCCAAGACAGGACGAAGCCCTGTTGATCGGGGCAGAAGCGGCAGCAAGCACCGCCTGGTTACCGACGCCACCGGCATCCCGCTCGCGGTCACCCTGACCGGCGGCAACCGCAATGACGTCACCCAGCTCTTCCCGCTGCTTCAAGCGGTACCACCCGTGCGCGGCAAGCGCGGTCGACCGCGCCGAAGCCCGGACGTCGTACTCGGAGACCGCGGTTACGACCACGACAAGTACCGCCGGCTCGTCTGGGACCTCGGCGTGAAGCCGGTCATCGCCCGCCGCGGCACCGAGCACGGCTCTGGCCTCGGAACCCAACGCTGGGTCGTGGAGCGCGCGTTCGCCCACCTGCACTGGTTTCGCCGCCTGCGGATCGGCTGGGAGATACGGGACGACATCCACGAGGCTTTCCTCACCCTGGGCTGCGCAATCGTCTGCTGGCGGCGCCTCAAAAGCAGTGCTGATCTGAGCTCTCAGCCCGTACCGGCGACCAGCGCCTCGCCGAGCGGGGTGCGGCGGTAGAGCACGGATCGTCCGGACCGGGCGCGGACGAGCAGCCCCCCGCCTCGCAGGATGGCGAGGTGGTCTCCTACTGCGCCGGGTGTCATGGCGAGGCTTCGGGCGAGGTGGCTGGTACTGGCCGGGGCGTCCAGCGCCAACAGCAGCCGGGCTCGGGACCGGCCGACCAGGGCGGTCAGGGCGTCCGGTCGGGGGACGCTCTCCTGTTCGCCCCACAGGGCGGCGGTGCCACGGGCACGATAGATCAAGGTCCTGGGCCAGGGGTCTTCCAGGTGCGCGGCGATATTCGCGACGAAGACCGAAGGGATCAGCAGGAGCCCGTCGCCGGCGAGGTGGACTGTTCCGACTTGAGGGAAGTGGCCGATCTCGATACCGCCGGCTTGCCAGGCGATGCTCGGGTGCAGGCTCTCGATGGTCGTGACCCATCCGTGTTCGCCGATCACACCCACCCGGTGCACGACGTCGCGCTCACAGATCGCGCGCAGTTGCGGCCAGTCCGTGGCGAGCAGCTCGTGCCAGGCCTGGTCCATCGCCTCGGCGATCCTGGAGACGGCGTCCGTCGAGTCCAGCACTGCGCGGACGCGGGGATCACGGACGGACGGGCCGGTCGCGTTGGTGGCGATTTCGTGGCGGGCCGCTTCCAGCGGTGTGGCCCGGATCATGGCCAGGTCGTCTGCCCAGGTCTGGTTGAGGCCGCGCGGGGGCGGGGCGACGAAGTTCGGTCCGGATTGCGGGGTGTGCAGGGCGAGGGCGGCGTTCAGTTCGCTCTCGCGGCGAAGCCGTTCAAAGGCCGGCAGGAGCCGGGTGGCCCAGGCTCGTGGCAGCGGCCTGTCTTGGCCGGCGAGCGAGCGCAGCAGGAAGCACAGGTCCATCGCGGGCGACAGCGCGAAGCGGCTGCGCAGCAGGTCCTCGACGGAGACTTCGAAGCGGAGCACCGCACCATGCTACCGAGGGGCGTCTGTTCCGATTCGTCCAGCGACGAATCATTGGTGAGTGGCGTGGGCGCACGGCGAGGCTGCGCGTCATGACCCCAACCGCCGAGCCCGCGCAGGGCAACCACCGTGCCACCTACCGGGAGGTGCTGGCCGAGCCGCGATTCCGGCTGCTCTTCTCAACCCGCACCGTCGCGATCACCGCGGACGCGCTGCGGATCACCACGTTCTCGGTGCTGGTCTTCTCGGCCACCGGCTCCGCACTGCTGAGCGCACTGGCCTTCGGCATCGGCTTCATTCCGCAGCTGTTCGGCTCGCTGCTGCTGGGCTCACTGGCCGACCGGCTGCCGCCCCGCGCGCTCATCACCGGCGGCTACGCCTTGACGTGCGCCGCCGCCCTGCTGCTCGCCCTGGTACGGATGCCGATCGTGCCAAGCCTTGGTGTCGTGGCGCTGGTCGCCCTCGCCACACCGGTGTTTCACGGCGCGTCGAGTCGGCTGGTCGCGCAGTCTCTGGAGGGCGACGCCTATGTACTGGGCCGTTCACTGAACAACATCGCTGCCTCCGGCGCGCAATTGTTCGGGCTGGCACTGGGAGGTGCGGTCGTCGCGGTACTCGGCCCGCACCGGGCGCTCGCGGTCAGCGCAGCCCTTTACCTCGGCTGCGCGCTTGCTATCCGCATCCGGCTACCCCGGCTGCAGCCCGGAGAGTTCGGCGACACACCCGGCAGCGCTCGGGGCGATGGCGGCACCGTCCGGGCAAGCCTGCACGGTGCCGGCCTGCTGCTGCGCGGACACACCGTGCGACGACTGATGCTGGCCCAGTGGCTCCCGCCCGCATTCGTCGCGGGCGCGGAAGGCCTGATCGTCGCCTACGCCGGAGGACGCCACTTCGCGCCCGGCTGGTACGCGGTGCTGATGGGCTGTCTGCCGGTCGGCATGCTGGTCGGTGACCTGCTGGTGGGCCGACTCCTACGGCCACTCACCCGGGAGCGTCTGGTAGTCCCGTTGATTGCGCTGATGGGACTGCCGCTGGTCGGCTTCGCTGCCGAGCCCGGAGTGGGCGTCTCGTCCTGTCTGCTGCTGCTCTGCGGCTTCGGATTCGCCTACGGTCTCGGCCTGCAACGGCCGTTCCTGGACGCCCTACCGCCAGATGGCCAGGGCCAGGCCTTCGGCCTGCTCGGCTCCGGCAGCATGACGCTGCAGGGCGTCGGGCCGGCCTGCTTCGGCGCGGTGGCCGCAGGCATCGGAACAGGCGGCGCAATCGCCCTGGCAGGCGGCGCGGCGGCGCTTACCGCCGGCTGGATCCTCACCTGGCACCCGCCCACCTCCCCGGTCCCCGTCCCGAACTGCTCAACGGGATCAGAGAACGGCACCGAACAGCATGCGTGTACCTCTCCTGCGCAGTAACCGTCGCAGGTCGGGTCGGCCGCAAACCGTCACGCCCCCAGCTCCACCCCCATGTCTCCCTGACAGACAGTCATTGCCGATAGTTCATTGTGTTAGGAGTTCTTAGGCGCACCGTGGGCGCACGCTGCCTCTGCGCTCCGTTTACGGCGTACATCGCGAAGCGAAAGAACCGGCTCGGTGTGATCACGAGCTATCAGGTGAAGTGGTATCCGGGCGGCGCGAGAACGGGCGCAGGTCAGGTTGAGCGGTTCGACGACGAGCCGTCGGCCGAGATCTTGGTGAGGGCTGCCGACGAGAACGGGCGGCAATGGCCCTTCGGGCGGATGAAGGCAAGAAGTACATCGACCCAATGGCCGGCATGGCCGACAACGACGCACGGTCGGTCTTCGCGACGTACCCGCGGGAGTCGGTTACCTTCGCCGCCGGATGGAAGGCGAAGCACACACCGCGCACGGACGAAGGCGCCACAAGCGGCGGTCAGAGGAGGCGACCGGCATTCCGGCTCTTGACGTAGTGCTGGTCCGGGGCGGCACACTTACCGTCCTCGTCGGTGTCGGTACCGGCGTGTGGCGGGTCTTGCGGGGCGTTCTTCACCTTGCGCGCAGGGTCGAGGAGTTCATGGATGACTGAGCCGGAGAGGAGGAGCGGCCGGGGATACCGGGGGCACGGGAGAATAGAGCATGCGGGGCGATTGAGAAGCGGTTGAGCTGCGTTGAGCACGAGCTTTATCCCAGCTTGTGGGAGTCGCTGCGGGACGCCGTTGACCTGGTAAATGAGCAGTTGGCTCGGCTCTGCCTGGATCCAGAAGAGGGCACTGCTACGTGCTGCACTGTCGGCGGCCTGGAGCCTCGTCGCCCCCCGTGTCCGGAGCGGCTCCGGAGTGTGCTTCCTGACGATGAAGCGGGGAGGAGTTGGTCAGACCCGGGGGGGGTGTGAACGCCGCACGCAGTTTTCCGCAGGTCCACGCAGTGGCGATGGCCCGGGAGCGAGAGACAACGCCGATGCCTGGCGTTGAGGTTACGGGGCAGCGGGTAGTCGAAGAACCATGGCGTCGTAGAGCGGCGCTTCCTCCCAAGGGTGGGAAACGCCAACCTTTCGGTACCCCCACGCCCGGTAGGCGGACTGGGCAGGAGCAGCCGTCGCCTCCCGCCGCATTGTGAGCGTGACTCGTTCGGCGGAAAGCCCACCGATCAGAGCGGCGTGGAGGCGGGCGGCGACACTGCGGCGACGCCATTCCTTCCGCACCGCAAGTTCAATGATGACGTACGTACGGGTGCCGTCTTCCCGCGTGTAATCCGCGGGCAGCGGCTCCTTTAGGTTGCTCCACCAGCGAGTGTCAGCGGGAAGGAAGTAGCCGAAGGTGAAGCCGATTACCTCGTCGCCCTCGCGAGCGAGGACCAGACGCATGCCGGGGCGCTTTGCCTGGAGCTGGTATCGGTCGATGAACTCGGCGACGTCACGGGGGCCTTCACAGTAAGGGGGCTCGATGTACACCTCTTCGTACGCGGGGAGGAACGCGTCGAGCTGTGCGCTTGCCTCGTGTCCCTCGTACCTCTCGAACGTCACTTCGTGCATCCGCTCTCTCCCTTCGCCCGTACGTATTCCGTCAACTCCCGAGCCGACTCTCGGGCGCAGGTTGCGTCGACGCGGTCGAGGAGGCCTACCGCCTCGGACAGCCGCCGCATGACGCGGCCGGACTCGACCTCTTCGAGGTGTTCCAGGCTTTTTACGGCGTGGGCCGCGCCCTCGTCGACTTCCCCGGCATTGATCAGGCCACGGGCGAGGGTGAGACGATACAGAATCGGGCAAGCGGTACGGCAACGAAACCATCCGCATCACTCCCGACGGGCAGCTCTCCCTCAAGCTTCCCGCTCCGCCGGACGGCGCGCCCAGGGACATTCGGTCCGGCGACGGACGGCACCGCCCCGCAACGACCGGAGTGATCGTTACGGGAATCGGACCGTCCAGGCCCCACCGGCCATCCCCGGGCTTGAGGGACCCCGCCCCCGTATTCCCGGACCATGGACCCGATCCGTGCCGCCCGGACACGGAGCGAACGCGGGCAACCAGAACACCCAACACCGTTCGGGACGTTCGGCTGAACACGAGTCCTGGCAACAGGACTCACTCCCGCTCAGCCTTTAGGAACGGTAGAAATCGTGATCCGGCCAAGATCCGGGTCGTGGAGGCTCGCCGCCCCTGGGGTTCGGAGCCGGACGGGGTCAGGGACCGGGTCAGGAGGCTGCGCGGGTGGCGGCGCCGCGTACCTCCAGGTCCTGGAGGAGCTTCGCGGTCGACGCGGCGATCTCGTCGACGGCCCGGTCGAACGCCTCGCGGTTGTGCGCGGCGGGGGCGCGGAAGCCGGAGACCTTGCGTACGTACTGGAGCGCGGCGGCGCGGATGTCCTCCTCGGTGGCCTCTTCGGGGAGTACGGGCGGGCGGAGGGTCTTGATGCTGCGGCACATGCCTCCAGTGTGGACCCGCTCGCTCAGGGCAGGTCGTATTCCGCCGAGAGATGACGGCCGGGGCCGAGGAAATCGGTGGCGTACTCCGTAACTGCCCCGTCCTCGTCCCAGTAACGATTGGCCATGACCAGGGCGGGGGCGCCCACCTCGACACCCAGGAGTTCCGCGTCACCGGCAGGCACCGGCCGCAGGGACACCACATCGCTTCTGCGGACCGTACGCCTTCCGGTGCGTTCCTCCACCAGCCCGAACGTCATTTTCGGCAACGGCGCCGACTCGACCAGCTCGGGAGCTGCGTCCGCGAACTCCCCCGGAAGCCACGACGTGGACAGCGCCACCACGCCGCCGTCGTCCAGATACCGCCGCCGCCTCGTGACGACACCCGCGCCTTCCTCCAGCCCCAGCGCCTCGGCCACATCGGCGGGCGCCGGAACCACCTCGGCACCGACGATCTCCACCCGCTCACCGGGCCGGAACCCGGTGCCGCCGACCCGCAGCATCTGAAGCCGGTCCGCACCCGTGGTCTGCTTCGCCCCCAGGTCCACGAAGGTCCCCTGGGTCGACGACCGTACGTATCCCTCCGCCTGCAGTTGCTTGATCCCTTTAGCCGCGGTGGCCGTGGCTACGCCCCACTCCTCGGAAATCGCTGCGATGGAAGGGAGCTTCGCCTCGGGCGCGAGTTCCCCATCGATAATCTGCTGTCGAAAATGGTCCGCAATCTGAACGAACGGCGGCGGTTCCCGCCGCACTCGTGGCGCCATGTCCCCTCCAGCATCGCTTGCTAGCTCACGAACAACACTACCGCGCACACTCGGACGGGGTTGATTCACCGAGTTGAGGGCTGGATGGGTTCCGGTCAAGATTTCGACGGAGCCCCTGGGTGAGCGGTCGGCCACCACGGACCTGGTACCGCCGCCTCAGCGGATTCCTCCCCGCATCGACCGGCCGACGTGAACCTGAGCCGCCCAGGCACTGGCAGACGATGGGCAGCGTAAGCTAGCATACGAATGTTACTCGTGAGCTAGTACGCGATGAGGAAGGGTCTCCGTATGCCAGGCCATCCGGTGCCGTACATCACCCAGTGGAGCGCCGAACAGGTCCCCCGCCTGCGCGTCGTCGCAAGGGGCCAAGGCATCGGCTACGCGGACGAGCGGCCCTACGACCGCGACACCGGCGGTGTGCTGTGGACCCGCGTTCCGTGTCTCCCCGGCAAAGGGCGGCCGGAATTCGGCATGGTCCATGCGCTGAGGCAGCTACGGGCAATGCGGGAACTGCTCTGTCAGGTCTGCGGGCAGCCGTCCGACCGTGACGCGAACGGCGTGCTGTGGCTCCTGGGTGAGGACCCTGGCGATCCTGCTCTCCGGACCACCGGGCTCACTACCGCTCACCCGCCCCTGTGCATGCCATGCGCGCTGAAGTCGGTCCGCGTCTGCCCGCACCTGCGCGAGCGATACGTAGCCCTTCGGGCCCGGACCTTCGAACCGGTCGGAGTGCGAGGCGCGCTCTACCGCCCCGGTCATCCAGCACCCACCGTCGCGGACGTGACCGGAGTCGCCTTCGGCGATCCCCGCATCCACTGGATGCGGGCCGGACAACTCCTCATGCGGCTGAACGAATTCACCATCACGCGACTGGAACCGGCGACTCTCCACGAGCCGGCCGGCTGACCCGAAACGAGGACGTATGCCCATCACGACAACACCCCGGCGCCGCACTCCCACCGGGGCGGACAGCCCGCTCCGAAGCCGCCCGGCCGTCCGGAATCTGCTGGAGCCGGGGACCCTGACCCCCGCCGATCTCTCCATGGTGCTGCTCGTCACCACGGAACCCGCCGACAGGCCCATGCCCACGGTGACAGTCCAGCGGATTCCCGCCGTCATGCGTGAGGCCGAAACCCTGGGCATCCGGTCCGTGAAGCTGTTCGCCGAGTCGGCCGACCGTGACACCACGGGGGAGAACTCTCTCGCCCCCGACTCCTTGATGGTTCGTGCCATCCACGCGGCCAAAGACGCGTCACCATCCATCGCCGTCATGACGGAAACATGCCTGTGTTCCTACACCAGCGATGGGCTCTGCTACCTCGCCGGAGCCCACGGGCGGCCGAACGTGACGGCGACGGTGGAGGTGACCGGCAGGCAGGCAGTCGCTCACGCGGAAGCCGGCGCGGACATCGTCGGCCCCGCGTCCATGCTGCTGGGCACCACGGCAGGGGCACGGCGGGCGCTGGACGAGAGCGGGCACGAAGGCGTGTCCGTCATGCCGCATGTGATCTTCTGGTCCAGCTTGTACGACGGGTTCCGGCTGACCATGAGGGCGACCCCGAAATCGGGTACCGACCGGGAGTTCCAGATCCACCCCGGCCGCGCCGATCAATTCGTCGACACCGCGTTACGGTTGGAGGCGGACGGGGCGGACATGCTGCTGTTGGAACCTGCCATGTTCACCGCGGATGTGCTCGCCACACTCCGGACCCTGACCCGGGCACCCCTGTTCCCGTTCTCCGTCTCCGGGGAGTACAACTCGCTGACGTACGTGGATCCGAGCACGGGAAAGCGCGATGTCCGTCGACTGGTGGAACTCTTCACGATGCTCAAGCGTGCGGGAGCGAGCGCAGGCTTGACCTACGCCGCGCTCGATGTCGCCCGTTCGCTCACCTGACCTTGGTCGCAGCACGCGCCGCGTCAAGGATCGTCCGCGCACCCTGGCCGATGAGATCGGCGGCCAGGGCCGCGCCCAGCTTCTCCGGCTCGGCGGACGGGCCGACAGCCTTGCCCGAAACACGCTCCGTTCCGTCCAAGGACGTCACCTGGCCGAACAGCGACAACTTTCCGTCCGGCGAAGTCTCCGCGTACGCGCCCAAAGGAACACTGCACCCGCCGTGCAGTTCCGCGAGCAGTGAGCGTTCCGCCCGCACCTGAGAGTCGACATCGAGATCTCCTGTGGAGGAGAAAACCTCACGTGCGATCGAATTGTCTTCCTGAATCTGGATTCCCAGCGCGCCCTGTCCGGGGCTCGGCGGAAAAAGATCGAGGGGCAGAATTTCCCCGATCGCATCCTCCAAGCCGAGTCGGCGCAACCCCGCGACCGCAAGGACGACCCCGTCCAGGCCCATGGTCTCGATCTTCTTCAGGCGCGGCGGGACGTTGCCCCGGATGGGCACCATCTCGAGGTCGGGGCGTGCGGCGAGGAGCTGGGCGATCCTCCGGGGCGCACCCGTTCCGACCCGCGCGCCCCGCCGCAGGCCGGCGAGGGTCGATCCGCACAGTGCGTCCCGTATGTCCGCACGTCCGGGCGGGGGCAGGAGCCCCAGGCCGGGCGGGTTGGCGGTCGGCAGGTCCTTCAGGGAATGAACGACAACATCCACTTCCCTCCGCGCCAGAGCCGCTTCCTGCGCGGAGCTGAATGCGGAGCCACCGCTGAGCGCCGATACGCCGGGAAGCAGCGATCTTCGATCCCTGTCGCCCCCTTCGAGAATCACCCGATGGGTAAATCGGACATCCGGAAATCGTTCGCGAAGCGGGGCAAGGAATGCGCGCACCTGAGATTTCGCAAGATTACTGGCACGCGAACCGACGACGAAGGTTTTCACTGACGATCGGTCGACTTTCGGAAGCCTGACAAGGTCACCATCAGAGTACGTTCAGCAACCGATCGCTCGTACAGACAGCGGGTCGGTAACAGCGGCTACTCCAATGGCGGGGCCGTGCTGTCCCGCACGACCAGCCGCGTACCGAACTCGATGCGGGTGTCCGCCTGGTCCGCGTGGCCGGTCGGGTCGCCCTGGCCCTGGTCGGCGCGGCGCAGCCGCAGGAGCATCCGGGCCGCCTCCTCCGCCATCTCCACCAGCGGCTGGTTGACGGTGGTGAGCGCCGGGCTCGACCACTGGGCGAGCGGGATGTCGTCGTACCCCACCAGGGAGAAGTCCTGGGGGATCCGCAGGCCGAGCACGCGCGCCGCCTCCAGCACCCCGAGCGCCTGGAGGTCACTGCCCGCGAAGATCGCGGTGGGCCGGTCGGGGCCCTGGAGCAGTTCCACCGCGTGCGCGTGTCCCGAGCGGACGTGGAAGTCGCCGAAGCGCACCAGCGCGGGGTCGACGTCGACGCCCGCCATGCCCATGGCCGAGCGGAAGCCGTCGAGGCGGGCCAGGGAGCAGAGCATGTCCTCGGGGCCGGTGATGACGGCGATCCTGCGGTGGCCGAGGTCGAGCAGGTGGCGGGTGGCGGCGAGGCCGCCGGCCCAGTTGGCGGAGCCGACGGAGGGCACGTCGGGTTCCGGGTCGCCCGCCGGGTCGATGATCACGAAGGGGATGGCCCGGGACCACAGCTTCTTCTTGAGGTCGTCGGGGAGTGTGGAGAAGACGAGGACGACGCCGAGCGGGCGGCGCCGCAGGACGCCCTCGACCCAGTCGGCGCCCGGGGAGTGGCGGGTGCCGGTCTCGGTGAGGACCACGCTCAGACCGGTCTCCTTGGCGACGTTCTGGACGCCCCTGATCAGCTCCATCGACCAGGTGCTGTCCAGTTCGTGGAAGACGATCTCGATGAGCGGGGCCTCGGGGGCGGTGGGGCTGGAGCGGCGGTAGCCGTGGGCCTCCAGCAGTTCCTCGACCCTGCCGCGGGTGGGTGCGGAGACATCAGGTCGCCCATTGAGCACTTTCGAAACTGTCGAAAGAGAAACCCCGGCTTGCGAAGCCACCTGCGCCAGGGTGACCCGGCCTGCGCTTGTCTCGTCTCGCATGGACTGAAGGATAAGGCACCGGAAGTAGGGCGGAAATCGGTAACGGTTTGGCTGAGCGCCGACCGCACTGTTGACCGCTTCGGAGAGGAGTCCTACGGTCACACGCCAGATACTTTCGGCAATGTGGCCGATACTTTCGAGAGGTCTAGAGGTCGACGATGAAGGCGATGAAGACTCGCACGACTCGCGCACGGTTCTCCCGGACCGTCGCCGGCTGCGCGGCGCTCCTCCTGAGCCTGGGCCTCACGGCCTGCGGCGGTGGCGGCAGCTCCTCGGGCGGTGGCGACGAGTTCCACGTACTCGTCTACGGCGACGCCACCAACAAGGTGGAGAAGCAGATCGTCGAGACGTTCAACAAGACCTCGAAGGTCAAGGCGGTCCTGGACACGGTCCCCGGCGCCGACTACCAGAAGAAGCTCCAGACCACCATCAGTACCCCGCAGGCGCCCGATGTCTTCTTCAACTGGGGCGGCGGTTCCATCCAGCCCTTCGTGAAGTCGGGCCTGCTGCTGCCGCTCGACGACCTGGTGGCGAAGGACCCGGGGCTCAAGTCGAACTTCCTGCCGTCCGTGTACGACACGGCGACGATCGACGGCAAGGCGTACGGCGTGCCCATGCGCGGCACCCAGCCGGTGCTGCTCTTCCACAACAAGAAGGTGCTCGCGGACGCGGGCGTCGAGGCGCCGAAGACCTGGGACGACCTGCTCGGCGCGGTCGCCCGGCTCAAGGCGAAGGGTGTCACGCCGATCGCGCTGGGCGGCGGGGACAAGTGGCCGACACTGATGTGGTTCGAGTACCTGTACGACCGGGTGGCGGGCCCGGGTCTCTTCAAGGAGGCGCTGGCCGGCGACAAGAGCGTCTGGGAGAGCCCGGAGAGCAAGCGGGCGCTGGCCATGCTGAAGGAGCTGGTCGACGCGGGCGCGTTCGGCACCAACTACGACTCGGTGAAGTTCACCGACGGCGGCTCCCCGGCCCTGGTGGCGGCCGGCAAGGCCGGCTTCGAGCTGATGGGCTCGTGGGTGTACTCGACCCAGCGGGACGTCAACCCGGAGTTCGCCAGGACCGGCCTGGGGTACACCGCCTTCCCGACGGTCGACGGCGGCAAGGGCGACCCGGCCGATGTCGTCGGCAACACCAACAACTTCTACTCGGTGCTGAAGAAGACCGAACACGCGGACGCGATAGCCGAGTTCCTGAAGCTCATGTACTCGGACGAGTTCGTCAAGGCGCAGCTCGCCATCGGCAACCTGCCGACCACCACGAACACCGAGAAGTTCCTGGACTCGACGGAGGACCCGGCGTACCTGAAGTACCAGTTCGACATGGTCAGCGAGGCGCCCTCGTTCCAGCTCTCGTGGAACCAGGCGTACCCGCCGGCGGCCGACGCCCCGATGATGCAGGCCGTCCAGGAGTTCTTCAACGGCTCGACGGACGCCGACGGCTTCGTCAAGGCCATGCAGGCCCTGTCCACCGACTGAGAGCGACGGACACCGGACATGACCGACACAGCCGACACGGCGGCGGCTCCCACCGGCCGGGGCCCCGCCGGACATACGGTGGCCCGGCCCGGGATCCTCTGGGCGCTGCCCGCCGCCGCCTTCTTCGCCCTGTTCGCGATGGTCCCGCTGGTGCTGGTCGCGGTCCTCTCGTTCGCCGAGTGGAACGGGCTCGAAGCGCCGCGCTTCGCGGGGGCCGACAACTGGACCGCGCTGCTCCACGACCCGGTGATGATCAAGAGCCTGTGGCTGAGCGTGCTGCTGACCGTGCTCGGGGTGGTCACCCAGACCCCGCTGGCGATCCTGCTCGGGGTCTGGGCCGCCGGGCCGCAGCGCAACCGGGCGGTGCTCTCCGCGGTCTTCTTCGTGCCGCTGCTGCTCTCCGCCACGGCGATCTCCGTCCTGTGGCGGGCGCTGCTCGACCCGAACTTCGGGGTGCCGGCGGAGCTGACGTGGCTCTTCGGCGACGGCAATCTGCTGGGCACCAGGACCGGGGCGATCTGTGTGCTCGTGTCCGTGGCGGCCTGGCAGTTCACCCCGTTCCACGCGCTGATCTACCAGGGCGCGGCGCGGGCCGTCCCGCCGGTGCTCTACCAGGCGGCGGCGATCGACGGGGCCGGACGCGTACGCCGGTTCTTCCACATCACGCTGCCGCAGCTCCGTAACTCGATCATCACGTCGGTGATCCTGATGGTGGTCGGCGGCCTCACCACCTTCGACACCGTGCTGATCCTGACCCAGGGCGGCCCCGGCACCGACACCAGCATCAGTGCCTACTACATGTACCAGAAGGGGTTCCGGGAGTTCGACTTCGGCCAGAGCGCGGCCATCGCGCTGCTGCTGGTCGTGGTCGCCACGGTGATCTCGCTGGTCATGGTGCGGATCTCGGGCTACGACAAGATGGCCGGCACCAAGGAGGGAATGTGACGGGCCGTTCCGTGAACGGAGGGCGGGTTTCGGGCCGTTCCGTGACGAAGGGGCGTCCTAACCATCTCGCGGGGCTGGGCGCCCTGCTGTGGCTCGGGCTGGTGGCGCTCCCGCTGTACGTGATGCTCGGGGCGACCGTCCAGAGCCGCGCCGAGTACAGCGCGAACGGCCCGCTCGCCTTTCCGCGCTCCTTCTCCCTCGACAACTACGCGCAGGACTTCTCCAACGGCTTCGGCCGCTACTTCCTCAACACGGTGGCCGTCACGGCGAGCGTGGTGGCGATCGTGCTGCTGCTGGTGCCCCCGCTGGCGTTCTCGATCGTACGGAACCGGGGGCGGGGCACCGTCCGGATCTTCCGGCTCTTCCTTCTCGGGCTCGCCATCCCCGCCCAGGCCGTGATCGTCCCGATGTTCTACGCGATCAGCAAGGCGGGCCTGTACGACAATCTCATCGGGGTCATTCTGCCGACCGCCGCGTTCTGTCTGCCCGTCTGCGCGCTGATCCTCACCGGGACGATGCGCGACATCACCGGCGACCTCTTCGAGGCGATGGCCATCGACGGGGCGAGCACGCGCCGGGTCTTCTTCCAGCTCGTCGTGCCGCTCTCCCGGGGCGGCATCGCGACGATCGTGGTGTTCTCCGCCCTCCAGGCGTGGAACGGCTTCCTCTTCCCGCTCGTGCTGACGCAGTCGGAGGAGACCAAGGTGCTCACCCTCGGGCTGTACAACTTCCAGACCGAGCACGGCGTCGACATCCCCGGTCTGCTGGCGGCCGTGGTGCTGTCCACGCTGCCCGTCCTGTTCGTCTACCTGTTCGCCCGCCGAGCCCTGGTCCAGGGGCTCATGGGGGTCGGAGGAAAGTGATCGACAACGTGAGCACCGAGACCACGGCCGTGCCCGGGTCCGCCCTCCTGTCCGAGGCGCGGGCCCGCCGCGTCGAGGAGCTGATCGCGGCCATGACCACGGAGGAGAAGCTGGCGCAGCTCTACGGGCTGTGGGCGGGCGCCTCCGCCGACGGCGCCGAAGTCGCCCCGCACCAGCACGACATGGACGCCCCGCCCGCCCTGGCCGAGCTGCTGCCGTACGGCCTCGGCCAGCTGACCCGGCCGTTCGGCACCGTACCGGTCGATCCCGCGCTGGGCGCCCTCTCCCTGATGCGTACGCAGGAGCGCGTCGTGGCGGCGAGCCGCTTCGGCGTGCCCGCCATGGCCCACGACGAGTGCCTCGCCGGTTTCGCCGCCTGGGGCGCCACCACGTACCCCGTCCCGCTCTCCTGGGGCGCGTCCTTCGACCCGGAGCTGGTCACGGAGATGGCGGGCGCGATCGGACGGGACATGCGCTCGGTCGGGCTGCACCAGGGGCTCGCGCCGGTGCTCGACGTGGTGCGCGACGCCCGCTGGGGGCGGGTCGAGGAGACCATCGGCGAGGACCCGTATCTGGTCGGCACCGTCGCCACGGCCTATGTGCGGGGCCTGGAGTCGGCGGGCATCGTGGCGACGCTGAAGCACTTCGCCGGGTACGCGGCCTCGCGCGGCGGACGCAATCTGGCCCCCGTGGGCATCGGCCCCAGGGAGCTGGCGGACGTGGTGCTGCCGCCGTTCGAGATGGCCGTGCGGGAGGGCGGCGTACGGTCCGTCATGTCCGCCTACAACGATCTCGACGGGGTGCCGTGCGCGGCGGACGAGCGGCTGCTGACCGGGCTCCTCAGGGACGTCTGGGGGTTCGGGGGCACCGTGGTCGCCGACTACTTCGGGATCGCCTTCCTGGCCACCCTGCACGGGGTGGCGGGCGACCGCGCGGAGGCCGCGACGGCCGCGCTCACGGCGGGCGTCGATGTCGAGCTGCCCACCGTCAACACGTTCGGACGGCCGCTGCGGGACGCGGTCGCCGGCGGGCGGCTGCCGGGCGAGGTGGTCGACCGCGCGGTACGCCGGGTCCTGACCCAGAAGGCCGGGCTCGGGCTGCTCGACCCGGGGTGGAGCGCCCGGCCGGCGGCCCTGGCCGGGCTGGAGCTCGACGGCATCGGCCCGGACGGCACGGAGCGGCTGCGCGGCACGGTCACCCTGGACTCCCCCGCGCACCGGGACATCTCCCGCCGGCTCGCGGAGCGTTCGGTGATCCTGCTGCGCAACGACGGGACGCTGCCGCTCGCCGGCCCGACCGAGGCTGGTTCCATGGGCGTTGGGCGCCCGGTGGCCGGGGCCGCGGGACCGGCGAGGATCGCGCTGATCGGCCCGCAGGCCGAGACCCGTACGGCCGTGCTGGGCTGCTACTCCTTCCCCGTCCATGTCGGCTCCCGGCATCCGGACACCCCCGTCGGCATTGAACTGCCCACGCTGTACGAGGCGTTGGCGGCGGAGTTCCCGCGGAGCGAGATCGTGACGGTGGCGGCCACCGGCATCGACGACCCCGTCGTCCCCGGCGCGGATCTCCCGGACGGCTTCGCGGAGGCGGTACGGGCGGTCCGCGCCGCGGATGTCGCCGTCCTCGCGCTCGGCGACCGCGCGGGACTCTTCGGGCGCGGCACCAGCGGGGAGGGGTGCGACGCCGAGACACTCGATCTGCCGGGCGCACAGGGCCTGTTGCTGGACACCGTGCTCGACGCGGCGCGGGCGGCCGGCACCCGGGTGGTGGTCACCCTGCTCGCCGGCCGGCCGTACGTCCTCGGCCGGGCGGTCACCGAGGCCGGGGCGATCGTGCAGGCGTTCTTCCCGGGGCAGGAGGGCACCCCGGCGGTGGCGGGCGTGCTCAGCGGCCGGATCAACCCCTCCGGCCGGCTCCCGGTGAGCGTCCCCCGGCTGGCGGGCGCGCAGCCGTCCACGTATCTCGCGGCGCCGCTGGCCCGCGCGAGCGACGTCTCCAGCATCGACCCGACACCGGCCTTCGGGTTCGGCCACGGGCTGACGTACACGTCGTTCACCTGGTCGGAGCTGGAGGTCACGACGGAGGGCGCGACCCTGCCCACGGACGGCGCGGCGGAGCTGGCGTTCACCGTCACCAACACGGGCGGGCGCGCGGGCGTCGAGGTGGTCCAGCTCTATCTGCACGACCCGGTCGCCTCGGTCGTCCAGCCCGCGCAGCGCCTGATCGGCTACGTACGGCTCCCGCTGGCGGCGGGCGAGCGGGCCGGGGTCGGCGTCACCGTACCCGCCGATCTGGCGTCGTTCACCGGGCGCGACGGGCGCCGGATCGTCGAACCGGGGGCGCTGGAGCTGCGGTTGGCGGCCTCCAGCACCGATGTGCGGCTGACCGCCGCGCTCACCCTGACCGGGCCCGTACGGTACGTCGACCACACCCGCGCCCTGCACGCCACGTTCACCGTCGGGACGTGAGACCGGCCACGGGAAAACGACGGGATGTGAAGATCCTGTAGCCGCCCGGGGGCCCAGCGGATAGCGTGACGGCACGTCGCCACGGATACGACGCACGCGGTGGAGCGCGGCGGACACGACGGACGCGCATCGGCTCGGGCGGCCGGGTGGGAGACAGATCAGATATGACGCCGACTCAGCTCCGGGCATACGCCGCGGTCGTCCGCCTGGGTTCGGTCAAGGGGGCCGCGGCCGATCTCTCGGTGTCCGAGGCCGCCGTCTCCATGCATGTCGCCCAGCTCCGCAAGGAGTTGGGCGACAAGCTGTTCGCCAGGACGGGCGCGGGCCTCGCGTTCACCCCCGGCGGGCTGCGGCTGGCCAGCCGGGCAACGGAGCTGCTGGGGCTCCAGGACCGGACCATCCTGGAGGTCAGCCAGGCCGGTTCGGGCCGCAGGCTGCTGCGCGTCGCCACGTCGAGCCTCTTCGCGGAGCACGCGGCGCCCGGTCTCATCGAGCTGTTCGCGGGCCGGGCCGACGACCTGGACGTCGAGTTGAGCGTGCACAGCCCGCAGCGGTTCGCCACCCTGCTGCGCAACCGCACCGTGGACGTGGCGATCGGCCCGCGCCCCGCGGTCGTGGACGACGGCATGAAGTGCACGCCGTTCCTCAACTACCAGATGGTGGGCGTCGTCGGACCGGACCACCCGCTCGCCGCCCGGCGTCCGGGACCGGGCGAACTGCGCCGCCAGACCTGGCTGCTCGGCCCGTCGGCCGCGGACCGCGCGGGCCTCGTCCCCTCCGTACTCCAGCAGCTCCAGGTGGACGAGGAGAACCAGCGGATCTTCCAGAGCCACGCGGCGGCCCTGGAGGAGGCGAAGCACGGCAAGGGAGTGGCGCTGGCGCTCTCCTTCTCCGTCACCCGGGCGCTCTCCGGCGGGGAACTCAAACAGCTCCTGAGCCCCGCGCTGCCCGCCAAGGGCTCCTGGAACGCCCTCGCCCTCCCGGGGCGTGACGCGCCGCCCGCGGCCGCCGAGTTGATGCGTTTCGTCACGACGCCGCGCGCCCTTCAGGCGATGCTGCGCGGGGAGGGTGTGACGGCGGGGAGGTTCCGCCCGGCGATCCATGTGACGCTGTGGAGCTGACGGGGCTCCCCGGTACGCCGGCGGGCTTGCGCGCTCAGCCGGGTGCGTTCTGCTTCTCCCTCGCCGCGGCGGAGGCGCCTTCCGGTGGGTTGGCGCCGACCAGGCGGTGTGCGCCGATCCGCTTCAGCAGCGGGCCGGTGAGGACGGTGGTCACCACGGCCATCACCACCATGATCGAGTAGAACTTCTGGTCGATCAGGGCCATTTCCAGGCCGACGGAGACGATGACGATCTCGGTGAGCCCGCGCGTGTTCATCAGGACGGACGCCGTCAGCGCCTGGCCGTGGTCCGCGCCGGCCAGGCGTCCGGCGGCGTAGACCCCGAGCGCCTTGGTGACGATGGCGACGGTGATGACCAGCACGAGGGTGAGGAGGACCCCACCGCCGAATCCGGCGAGGTCGACCTTCATGCCGGCGACGACGAAGTAGAGCGGCAGCAGCAGATAGCCGGTCTGCTGCATCTGGTTCACGACGAGGACGCGCAGCGACTCGGACATCGCGCGGGGCATGATCGCGCCGAAGGCGAACGCGCCGAAGATGAAGTGGATGCCGAGCCACTCGGTGGCGGCACTGGACAGCAGCACGCCGGCGATCAGCACGGGGAAGAGGACCGTGGCCTGCTTGTCGTTGTGTTCGGCGTACTGAACGGTCTTCTTGAGCGCGGGCCGGACCAGGAAGGCCATCGCCAGTACGTAGAGCGGCAGCAGCACGAAGCGCCACTCGCCGGTCGCGCCGGTGAACGCGATGACACCGGCCAGGCAGATCCAGGCGACGATGTCACCGATGGCCGCCGCGACGAGCACGATGGCGCCCGTCGCCGTACGGTTCAGCTCGCGGTCGGACAGGATGCGCGCCAGCACGGGGAAGGCCGTCACGGACATGGCCACACCGACGAAGAGCACGAAGCCGGTGTGACTCTCGGGCGCGTAGGTGGAGGCGAGCGGTATCGCCAGGGCGACTCCGCCCGCGAGCGGGAGCACGACCGAGCCCACCGCGATGCTCAGGGGGATGCGCTTGCGGCCGCGCAGCAGCGCCCCGTCCATCTCGTAACCGACGAGGAACATGAAGGTCGCGAGGCCGACGTTGGCCAGGCCGGAGAAGACGGGCTGCACACTCTCCGGGAAGATCTTCTCGCTCACGGTCGCCGACAGCACCATGGGGCTGACGAGGATGCCGGCGAGGATCTCTCCCACGACGGCGGGCTGTCCGATCCGTCGGAGTGCGGCTCCCAGCAGTTTGGCTGCGGTGATGGCGAGTGTCAGCGCCAGGAAGAAGTCTGATACGGCGTTACCAGTCATCAGTATCGGCCTCTGGTGGGGGGCCGGGCGTGTCGCGGCCGGCCGGGCACGGTGGGTGGACCGGTGGGCCTGCTGTGACCGCAGGCCCACCGCGGTGTGTTCAACACGCGTGCTGCACAGGGGTGGTGCGTGGGACCGCGTGACGGGCGGGCAGTGTGTCCGGCGCCGGTGGTCGCCTCACCCGTGACGCCTCACCCGTGACGCCTCACCCGTGACGCCTCACACCGACAGGAAGTCCTTCGCGGCGATCAGCACGCGCCGGTG
Source organism: Streptomyces sp. NPDC059255 (assembly GCF_042752355.1). NCBI lineage: Bacteria > Bacillati > Actinomycetota > Actinomycetes > Kitasatosporales > Streptomycetaceae > Streptomyces > Streptomyces sp. NPDC059255. Next base: position 84,836 of record NZ_JBHYZP010000010.1, read on the forward strand.
GGCCTCCTCGGTCCCCACGGAGATCCGGACACCGTCGCCGGAGTACGACCTGACCCGCACTCCGGCCCGCAGCGCCGCGGCGGCGAAGCGGTCCGAGTCCGGTCCGAGGGGAAGCCAGACGAAGTTGGCCGACGACGGCAGCGGCACCAGCCCCTGCGCGCCGAGATCCGACCGGAGGTCCGCGCGCATGCGCCGTACCGTAGCCAGCCGTTCGGCCAGGTCGCTCCCCTGGGCCAGCGAGATCACGGCCGCCCGCTCGCCGGAGCGTGTGACGGAGAAGGGGATGACCGTCTTACGGGCGCGCACGGCGATCTCCGACGAGGCGAAGGCGTAGCCGACCCGCAGCCCCGCCAGGCCGTACGCCTTGGAGAACGTCCGCAGCAGAACGACGTTCGGGTACTCCCGGATCAGGCCGAGGTCGTGCGGATCCTCCTCCTCGTCGAACTCCATGTACGCCTGGTCGAGAATGGCGACCACGTGGGACGGGAGGCTGTCCAGGAACCCCAGCAGATCACCCGTGGGGATCCGGCGGCCGGTGGGGTTGTGCGGGGAGCACAGGATGACCGCCCTTGTACGGGGGTTCACCCGCTCCAGCAGCCCCGCCAGGTCGTGCTCACCGGTGGTGGTGAGCGGTACCGGTACCCCCTTGGCGCCGGTGACGGCGATCAGCAGGGGGTAGGCGTCGAAGCCCGGCCAGGCGTGGAGGACTTCGTCGCCGCGGCCGGCCAGGACCAGGAGCAGTTGCTGGAGGACGCCGCCGCTGCCGGGGCCGACCACCGTCTCCTCGGTCTCGGCGCCGAAGTGCCGGGCCAGTGTGGTCTTGAGTACGCGGGCGGTGGGGTCGGGGTACAGATTGACCTGGAGGCTGCTCCGGCGCAGCGAGTCCACCACCGCCGGCAGCGGTGGCAGCATGAGTTCGTTGTTGGAGAGGTCCAGGATGTCCTCGGCCCTGCCGGGTTCCGTCGCCTCCGTCGCCTCTGTTCCCTGCGTCGCCTCCGTTCCCAGCGTCGCTTCCGTTCCCTGCGTCGCCTCCGTCGCCTCCGTCCCTTCCGTGGCGCGGTAGGCGGAGAACCTGTCCAGCTCGGACGTCCTGAAGGATGGCTGCGTGACTTGGCGTGCCGTCATCAGTGCCCTGTTTCTGTGAGTAGCGGTTTCGGTCCCGGACCGGGGCCGTGAGACGTGCCGCGGGGAAGGGCGGGGGCTCACGGCCCCGGTTCACACCGGTGTCGGGCGGTTCACGCCGGGTTCAGCCGCGGCTGCTCCGAGCCCCGTAGGCAGGCTCCGAGCCCTGCCGCGCGGGCTCCGAACCCTGTAGCGCGGGCTCCGAGCCCTGCCGCGCGGGCCGCGGTCCGACGCCTCCGTCCAACGGCAGCGGCCAGGCGGCGAAGGAGCGCAGGCCGTACAGCAACGGGGTGCCGTCGGTCTGGGCGATTCTCGCGACCTCACCGAAGACCACGGTGTGATCGCCCACCTCCTGGGTGCCGCTGACCCGGCACTCCGCCACCGCGAACGCGTCCTTGGACAGCCATGGCAGACCCGACCGGCACTGCTTCCACTGCACGCGCGAGAAGCGGTTCGGGTCGGGGCCCGAGAACACCTCCGCCGCGTGCCGTCCACCGTCGTGCAGCAGGTTGACGGCGAACCCGCGGGTGGCCGAGACCGCGTCCAGGGTGGCGCTGCCGTTGCGCAGGCAGACCAGCAGCGTCGGCGGGGACAGGGTGGCGCTGGTGACCGACGAGCAGGTCATGCCGCGCGGCACACCCTGGGCGTCGAGGCTGGTCACCACCGCGATCCCGGTGGGGAAGGCGCTCATCAGATCGCGGTAGTGCTGCTGCGCGGTCGTCACGCCGCCCGCCGCACCCGTCACGACGCACCGTGCAACTGACGCAGCAGGTCGTAGGTCGACGGCAGCGACTCGACCAGGGTGTCCTGCTTGCGCTTGACGTCGGCGAACAGCAACTCGGCCTCCGCGATCGACTGCGGCTTGTAGGCGAGCGCCGGCAGCGGGTTGCGCGGCATCAGGCCCAGCCCGGCGAAGATGCAGTAGTAGCTGCCGTTGGTCCAGAAGTTCCGGAACTCGGCCTCGAAGTTGCCGTAGTAGGTCCCCTCGTCGGTGACCGGCAGGTTGACCGGGAGCCCGGCCCGGTACGTCTCGACCTTGTCCTTGATGGAGTCGGCCAGCTTCAGTTCCTTGTTCGCCTGCCAGAACGGCGTGTCGACGCGCGGCGAGAAGTAGTAGTGCGCCTGGAGGAAGTCCCGGGTGTCGTCGAACATCTCCTCGATCTCCCGGTTGAACCGGTCGACGAGCACCTTGTCGAAGGTCTTGTCGGGGAAGTGCTTGGCCAGCATGTGGATGGCCGCGTAGATGAAGTAGATGCCGCTGGACTCCAGCGGCTCCACGAAGCACGACGCGAGGCCGACGCTGACGCAGTTGCGCACCCAGGCCCTGCGGTTGCGGCCGACCCGGAAGCGGACGTGGTTGAACTCGGTGTTGTCCGGGTCGAGGCCCCACAGCTTCGAGAAGGCCAGGGTGGCCTCGTCCTGGGTGGCGAAGTGGTTGGAGTAGACATGACCGCTGCCGAACCGGCCCAGCATGGGGATCTTCCAGGTCCAGCCGGCCTCCATGGCGATCGAGGAGGTGTACGGCTCGACACCGTTCTTCTCGTCGTCGTGCGGTACGGCCGTGGCGACGGCGCTGTTGCACAGGAGGTGGTCGCTCATGTCGATGAACGGCTCCTCCATGGCCTTGTTGATCAGCAGCCCGCGGAAGCCGGAGCAGTCGACGAAGAGGTCACCGTGCAGGAGCCGCCCCGACTTGGTGCGCAGGGCGGTGATGAAGCCCCGTTCGTCGGTGAGGACCTCGGTCATCTCGTCCTCGACGTGTTCGACCGCCTGCTTGGTGACGGCGAAGTTGCGCAGGAACGCGGCGACCTTGCTGGCGTCGAAGTGCCAGGCGTAGTTGGTCGCCCGCCGCATGTCGAGGAAGCGGGGCGCCTTCTTGGCGTTCATGATCGCGGTGTCGGCGAAACACGCCTCGTCGAAGTTCTCGTCGGTCTCGCCCTGGAGCCGCTTGGCCGCCCAGTAGTGGGACAGCGGTATCTGGTCTGCGGACGGCAGCAGTCCGAAGGGGTGGTGGAAGGTGTCGGTGTGACCGTCGTCGAGCGTCCGGGCATCGGGACTGCCCTCGCCCGGTGTACGCCAGTTGATGAACTTCACCGCCATCTTGTAACTGGCGTTGCACTCGCGCATCCACTCCTCCTCGGGGATGCCGAGGTAGTCGAAGAACGCGCGCTGCAGGTTGGGGACGGTGGCTTCGCCCACACCGATCCGCGGGATGGTGGGCGCCTCCAGGACCACGATCTTCACCGTGTTCTGCAGCGCCTTGCCGAGATACGCCGCAGTCATCCAGCCGGCGGTGCCGCCGCCCAGGATCACGACTGTCTTGATTCGATTGTCCACGTTGTTCTCCTTCAGAGATTCGAGCAAAGTGGGCTTTTCGGTGGTCCGGGCACGCCGCTTCTGCCTCTTGAGGGAGGCGGGTTCTTCGGAAGGGCGAGTTCTCGGGGCCCCGCGGGCGCCTCGGTGGGCGCCCGCGGGTGACGGCGTCAGGCGGAGAGAAGTCCGCGGGCGCGCAGGTCTTCGACGACCGTGTCGGTCAGGCCCGCGGCGCGGGCCTCGGGGAGGGTGAGGGATCCCGGGATGCTCTGTTCGAAGGCGAAGACGTTGTCGGGGTCGTACCGCCTCTTCACGTCCATCAGCCGCGGGAGGCTCCCCCCGTAGTAGGCGTGCAGCCAGTTCCCCAGATCGCGGTCCGGGCTGTTGACGTAGGCTCCGCCCGTCATGAAGGCGTCCATCTCCTCGCGGACGCCGGACAGCCAGCCGAGGTGTTCCCGGTCGTGTTCCGCCCCCTGCCAGTGGCCGAGGTACTCGACGCAGATGGACGCGTCGCGGTGGGCGAACGCCGAGCTGTCCGGCGACACACTGCCGAGCACCTCGCCGCCGAGCCCGTAGAGCCCCGTCTTGACCCCGGTCGGTGCGTCCTTGTGCCAGCGCTCCAGGGTCTTCAGTGCGTCGGCGTCGAGCGGTCCCGCCGAGAGCGCGGGCACGAACTTGGCTCGTATGGAGGGGACTTGCTCACTGAACGTCCCCACGCACTCCATGTAGGGCATGGTGCGTACGAAGGAGTCACGCGGCGGGAACTTCTCGACCAGCGGCTGGAGGATCGACTTCAGCTCGTCGGCCGAACCCTCGAACAGGCCGACCGTCATGACCGTACCGACGGTACTGGAGAAGACGTTGAACCGGGCGTTGACCCGGGAGTCCGCCGAGAGGAGCCAGTGCTGCCAGGCGTCGAGCACCGCCATGCCGCCCTGCCAGTCCCACTCCAGCTTGAAGATCGTCACGTCGGAGATGGGCCGCATCTCGAAGGTGTACGAGGTGGCGATCCCGTAGTTGCCGCCGCCGCCTCCCTTGCAGGCCCAGAAGAGATCCGGGTGGTGGTCCGCGTCGACCTGGAGCCTCTCCCCCCGCGCGTCGACCACGGTGAGGCCCACCAGGTTGTCGATGAGCAGGCCCCGCGAGCGGACGAGCATGCCGATGCCGCCGCCGAGCACGTGCCCGCCGATCCTGATGTCCGGGCAGACCCCGGCAGGGATGGTGCCGCCCACGGACCAGAGGTTCGCGTACACCTCACCGAGCATGACACCGGGGCTGATGACGGCCCGGGTCCGGTCGTTGTTCACGGCGATCGAGCCGAGCTTCGACAGGTCGATGATGATGCCGTCGTCGACCGTGCAGAAACCCTCGCTGTTGTGACCGCCGGAGCGGATACGGAACGGGACCTCGTTGTCCCGCGCGTATCCCAGCGCGGCCGCCGCCTCCGCTTCGTCGCGCGGGTACATGATGGCGCGGGGCCGGCAGTCGAAGCGGTTGTTCCAGATGCGTCGTGCCCGTTCGTAGTCCGGGTCGGCCGGCGAGACCACCGTGCCGGCGTTCCGGGGATACCTGTCCATTCGTCGTCCTCCACCTTCGGCCAGCCTGGGAGTTCCGGTGCGTCACAGCACCTGGCACGTCACGGCATGCGTCGTGCCACGGCATGCGTCACGTCATGGCACCTGGCACGTCATGGCACCTGGCACGTCACTCGGAGCCGACGTGGCCGTGTGCGAAGTGCCTGACGGTGACCTTCCTGGCCCGCCCCGACGGATCGTCGAGGGCGGGCGGACGCCACGCGGCGTACGTATGGGTGATACCGCCGCCCCGGCTCTCCAGGTAGCAGATGATGTTGAGCGGCCAGCCCGCGTTACGGAAGAGGTACTCGTCCATCCGGCTGGGGTTCTCGCTCAGGTTCTCCGTGCCCCGTTCGTGCGCGGGCCCGATGCGGTGCCAGTCCGGGTGCATATGGACCGATCCGAGCATCTCCAGACCGGCGTTCTCGAACTCCCGGACAATCTTGAGGAGTTCACGCGAGTCGCACCAGAACCCGCGCTCGCCGTCGTCGTACTGCTTGCCGAACTGGGGGACGATGTTCTCCTTGAACTCCTCCAGGGGGACGGACTCGACGGCCCGGACGTTGGTGGCGAAGGCGACCTGCTTCACGATCATCGCGTCGCCCTCGAACGTGCCGCCCAGCAGTCCGAAGCTGTTGGGCCGGTGCAGCCGCGAACCGGCCGCCTTCACCGACGCCAGACCGAGGCTGTACTGCTCTATCGCGTCCTCGACGAAGGGCGCGAAGGTCTCGGTGTCGATGACCACCACGTCGATGTTCTCCAGGAATCCACCGGGGTCGCTCTCGCCCAGCGGGACCGTGCTCTCCAGCATTGTGGTGCTCCTCTCCGGGAATGACGGGGACGTCACACGATTCCGCCGTTGGCGTGCAGCACCTGCCCGTTGATCCAGCCGCCCTGCTCGCCGAGCAGGAAGTCCACCACCGCCGCGATGTCGTCCGGCCGGCCGATCCTGCCCAGCGGGATCTGCCCGGCCAGCGCCTCGATCGCCTCCGGCGGCCGGCCGCTGAGGAACAGTTCGGTGCCGGTGGGTCCCGGGGCGATCGCGTTGACCGTGATGTCCCGGCCGGCCAGTTCCTTGGCCAGCTGCCGCGTCAGCACCTCGACGGCGGCCTTGGAGGCGTTGTAGACCGCCTGGCCGGGCGCCCCCAGGGCCAGAGCGGAGCTGGAGAAGGTGATGATCCGTCCGCCCGTGCGGACCCGGGTCGCCGCCGCCCGCAGCATGTGGAACGTGCCGCGGAAGTTGACGTCCACGACCCGGCGGAAGTCGTCGTCGTCGGTGGCCGCGAGGGGGCCGCGCCGCGCGGCGTGGGCACCCGCGCAGGTGACAACGATGTCCACCCCGCCGAAGGCCTGTTCCGCCTCGTCGAAGAGGCGCACGGCACCGTCCGGTTCCGCGATGTCGGCGAGCACGGCCTTCGCCTGTCCGGCTCCGGGACCACTCCCGGTTCCGGCTCCGGCTCCGGAGATCTCCCCCACCAGCTTCTCGGCGGCCACGGTGTCATGGGCGAAGCCGATGACCACATCCATGCCGGCGGCCGCGAGGTGCCGGGAGATCTCCGCCCCGATGCCGCGGCTGCCACCGGCCACGATCGCCACCGTACGTGGCGTGGCGGCCGTCACTTGTCCGACTCCGCACGGACGCGCAGCTCACCGATGGCCGCCCGGCCCTTCTCCGACCAGCGGGACTCCTCCGCGTCCTCGAACCGCTGTCCGTACGACTCCAGGAACTTGATGCGGTCGGGCACGGGATCGTCGACCCGGTTCAGGAACGGCAGGTCGGAGTCGACCATGTGCCGGATGGCCAGCAGCGGAATCGGACTGCGCAGCGGCCGGAACCCCGGGTTGTGGAGCCCGCCCTGCTCGCTGCGCGGGTGGAACTTCCCGATCATGAGACCGGAGGCGACGAACTCCGCCTTCAGCCTGCGGTGTGTTTCGTCCACCACCTCGGCCGCGTCCTCCTCGCTCACATCGGGGAGGATCACCATGATCGCCTTGTCGATGGCCTCCTGCCCCGACCGGGGTTCCATGTCGAGGATGGTCTGCCGGTACGAGGCGATGATCCCGTCGATCTCGGCCTCGGTGCGGTTCGCCGTGTGCAGGACGACGAACGAGACCCGGTTCATGGCCAGGGCACGCGGAATGAAGGGACAGACCGAACCGCCCCGCCCGAGATCGGGATGCGGCTTCGAAAGGAACTCCGTACACCAGTCGGCGATGGTCCGGATGAACGGCAGATCCTCCGTGATGCGGGCCAGGTCCTCCGGGCGGTAGAGCACGGGGCTCCCGTCCGGCACGGAACTCTTCTCCGCAGAACTCTTCTCTTCGGAACTCTTCTCTTCGGAACTCATATCGACCTCACCTCCGGTTCACCAGGTAATCGGGAGCTCCGCGATGGCATGCGTCATCATGTCCGGCTTCCAGACGATCTCCTCGGCGGGCACCGCCAGCCGCAGATCCGGGAAGGTGCGCACGATCACGTCGTACGCCTCCTGGAGCTGCACCCGCGCGAGATACGCGCCGATGCAGTAGTGCGCGCCCTTCCCGAAAGCGATGTGCGCGTTGTCCACCCGGTGGATGTCGAACCGGTCGGGGTCCGCGAACTTCTTCGTGTCGCGGTGCGCCGAGGAGATGAGCGGCATGACCCCCTCACCGCGGCGGATCTGACCGGACGGCAGGTCGACGTCCTGCGTCGCGACACGGAGGAAGCCCACATCGGCGGGGAAGTCGTGCCGGAGCACCTCCTCGACCGCCGCGGGCACCAGCGACGGATCCGCCACGAGCTGCGCGTACTGCTCGGGGTGGCGCAGCAGCGTGAAGATCCCGCGCCCGATCGACGTCATGGTGGTCTCGTGCCCGGCGAGCAGCAGCGAGCGCGCGGTGTCGCACAGCTCCGCCTCGCTCAGCCGGTCGCCGTCCTCGGTCGCCTGGATCATGGCGTCGAGGAGATCCGTTCCCGGTTCCCTGCGGTGCTGCTCGATGAGGTCGACCAGGTACGCGAAGAACTCCTCGCGCCCCGTGACGCGCTCGTCCGCCATGTCGGGCGTGATGCTCATGGCCACGTACGACCAGTGGCGGAACTGGGCGAGATCGCTGTCGGCGACCCCGAGCACCCCCGCGATCACCCGCATGGGCAGCGGTTCGGCGAGGCCGGCCATCAGGTCGGCGGGGCCCGGGGCGGTGGCCGCCATGTCGTCGACGAGTTCCTGGACGATCTCGCGGATGCGCGGCCGCAGCTTCTCGATGTTCCGCACGGTGAACGCGCGGCTGAGGAGGCGGCGGACCCGGGTGTGCCGCGGCGGGTCCATGTTGATGAGCGTGTCGCGGTCGTCGGACATGTCCGCGCCGGACTGCAGCCGGGGGCATCCGGGCTTGCTCAGGTCGCGGCTGAACCGCGGGTCGGTCAGGACGGCCTCGACGTCGTCGAAGCGCACCGCGAGCCGTACGGCGTCACCGCTGGGCAGGGTGACCTGCCCGAGTGGATCGGACTCACGCCGCCAGGCGCAGCTCTGCGGAATCGCGCCGAGCGGCTCTTCGGGAAAGGGAAAGAATTCAGCGGACATGGCTCTCAGCTTTCGAAGGTGAGCAGGGGCACGTCGTACAGCTCGGTCTTCACCGGACGACGCATGTGCGGGGAGGCGACCTCGACGATCAGCATCTCGGTCAGGTACTGGACCGTGGCCGATATCAGATGACTGGAATAGGCGAGGGCCGACTGCTGCTTCAGTCCGACCGTGACATGCACGTGCGGCACGACGATGTCCCGGTCGGGGTCGTAGGAGAAGGTGCCGCTGCCGACGGCCTCGACCTTCTCCAGGTATACGGGGAGGCGGACGGGGGCTTCCGGGTCCTCGACCCGGTCGCACGTTCCCGCGATCTCGGTCTCGGCGAAAGCCGCGAGGAACATCGGGATGTAACCCTGCCGGACATCGTTTTCCTTGCAGAAGTCGGCCAGCGTCTGGAAGAAATCCTCCTTGTGGTCGAAATTGAGTCCGAAGGACCTTCCGATCGTGAGCTCGCTGCTGCGCATGCTGAAACCACTCCCGTCGTACGTGTGGGCAGGGAAAATGCGGAGGGAAGGAGGAAAGGCGAAGAGGGAAGCGAGGAGAGAGGAGAAGGGAAGGAGAGTCCGGCGCGCGGGGCGTCAGACGTCGACGCGCAGCTCCTGGGACTCCAGCCAGGAGTTCAGGTCGAGCACCATCTCCAGGCTGATGCGCGTCACCGTGGACGCGGTGTCCTCGACCGGCGACTTGAGGAGGGTCCGTACGGCCTCACCGTCCAGCAGCGGCAGTACGGGGGCGGTCCCGTCCGCGATCAGGTCGCTGAGCGTGCCGCGCAGCGCCTTCCCGTACGCGGGGTCCTGGGTGGCGGGGTACGGGCTCTTGCGCCGCTCCAGGATCGACGCCGGTACGAGGTCGGAGACCGCGGCGCGCAGCAGGCTCTTCTCGCGTCCGTCGAAGGTCTTGAAGGCCCAGGGCGTGTTGAAGACGTACTCCACCAGCCGGTGGTCGCAGAACGGCACCCGGACCTCCAGGCCGTGCGCCATGCTCAGCCGGTCCTTGCGGTCGAGCAGCATGTTCACGAAGCGGGTGAGGTGGAGGTAGGAGACCTCCCTCATCCGGCGCTCGCGGGCGCTGACCATCGGCAGGTACGGCACCTCGGCCAGCGCGTCGCTGTACCGGTCCCGCTCGTACGCGAGGACGTCGAGCTTTTTGCGCAGCTCGGGGTCGAAGAGGTCCTCGGGCCGCTGCTTCTGCATCATGAAGACGAGCCAGGGGAAGGTGCCGGAATCCACCGCCTTCGGCAGGTGGAACCAGGCGTACCCGCCGAAGACCTCGTCCGCGGACTCCCCTGACAGCGCGACGGTCGAGTGTCCCTGGATCGCGCGGAACAGCATGTACAGCGAGGTGTTCATGTCGCCGCTGAACTGGGGGTATTCCCAGGCGTCCATCACACTGGCGCGCAGCCGTGGATCGGTGAGCTCGGTGGTGTCGAGTGTGATGTCGGTGTGATCGGGGCGCAGGTGTGCCACCGCGTCGCGTACGAAGGGCCCGTCGGCGCTGCCGCGCATCTCGTCGGGCTGGAAGTGGTCGGCGTAGCCGGCGAAGTCGACGGCGAACGACCGGGTGTCCCCGTGTTTCAGGGCCAGGGCGGTGAGCGCGCTCGAATCGAGGCCGCCCGACAGCAGGCTGCACAGCGGGACGTCCGAGACGAGCTGCCGCTCGACGATGTCCTCCAGGAGTTCGCGCACCGTACGGACCGTCGTGTCCAGGTCGTCGGTGTGTTCCTGGGCCGTGAGCCGCCAGTACTGCCGCTTGGTCAGGCCCTGGCGCCGTACCTTCACCACTTGTCCCGCGCGCACTTCGTGCATGCCCTTGTAGAGGGAGAGCCCGGGCGTCTGCGTGATGGTGAAGATCTCCCGCAGTCCGTCGGCGTCCACGGCCCGGTCGGCCTGCGGATGGGCGAGGATGGCCTTCGGTTCGGATCCGAAGAGCACACCGCCGCCGGGGAGCGGGTAGTAGAAGAGCGGCTTGACACCCATCCTGTCGCGGATGAGCAGGAGTTCCTCGCGCCGGACGTCCCACAGCGCGAAGGCGTAGATCCCGTTGAGCTTGTCGGCGAGGTCCTCGCCCCACTCCAGGTAGCCGCGCAGGACGACCTCGGTGTCGCTGTGGGTGCGGAAGCGGTGTCCTCTCGCCTCCAACTGAACCCTTAGTTCACGGAAGTTGTAGACTTCGCCACTGTAGGTGAGGACGGCCACGTCATCCGCGGCCATCGGCTGGCGGCCCCCTTCGACATCGATGACCGCGAGCCGGCGGTGGCCGAGCGCCGCATGGGGAGAAAGCCAGATACCGGTGTCGTCCGGCCCTCGTAAGGCCATGGTGTCCGTCATGGCCAGCACTGTCGGCCGCTCTCCGGTCAGGTCGCGGTTGAAATCTACCCAGCCTGCGATACCGCACATATGGCTTCCCATTCTCGGTTCGATCGCTTCGACCCCGACCCCACCGGTACGCCAGGCCCCGGTCCCGGCAAATCGGCATGCCAAGGCCGTCTGTGAGAGATGGGCGCACGTCGGTAAGGCCGGAACGCGGGACAACGCGGGACTACGGATTCAGGGTCTCTACGGAGTGGTCTGTGCCGGGGTCAGCAGAGGTCAGCAGTAAGGGTCAGATTGAAACAATTACCCGATGACGCGCCGGAAAGGGCGGCGGGTTGGATTCGGCGGAAGGGGTGCTCGATGACAGTGGGCCTGCAGATCCGATGTCTTTCAGAGGTATATGGTCGCGCATCCGTGGGGTGAATGCGGAGATTCGCTCTGTGCAAGCGGCCGGCGAGAGCAAACACCGGCCGAGGTGCTTGGTGACGGTCAATCACATGAATACGGTCAAGCACTGCGTCGGGGCCAGATCCTGCCATGGCCTCTTCTCGTGGTCCAGACCGGCTTCTTAGTGCCTGTGCATTCCAGCCTCACCGCGTGACGAACCGGCCATGAGCCACTGCCCGTTCGGCCACAGTCAGGCCACTCGAAAGCCTTGTCCGGGCCACCGGCGGTCCATTGGACACGGAGCGCCGGCCAGTGGGCGAACACCCGCAGAAACGATTCTCCTACCGGCCCGCACTGCTTCGGAGCCCTGACACGCGGCGTCGCACCGAGGGCGGGCACGGTGTGAGGATCGGTCGGTCCCCGTGGCCATCCGGGCTCGTCCTGGTTGGCCGAATAGAGCTCATTTCATACGCCGTTAATACTCCGAGAGGCATTCCGCGCGACGGGGAAAGAGCTCCGGAAACACTCGGTGGCGATTCGGCGTCTTTCGCGCGAACTGCACCTTTGACCAGTTTGTTTGCCCTTGAGGACAGCCGGTGTGCCCTCTGACGTCTTGATGGACACAACAGCCGGGAACGCGCCAGGAATTCCGTCCGGCGGAGGCAGGAAGCAGCCACCGCGACCGGACGGCGCCGGCGCGGTATCAGCGCCTGGAGGTCACACCCCGTCCGGGTGCATTCCGGCGTCGCGGGCGAGCAGCGCCGCCTGTACCCGGTTCTCGCACCCGAGCTTGGTCAGGATGCGGCTCACGTAGGTCTTCACGGTGGCTTCGCTCATGTGCAGCCGCCTGCCCGCGTCCGCGTTGGAGAGGCCCTCGCCGAGCAGCGCGAGCACGTCGCGCTCCCGGGCCGACAGCCGGTCGACGCGCTGTCTGGCCTCGTCGGCGCGGGTGGTGGCCCCCGGGGAGGCGAGGGCGTCCACCACGTGCCGGGTGGCCGCGGGCGAGAGATAGGCGTTCCCGGCCGCCGCCGCCCGCACCGCGTGGATCAGTTCGTCGGGGGCGGAGTCCTTGAGCAGGAAGCCGACGCCGCCGTGGCCGAGCGCGCGCAGCACGTTGTCCCGCTCGCCGAAGGTGGTGAGGATCAGCACCCGCACGTCCGGCACGGCGCGGCGCAGCTCGGTGAGGGCCGCCAGTCCGTCCATCACCGGCATCTGAATGTCCAGCAGGGCCACGTCCACGGCGGTGCCCCGGGCGGTCTCCACCGCTTCACGGCCGTCACCCGCCTCGGCGACGACGTCGATGTCGTCGGCCGAGGTGAGGATCATCCTGATGCCGGCCCGGATGAGCGGCTCGTCGTCGGCGACGAGGACCCGGATCACACAGCCTCCTGCGCGGTGTCGGTCATGGAGCGGATGGCGTGGCCCCGCCATCATGCCCTGACCCGATCGGGTACGCCGCACCGAGGTCCTGCGCCACCCTCCTTACGTCACGCGGAGGTTGTGCGGCACCGACCGTACGTCACGCGGAAGCCGGTCCGCACCGGCCGTACGCAACGCGGAGGCCGGTCCGCACCGCGCGCCGGGTCACGTCGCCTGGAAGGTGTCCTTCGCGATCAGCCTCCCGTCGCGGAAGCAGAACCTGAAGACGGTCAGGCTGTCGAGGCTCTCGTCCTCGTCGGAGGTGAAGTGGCGGCAGGTCGCGCCCTCGGGCGCGTCAGGCCCCTGGTCAGCGAGATCCGAGGTCATCCACGAGTCCCCGTCGGGCAGTTTCTCCTGTACGTCCGCCTCGGCATCGCCCACCTTCACCGACTCGTACACGCTCGGCGATATCTCGGCCTTCTCCAGGTCCTTCATCACCTCCTTCGTCCCCCATACACCCATGGCGACGATGCCCCCGACCAGGAGGACGGCGATAGCGGCACAGCCGATGGCCACATTCTTCTTGTTGGTCATGGTGGTGGTGAACTCCGTTGGCGGATCGATGCGGTTGATGACCGCTCCACCGTCGCCCGCCGCGCCCCTCCTCCTCTGCCCCACAAAGTCGCTGCCGGGACCGACGGAAGTCGCGCCGTCCGGGCCGGGCCCCGGCTCGCCGTCCCCGGTGCCGTACGGCAGCATGCCGGCGATACGGAATCCACCGTCCGCGGTGGGACCGGTGTGCACCATGCCGCCGACGAGCCGGGCCCGTTCCCGCAGGCCCTTCAGTCCCTGGCCGCCGCTGACCACGGCCGGCCCCCGCGCCGCCCCGGCCGGTACGGGCCCGTTGGCGACCTCCACCACCAGGCTGTCCGGCTCGTAGCGCAGGGCCAGGCTGATCGGGGCGCCCGGCGCGTGCTTGTGGGCGTTGGTCAGGCCTTCCTGGGCAATGCGGTACGCCGTGTGCTCGACGGCGGGCATCAGCGGCCGGCGGACGCCGGACCGGTGCAGTTCCACGGCCGCGCCCGCGGCCCGGGAGGACTCGACCAGACCGTCGACGGAGGCGGCCGGCCGCCGGACCGGCCGCCCGTCGCCCGGGCCGGCGGCCGCATGGGGACCGTCCCGGTCGTCGCGGTCGTCGCGGTCGTCGCGGAGGATCCCGACGGCCTCGCGCAGCTCCCCCATCGCGGTCACGGAGGCCTCCCGCAGGATCCGTACCCCTTCCCGCTGGCGGTCGGTCAGCTCCGGATCGACCTGCAGGGCGCCCGAGTGCACGGATATCAGGGCGAGTTGGTGGCCGAGGCTGTCGTGCATGTCCCTGGCTATACGGTGGCGCTCCAACAGGCGCGCCTCCCGTGCCACCATCGCCTGCTCCCGCAGGAGCTGGGCGTTGTTGCTCCGCAGCGCACCGAGCAGCGCACGGCGCTGGGCGCGGTAGCGGGCGGCCAGCCCCGGCACGATCGCCAGCGCCAGAAACACCCCCGCGCCCAGCGCGCCCGTGGTGACCGGCGACACGACGGAGCCGGCGTCGATCTCGTCGTGGGCGGTGAACGCCGTATGGGCCACGAGCGCGGCGGCGTACGCGGCGGCCACCCGCCAGGGTTTCACGATGCGGCTGCCCGCCGACCAGCTCGCGTAGACCAGCAGCGGCACCGCGGCGATCAGCGTCCCCGCCGCTGCGGCGGAGAGGACCAGCACCGTCGCCGGCAGGGCGCGCCGGGTCAGCGACAGCAGGGCGACGCCCGCGACGACGGCGAAGGTCCGGCCACCGAATCCGGAGCCCACGGCGTCGAACAGCCCCGCGATCCCGGCGAGGGCAACGGTGAGCACGGCCTCCCCGGCGATCCGGTAACGGCCCCAGGGCGACGCGGCGGCAAGCCGGGTCAGGAGCGTCCGGGCGGTACGAGGGGTGTCTGCTTCTTCCACTTCCACGGACCGACGATAGGCAACGAGCGGGAGCGCCCGCATCATCCCCCCGTCGTACGGGCGAACGACGAAAGTTGACAACTCTTGCCAGGACGGCGGCTGTTCGAGACCCCGGTGCCGTCGCCTTCGGTCGTTCCGGACCGCGACTTCCGGGAACTGCGCCGGGCCGGCCGCCACGGCGACGATGGACCGGTCGCGCTGGAGATCCGGCAGGCGGTACGCGGCCGAACCGTCCGTACGAGAAGAAGACAACGGGAGACGTCACATGAACAGCACACACGTACAGGCACACGAGCGGTTCACCATCCGGCAGAAGATGTCCCTCAAGGCCAAGGAGTACGTGGTGACCGCGGTCCGGCCGGACGGCTCCGAGGGCGAGGTCGTCGCCTTCGCCCACCAGAAGCGGATGACGCTCGGCGAACAGATGACCTTCTACACCGACGAGTCCAGGAAGCACGTCCTGTGCACCTTCGAGGCCCGCGAGCTCCTCGATCCCGAAGTCGGCTACGACGTGCGGGACGCGGTTGGCCAGCCCATCGGGTCCTTCGGCAACGAGGCCGTCGCCTCCCTCTTCCGCTCCACCTGGACCATGCGGCAGCCGGGCACGATCAAACTCACCGGGCGCGAGCGCAACCGGGTGGTGGCCGGGGTGCGCCGGATCTGGGAGTGGCTGCCGTTCACGGACTTCGTGCCCTTCCTCTGGCCGTACCACTTCGACTTCACCGAGGGCGACAAGCGGCTGATGGCGGTCGACAAGAAGTTCGGGCTGCGGGACCGGTACGTCCTCGACATCCTCGCCCCGGACCTCGACCGCCGCCTCGCCATCGCCCAGGCGGTGGCGCTCGACGCGCTGGAGGAGCGCTGACGGCTCCCACCGACCGTCTCGGAACCGGGACCCGCTCCCCCGCGGACCGAGCATGCGGGAGGGCTGTTACGCCTGGGACATCAACCACCCGTGCAAGGACACGTGGCGGAAGTCGCGAGGCGAGAGACCGTACGCGCTGTGGAATGCGCGCGTGAAGGTGGTGTGACTGGGAAATCCCCATCGCGCCGCGATGTCCTGAATGGTGGTGCCGCTCTGCGCCGGATCGGCGAGGTCCTTCCGGGCGCCTCGCAGTCGCAGGCCGCGGATCATGGCCGCGACCGTGGTGTCCTGGTCCCGGAAGAGCTGGTGCAGGTAACTGGTCGAGATGTGATGGGCCACGGCGACCGCGCGCGGGGTCAGCTCCGGGTCACGCACATGACGGCGGATGAACGCCTGGATCTCCATGGTCAGGGCTCGTCGGCGCGTCTCAGGGCCGAGTTCGTCGTCGGTGGCGAGATGGTGGGTGAACAGCGCCGAGAGCAGATCGACCACGATCGCGGCCAGTCGCGGCCCGTCCGTCGACCGGTAGGCGGAGGCGTCCCGGGCGATCTGGGTCAGGAAGGCCACGAGCAGGCCCCCGAACCCTTCTCGCCCGGACAGCCGGTAACGGCTCAGCTTTTCCAGCCCGTTCCCGGACAGCGGCAGCAGGGCTTTCGGAACGTCCAGCCCGATGCCGGTCTGAGGGGTGAGCGTCCGGACCTCGATGGTCCGCGAACTGTCCACGACACACAGGGCGTCGGGGCCGTACGCCACCTCATGGCCGTCCCGGGTGGCGTACAGCGTGCCCCGCAGAGGAATCGAGATGTTGACCTGCTCCGGGTCGGACTGCCGGATCAGCCGTGGAGTCCGCCGGAAGGAAACCGGCTGGAAGCGCGTGGGCCATACCGAGATCCCGTCGAGCTCCAGCAGCCGCTGCGACGCCCTGAATTCGCTCCGGTACTCGCTGTCCAGCTCAAGAGGCGCGGTGCACTGCCGCATCAGCTCACGCCAGCGGTCGAACCGGTCCGCCGCCGGAACGTCCTCGCTCCTGAACACCGTCTCGATCATCGGCACCGTTCCCGTCGCCCGTCCCCGGCGGCCGTGCGTATGCCCGAACGGCAGGCCCCGCCGATGGGACACTATGCCAACGCCGAAGAGGAAGTAAACGAGGCGAAGTCCACCGCGCGGACGGGCCCCGAACTTCAGGCGGTGCACCGTCTGGCAGTGTCAGATCTTCCTCGCAGTCGGCAACTTCACCGTGCGCCGACGGAGTTGGCGTCGTACGGTCGCCACATGCCCGTAGACGAACCCAAGACGGCCCCGTCCGCCCTGCGCCTGCGGCGCCGGGCCGCCGCGACCCAGGAGATCCTGGACACCGCCGAGTCCCACATCGCCGAACACGGACCGGTGGCCCTGTCCCTGCGCGCGGTCGCGCGCAGCCTCGGAATGACCGTGCAGGCGCTCTACCACTACTTCCCCAGCCGGGACGCCCTCGTCACCGCACTCGTCGCCAAGGCGCACAACGACCTGGCCGACGCCGTACAGGCCGCCGTCGACACCACGACGGAGGTCGCGGCCGTACCACGGCTGGTGGCCGCGGCCGAGGGGTACCGCCGATGGGCCGTCGCCCGTCCCGAGCACTTCAAGCTCATCTACGGAACGCCGCTGCGGTCCTACGAGGCCCCCGCCGGGGGCTCGTCCACCCAGGCGGTCCTCCGGATGAGCGCGGTCTTCGAGCGCGAACTGTTCGGCGGTTACACCGAGGCGCAACTCGCCGCGGCGGACACCCCCGCGCTCTCACCACCGCTCCGGGCCCATCTGGAGCAGCTGTCACCGGAGGGCCAGGAGGGACTGCCGCCCGCCGCGACCGCGCTCCTGATGAGCGCGTGGGGACACCTGCACGGCCTCGTCGTCCTGGAGGTGTTCGGGCACACCTCGTTCCTCGGCGACCATCAGGCCGAGATCTTCCGCACGGCGATGACGAACATGGCCGAGGAGATCCACGGCCGGATACCCCGCGCGTGAGCAACTCGCCGCCGCCCGGCGGAGAGCCGGCAACCGTTCGTCAACGGAGCCTCACTCACGACGCACGTGAGGCCCCGCGACGGGATCAGACGGTGAGGACGAGCTTGCCCTGGAGGTGACCGCCGTCGAGCAGCCGGTGCGCGTCGGCGACGCGCTCGAACGGGAACGTCTCCTGCACGTGGACCCGGAGCCTGCCCTGTTCGACCAGTTCGACGAGACCTCGCAGGGCGACCGGATCGGGGTCGACCGCGATGCGGCTGAAGCGCATACCGGCCGCCTCGTATGCGGCGACGAGCTGCGCGTCCTCCTCGGCGACCGCCGTCACCAGGTGACCGTCCGGGCGGAGCACGTCGAGCGACCGCTCGACGGTGTCGCCGCCGATCGTGTCGAGCACGAGGTCGATGTCGCGGACCGCCTCGGTGAAGTCGACCGCCGTGTAGTCGATCACCTCGTCGGCGCCGAGCCCCTCGACGAACTTCCGCTTGCTCGCGCCGGCGGTCGCGATCACGTGCGCGCCGAGCGCTTTGGCGATCTGGATCGCGACGTGGCCGACCCCGCCGCCACCGCCGTGGACCAGGACGCGGTCGCCCTCGGTCACGCCGCCGAGGTCGACGAGGCCCTGCCACGCCGTCAGCCCGACGACCGGCAGCGCCGCCGCCTCGACGTGCGAGAGCGACGCCGGCTTGCGCGCCAGGTGCAACGCCGGCGCCGACACGACCTCGGCGTACGCGCTCGCCGCCCGCGGGAACAGCGGCATCCCGAACACCTCGTCGCCCGGCCTGAACCGATACGTCAGCGACCCCTCCTCGACCACGCCGCTGATGTCCCAGCCGAGGACGAACGGCGGCCGGCCGATCAGCGGGGGGAACTCGCCGGCGCGCAGGAGCGCCTCCAGCGGGTTCAGCCCGATCGCCTTCACGCGGACGAGGACCTCGGTCGGGAGCGGCCGGGGCTCGGGCGCGTCCACGATGGTGAGCACCTCGGGACCGCCGAGCGTCTGCTGGGTGATGACGCGCATGACTCTCCTGTTGCTTTGGAAGGGGAATTACCCAGGCTAGGTTTCCGACAGGAACCGGCAGGTACCTTTGGCCCCATGAGCGGTTTCGGTCCCGGCGACCCCTTTCTCGCCGACTGCCCGGGGCGTCTGACGATCGAGCTGATCGCCGACAAGTGGACGGCGGTCGTGCTCTACGGCCTCAGCAAGGGCCCGGTGCGCCATGGCGAGCTGATCGAGCTGATCGGCGGCATCTCCCGCAAGATGCTCACCCAGACGCTCCGACGCCTCGAAGCGCACGGCCTCATCCACCGCCACGCGTACGCCGAGGTGCCGCCCCGCGTCGAGTACGAACTCACCCCGCTCGGGGCGACGCTGATCGGTCCGATCCACATGCTGACCGAGTGGGCGAGGACGAACGGCGACGCGGTACTCGACGCACTCGACGCCGCCCCCGAGCACGTCTCTCACCCAGGGACGAGCCGGCTGGTGTAGCCCGCGCGGCACAGCCGGTCGTACGCGGCGGTCACGTCGTCGGGCACCGACTGGGCGGTCATGAATCCTTGCCCCGGGTAGATCAGCAGCCGTTGCAGCGCGCCGACGAGCATGTCGAGCACGAGGCGCGGGTCCCCGATGGACTCGACGTACGCCTCGAAGGTCATCGGCGTGGACGCGCTGACGACCTCGACGCCGGGCCAGAGCTTGCGTGCCGTGGCGTACGCGCGTCGTTCCTCGTAGGGCTTGCTGACCAGCAGTACGGAGGTGACATCGGCCCCGGCGTCTTCGAGCAGCGCTCGCGAGAAGCGGATGTTCTCCCCGGTGTTGCGTGCGCGCGCCTCCACGAGCACGACCCCTTCGGGGACACCGAGTTCGAGGGCACGCTCCCGGTAGTGGACGGCCTCACCACGCGGCATGCGGTCCTGCGTCGTACGGCTGGTGGCCCCGGTGAACACGATCAGCGGCGCCATGCCACGCCGGTAGAGCTCCACGGTCGTATCGGCCACGCCCAGGTCATGACTGCCGAGGCCGACGGCGACGGAGCAGGGCCGTGGCTCGTGGCGCATCCGGTGGAAGTCCCACAACCGCTCGGCGTCCGCCCATGCCTGTGCCGAGATCACTGTATGTTCCTTCCGTACCGGGCTGTGCCAGGAATCGTGAAGCTGTACGCCGCCACGCGGCATGGCTACCGGGTGGCGCCGTCGGGCCAGAGGACGGTGACCGGTACGCCGACGCGCATGAAGAGTCTCCTTCGGCCATCACTCATGCGGCGGTGACCAGTTCGCGGGCCTGCTCGTTGAAGTCCGCGACAAGCCGGTTGCTCCCGAACGGGCGCATGCGCCGCTGGAGGTCCTGCACCGCCTCCACGCAGCGCGAGGACTTCACCCGGCGCGACAGAGTCAGCGTCCGGACACCGGCGGCGCAGGCCGATTCGAGGTCGCTTCGCTGGAGATGCGCGACAGCGAGTGCGGCATGCGACATTGCTCCCCGCCTGGCGCGCTGCTGCTTCCTGGCGTGCTCGATGGACCGGCGCGCGTGCTCCTCGGCCGCCCCGGAGTCGCCCAGGTCCCGAAAGGTGTTCGCGTGTTCGCCGTGGAGATACGCCGGATCGATGAAAGCGGCCCATTCCTGTTCCGTTTCCGGACGTGCCCGCTCGAACGCATTCTCCGACTCGGCCACCGCGCGTGCCGCTGCCGTCTTGTCCCCGAGCACGGCAAGAGCCCGCGCCTCCAGGCACCACAGGTCTGCCAGGCAGGCCGGTGAGTCCGTCCGGGACAACCCGTGGCGCCCGGCCTGGGCCAGGCGACGGCCTTCGGCGGGATCACCAAGCAGCGTCGCCTGGTCCGCCATTCCGGCAAGAACATGCGCGCCGAGCCCTGAATTCCTCGACTCCTCGGCGAGGCGGAGCGCCTGGATCAAGTAGCGCTGCGCCGTGCCGTGTTCCCCGTTGTCGTAGGACATCCACCCCAGGAGGTACGTCTGCTCTGCCGCCGCTTCGCACAAGGCGCGCCGCACGGCGGCGCCATGGGTGCGGCGCAGCAGCGGATAGACATGTTGCGTCATGTATTCGGCCAGAACGAGACGGCCCGAACCGCCGCCCTGGAGGACATCCATGCGCTGGAAGGTGGCGAACATGTTCCGCACGGCGGAGACATCTTCGAGCCTCACCCGGGGACCCGGCTCCGGCTGCTGGTCAAGGGTGTTCATCAGCCAGTCCCGGGAGGGACCCACTCCGGCGACGGCGGTGAAAGGTGCGGCGGAAAGGAACTTGCGTCGGTCCACGTCAGCTCTCCCCAGGTCTGCGACGACTTCCACGGTAGCCGTGTACGAGGCGTTGTACATGAGTGCCGCGTCCGTGGAACTGCCCTCGCCGAGCCCGAGATCGTAGGTCGTGACGCGGAACCCGAAGTGGTCTGAGAAGACCGCAGCGAGGATGTCCGGGATCGGCGTCCGAGGCATTTCGCCTTGGAGCCAGCACCGGATACGGGTCGTATCCGGTGAGATGTGGGGCTGCTGCCACGCAACGGCCTTGGATCTGACGCGTCGAGCTAACTCACCGCGGCTCATTGTGGACCGGCCGAGCCACCGTGCGAGCTTGTCGTTCGGCGTCTTCATGCTCACCACTTCCTTCGACGGGGAGTAACGGAAGCAACACTCTTCGACACCCCTTGAGACGGTACCCCCACCCGGCGCACCCGTGTTGTCTGTCCACAGGAACCAATAGGTCACGGGGAGTTATCACCATGACGAATGAAGCACGCCAGGGCAACTCGCCGAACTCACCGAACCCGACGGCAGGGGAGCCGCACGCGGCCTGCGCGCAATCGGACGCGTTACGCGCCTGCCGCTGTCGGCCGCTGCCCGGCATCCCGGCGCAGGCCATGTTTCCCAGCGCCCCGGAAATTGTGTCCGCCGCACGGCACTTCGTCCGCGACGCACTGGCCCATGATGCCACCGGCCTCCACGAGGATCTGGTGGACGATGTACGGCTGATCGTTTCGGAGTTGGTGACGAACGCGGTGCGGTACGGGACCGAGCCCGGGGACTCCGTGCTGGTCCTGCTCGCGGTCACCGACACCTGCGTACGGATCGAGGTACGGGACCCGGTGCGGCGGCGGCCCCGGTTCCGAGCCGTGTCCCAGGAACGCGACCGGGGGCGCGGGCTGTTCATCGTGCAGGCGCTGGCGGAGTGCTGGGGCGTGGCCGACCGGCCCTTCGGGAAAGCCGTCTGGGCCCAGGTTGCCCGGTGAACGGGACACCTGGTCAACCCTCCTCGCCCGGGGTGCGGTTCATCGGCGACCCGGGCGTCATCGCCATGTGCATACGGCTGCGTGCCGTCGCCGGAAGCGCGCTCGCGGGCGACACCGGCATACGAGACGCGTAGTGGGACGTGGATACCGCCGTCCCCCGCTGGTCCTCGTCCTCGCTTCGGCCGCGCTGGTCGTATTTGTCCTGACCCTCGTCGGCGAGCACTTCGACCGATAAGCCGTCAGGCCCCCGGTTCAGCGCACCGTCCAGGCCGCTCGCCCCTCGTGGCTGTGACGTCGTCCGCCGGTGCCCCGACACGCGCGGCACCGGCCAGGGGCGCCCCGTACCGCACACCTCTCAGACTCCCGCTCCAGCCGGCACTCCCGGCGAAGGAACAACCGGCCGGAACGGGACCAGGGCCCGGCCAACACGATCCGGGCCCGGCAACTGCACCCAACGGCACAGGAGGCCACCATGCGACACCCCACCGACCCCGTCAACCACGACGGAGAGGACGACAACGGCAGCGGCGACGACGGAGACGGCAACCCATCCGGCGGCTGCGGGGACGGCGACGGCTGCGGACGCCGATAACACCCCCACCGGCAACACCACGCGGCCCCGCCCGAACCTCCCCCGGGCGGGGCCGCCCCCAAGGAGACCCCAGCAGCCCCAGGAGCCCCCATGTCACCTCACCACCACGCCTACCTCTGGCACGGCCACGGCACCCTGCTCATCAGACCCGGCGACGCCCACCGCCGACCCGGTCACCCCGAATTCCCCACCACCCCCCTCATGCCCCTCGAACCCGCCCACTGGCTCCTCAAAACACCCGCACACATCCATGTCACCTTCAACCAAACCGAAACCGAAGACGCCGCCCACTGGTACACCCACCAGCACGAGCGGCACACCGACATCCTCACCGGGACCTACGCCCCCACACCCGACATCGCCGCGCTCACCCGCCAACTCGCCGCACGCAACGACATCACCGGCGGCTGGTGGACCACCGGCGGACGCTTCCTCTCCCTCAACCTCATCGCCTGCAGCCCCCACCCCCAACACCCCCAACACCCCTGCCCCACCACCAGACGCTGAACAGGAGTCGCGCCGACCGATGCCGTTCCGGCCAGGGGGGGCTCCCGGTTGCGAGTCCACCCGGGCGGCACAAGACTGAATTGAGGGACCCTCCCTGGTCTGTATCGCTCGCGTCGACGAGTTGGAGGGTGGCCATGCGAACTGACCTGAACCAACTTCTGGACGGCCGCCGGTGGCTGTTGCGGGAGTTCCCGTTCCGTCACATATGGGCTGAGTCCGTTTTCGCTCCTGCGCTGTACGAGCAGATGATCGCGGAGTTCCGTCACCTGCTCGGCGCGCCCGACGGGCATGGATTCCAGCGGAACATGCCCGGATACGACGCAACGGGACACAGCTTCCGCCCTGGCTACCGAGGGGCCTTCGACATCTTCTTCTCGGCGGAATTCCGTCGGCTGATGTCAACTGTTTCCGGTGCACCCATCACCTGCGATATGGATGCCGGCCTGCATCACCACAGACCCGGCGCCCGAAGCGGCCGCGTGCACAACGACCTCAGTCCGGGGTGGTTCCTCGCCCGGTCGTCCAGCCCCTCACCTGACGCCACGGTGAATCTGTCGGATTCCGCGCGATGCAATTACCGATCCGGAGAAACGCCGGAACCGGGTGTGGAGGTCGTGGAGATGGTGCGCGCCCTGGCACTGATCTACTACTTGGACAACGGGCCATGGCTCCCTGGGAACGGCGGTGAAACGGGGCTCTATCTCAGTAACACCGTTCCCGTCACGGAACCGGCCTCCCTGGTGCCCCCGAAGGACAACTCCATGCTCGCCTTCGAGTGCACACCTCGTTCTTTTCATACGTATCTGGAGAGCCGTAGAACACGCAACTCACCGGTCTTGTGGTGGCACCGCCCCAAGGAGGACGCGACGAGCCGGTGGGGCGAAGAGGCAATCGCGTCGTGGCCGAGGGGGCAGCGGAGATGACGGGCAAGGAACTCGGGAACGAATCGAGAGTGTGCCTGCTCCTGGGTGCCGGAGGGCGGATGGGAAGGAGTTTCTGCCGACATCTCGGAACGCGCTATCAAATAGCCGCAGTTTACCGTGACGGTAATTCAACGGGCATACGGCGGCAGGAACGGGTGATTGATCCTCTGGCCCCGGAGCGACCCACCCCCGAGATACGGACGCACTTCTACCCGATCGCCGCCGACCTGACCGATCCGACCAGCGGAGAGCGCATTGCAGAGCTTGCTCTTGCTGCCTTCGGTCACATCGACCTTGTCGTCAACAGCGCTGTGCACTACGACTGGGGACCGGGCACCTCGCCCGAATTCCTTGAGCGTCTCCCGCACCAACTGACCATCAACGTCGTACGCCCCCTTCAGATTGTCGCGGAGGTGTACCGAAAATCGTGGCAGGCGACCCCAGAGGACAATCGCCGAGCCAATCGGAACGTCGTCAACCTGTCATCGGTGGCAGCGTTCAACATTTATCCCGATTCGGGCCAGATCGGCTACAGTTCCTGCAAAGCTGCCCTCACTGTGGCAAGCCGTCACCTGGCCGTGGAACTCGAACCGGTGGGAGTACGGGTCAACGTCATCGCGCCCAACACCTTCCCCGGAATCGTCAGCGTGGAGCAGGTACTTGCAACGCTGTGCGAATTGGATTCCGGTTCTGCGACCGGCGAGGTCCGCGTCCTCGATCGGGGGTCGAAGACCATCGAGTGAAAGAAAGGAAGGGAAGGGGCATGTCAAATGGCGCCGTAACACTCTTTCAAGTCCCTGTTTCAGGTTCACCGGACGCGCAACTGGTCCAGGACAGGCTGAATCAATCGGGCAAGCTGGCCGAGCAGATCCAAAGTGCTGCTCAGCTCACCAGCAGTCCGCAAATCGCCGACATCGGCACGTCGTTCGCGAACGTACTCAGTTCGGTCGCCCAGGGTAAGTCGATGCAGGATGTGAAGAGCCGTGTTCAGGACCTGCAGACCTCACTTGCGCAGAACGGTGGCGTTCTCGGCAGTGCGGCCGCGGTCGTGCTTCAGCACGCGATAGACGCAGAAGCCGCAACCGAGAAGGCTTTCGACATGATCGGGAGAACGAACATCAGCAGTCTCTCCAGCATTGCCGATGCCCTGAGTGCGATTGTGGCTGCGTTCGTGGCGATAGGCCGTGTGGCTGTCGACGTGGGAATCGCCTTCCTGGGGGCGAGCGCCGCGCCGTTGGGCCTGGCGATCTCCGCTGCCGACAACACGCTGAAGCAGTCGGCCGACACCGTGACCACGGTCGCGAACACGATCGACCCGGGCGCCGAACCTGGTCCCGAACCCGGACCAGATCCTGGACCCGATCCTGGACCCGAACCCGGACCTGACCCTGGGCCCGAACCTGGTCCCGACCCCGGGCCCGGACCAGACCCTGGGCCCGAACCTGGTCCCGACCCCGACCCCGGGCCTGACCCTGGACCGGAACCCGGACCCGAACCCGGACCCGGACCTGACCCTGGACCCGAACCCGGACCTGACCCTGGACCCGAACCTGGTCCTGATCCCGGCCCCGACCCCGGGCCTGATCCGGGACCCGACCCCGGGCCTGACCCCGGTCCCGACCCTGGCCCTGACCCCGGCCCCGGTCCCGACCCTGGTCCCGGGCCAGGTGAGCCCATTCTCGAGCGCTTGCCGGAGTGACCAGCGGTGGCTGCCGACCGGGCACGGGCACGGGCAACGGAGTGAACGAACGAATCAAGGGGATGTCATGAGTTTCGAGAGCGAGTTCACATTTTGCATGCACAGCTCCAGCCTGCCGACGCCTGCAGAGGCGTTGGACTCGGCAGAAGAGGTTCTCCACTTCCTTGAGGAACTTCACCATGCCGCGGAGGCTGCCGGAGGGATGGAGGTCACACTGACCGCTCTGGAGGCATCGGGATTCACCGGACTCGGCACCATCGCGGCGGACGCGGGGGCCGTGACAGCCGCCGCATACGCCGGGGCGGTGGCCGGGTGCCTCATCGGAGCAACCGGCGCCACGGTCTGGGACCTGCTGGCGCAGAACGACACCGACTCGGCGGTGGTGCAGGACGTCGTCGTGGCGGCCAACGATGCCGGAATGACCGTACCTTCGGAATTCGCGGTCGCATAACGGCTCCGAGTCGCACGGCCGAACTGCTGTCAGTGGTCTCTCCGTGCGACTCATACCGAACTGTCCAAGAACTATCGGTACTCGACCACCACCAGATCGTCATCGACGCCGACACCCGCCAAAGACGCCGTCGGCAGAACACTCACGATCGCCGACGGCGGCTATGAAAGTACGCGGTGCACCAGGTCTTCGAGAAGTCCACCCATCCGATCCACGAGGGCCCGCGGTCTGTGTCGTAACCGGTCTTCAACTGCACGAACATGAGACGTCGAGGCATGCGCTCAGGGTCCCGCACAGGCCGCACCTTTGACCAGCCTGGCCTTTTCACACGTAGTGGTTCTGATCCGTCCTGGAGTATCTGGACCAGTGCGGTCCCTGGGGGTGACGGCTGAAGACGTAGGTAAGAGTTACCGATGCGAGCGCGTACCGAGGGCCTTCACCTTTGTAGTTACAGATGGTGTGGGCGGAAAGCCCGCATGAGGAGGCACCTCACGTATGCATACAGAACGCGAACCCGGTGAAGCCCGGACTTCCCATCGGCCCGGACGTCCCGCGAGCGCCAACCGTACCCCGGCCGTCCGGCAGGCATTATCAGCGGAAGAACCGCTGAGGCCCGCGCAGATACCGGGGCTCCAGGCGGCGGTCGGCAATGCCGCTGTCGTCCAGCGCATCACCCAGGACAGGAGCCAGGGCGAGCACGGCGCGGGGTGCGGGCGGGGATGCGGGCACACACCATCCGTACAGCGCTCGACCGTGCCGGACGTCATCAAGTCCCCCGGCACGAACTTCGACGGCCCGATACGTAAGGAGGCGGAGTCGGTCTACGGTGTCAGCCTGTCGCATCTGCGGGTGCACACCGACGAAGCCGCCCGGCGGTCCGCCCGGGAGATCGGGGCCGAGGCGTACACCTCCCGCAACCACATGGTGTTCGACGGTCCCATGACGCGTAAGAGGGTGCTGCACGAGGTGGCGCACACCTTCCAGCAGGCGGCCGGGTCCGTCTCGGGCAATGCCACCGGCCACGGGTTCACGGTGTCCGATCCGAATTCGCCGGAGGAGGTGCAGGCCGCCTCCATGGAGAACGCCAGTGCGCCGACGGCCGGCGTCGAGCGGCTGGTCTCGGCGGCCACCGCATCCCGCCAGGCTTCCGCGGACGCTGAAGCACCGGTCCAGCGGATGGGCGGGAAGCACAACCGCAAGGGCAAGGAGGTGATGACGGAGGCGGAATGGGCGGAGGAACAGGCGAGGGAAGCACGCGTGGCAGCGATTGTCGATAGGCTGCGCAGGGCGGAGGAGCGGGCCGAGGCGCCAAGCAAGGATTACGGCCAGCGCAGTAACCAGTTCGGCGGCTACAGCACCAAGGCAGGCCGGGGCGGTGCCCCGTACATCCAGTCGAACAAGCAAAACCACCGTGGTGCTTCGGACATCAGCACCAAGTACTACGAAGAAATCGACGGCCAGCCCTCGGGGATGATCACGCACTTGACCGACTCGGACTTCAGCGCCGTCGCGGACGCGACGCGGGGCCGGGATGTGCGGGACCATGTGCCGGGGATGGAGCCCACCCGGCGTCGTGCGGCCACCATGGTCACCGCTGTCGTCGACGAAGCGGAGGCAACCCGCCACGGGGCGGCGAAGAAGGCGTTTCGCGCTGCGGCCAAGAAGCAGGCGTCCGGTGAACGTTCGCGTGCGGAATTCCTCGAAGACTTCCCCATGGCCATACCCTCAAAAAAAACAACTCCGAGTAAACCCGGAGGCGCGCAGCATCTCAAAAAGGTCATGTCCGGCAGGGTGCGGATGGGTACGGAGGAACTGGAGACGCTGGAACAGATGTCGGCGTCTTCGGACGAGGGACGGGGGCGGCCCGCCAAGCGCAGGCCCTCGGTGTCGGCGCCCTTGGACGATGTGTCGCTCAGGCCCCGCCGCCAATCGTTTGCCGGGCCGAGTTCGAACCCGCCGCTCCCGCAGCCGAACCCCCTCGCGCCTGCCCCGCCGAAGAAGTCGTCGAAGCACTATCCACCGTCGAGTTCGCGCTCGAAGAACCTTCCGGGTGGATCGGGGCCGGTGCCCTACGACGATGTGCCGCTCAGGCCCAGCCGCTCCTCCAGGTCCCGTACCCGGGCGCCGGATCCGGCACCGGGTTTCGACGACAATCCGTTCAAGCCCCGCAGCTCCTCCAGGTCCCGTACCCGGGCGCCGGCTCCGTTGCCGGAGTTGGACCCGTCCCTCCAGCTGCCGCCCCTGGCGCCTGAGCGGTCGTCGAGACATCGCGACGACGACCAGCCCAGGTCCTCGCACCGTTCGTCCCAGTCCAGGGGTCCGTCCCGGCATGGGTCTTCGTCACGTCGCTACTCGTCGTCCCAGTACGACCAGCCGGACCCCTACGTGCACTCGCAATCGTCGTCCCAGCGACTTCCGCCCCCGCGGAGCCAGGCGCCCCTGTACGAATTCAATGGCCGCCTCTACGAGTTGATCGGCGATGATTTCCACGAGGTGTGAGCCGCGCCCGGCGGGCCCGAATGCGCATCAGGTCCGGAGCCCGCCGGGCCGCACAACCCCGATCAGGACCGCACAGGCCCGCTCGTGAAGGCCCGAGGCCGGCGTGACCCGGTCGCCGCGGCTCCCCGCGCCCGTACATGCGGGATCTGTTCGAGCGCCCGGGCCAGAGAGCGGAAGGTGTCCGCCGGCAGCAGTGCGTCGCAGTACGGGAGCGCGGCGGCCATCGTCGATACGCGCGGCTCGAAACCCGGGGCCGAGGCGCGCGGGTTCAGCCACACCACCCGGTGGGCGCGGCGGCGCAACCGGGCCATGGCCGCGGCCAGTTCGTCCGCGGAGTCGCCGTCCCAGCCGTCCGAGCCGATGATCACGATCGCCCCGCGCAGCGCGCCGCCGTGGTGCGAGGCGAGCAGTGCGCTCAGGCAGCTCGCGATCCTGGTGCCGCCGAACCGGTCCGTGACCTGCGCCGTCGCCCCCTCGATCGCGAACTCGGCGGACCGGTGGCGCAGCACCGCGGTCAGCCGGGTCAGTGAGGTGGCGAACGCGAAGGCCTCCGCGTCGGCGGTGAGCGCCAGCGCCCGCATGAGGTGGAGGTACGCGACCGCCTGGGCCTGCATGGACCGGCTGACGTCGCACACCATGACGACCCGGCGTGGCGCGGCGACCGGTGCCACCCGCACCAGTTCCATCGGCTCCCAGCCGGTACGGCGCGACCGGGCGAGCGTGCGTCGCGGCGCGATCCGGCCCCGCCGCCCCCGGCCCGGCGCGACGCGCCGCGAGCGCCGGGTGGGCCACTCCCGTACGGCTGCCTCCAGCCACCGTCCGAGCAGCGCGCTCTCCTCGGGGCCCAGCGCCTCGAACGGTACGTCCGCGAGCCCGTCCAGCGCGCTCGGCAGGCGTTGCGGGACGGTCAGCTCGGCTTCTTCGGCGTCGGTATGCTCGGTCTGCGCCACCACCTGGGGCCGCGTCGCCCAGGGCAGCCCGCCGTCGCCCTCCGGCACCCCGTCCCGCCGTACGGAGGGTGCGGAGGCGGGGCGTTCGGCCGCACCGGAGGGCCCGGCGGGGCCGCGCCGGCGCGCGTGGGGGTCCACGCCGAGGACGGCCCCGCCGAACACGGCGTCGAAGACCGCGTCGAACACGGCCAGGTCGGAGTGGCGCCGTACGAGCGTGATCCGGGCGGTCCAGTACAGCGGCGTCCTGGTACGCGGCCGGGCGCCGTCCAGCGCGCGTACGAAGTCCTCGACCGCCGTGAACCCGACCGCAAGCCCGCGCGCCCGCAGCCGCTCGACGAACGCCACGGCGAAGGCGGCCCGGTCGGTGCCGCGCAGCAGCAGGGGCGGGGTGGGCGCCGCGTCAGCGGACAAGGAAGTAGGCCACGACCGCTATCACGACCACGGTCCCGGCCACGAGGGGGAGGAACCGCTTGTAGACCGACGCCCCGGCGATCCCCATCAGATCGAGCGGTGCGACGTCGTCGTCCTTCTCCTCCGGAGCCGGTGCTGGTGCTGGTGCTGGTGCTGGTGCTGGTGCTGGTGCTGGTGCTGGTGCTGGTGCGTGAGTCTGCGCCGGAGGAGCGGGCGCCGTGGACGCCGGAGGCGGGGGCGGCGTCTCCCGTACCGCGGCGGGGACCGATGCCGCCACGGGCTCGGGCTCAGGTACCGGAGTCGGTGCCGGTGCGGGAGCGGGTGCCGGGGCCTCCGCGTGCAGCTGCGCCTCCAGGTTCTGTACGAACTGGCCCAGCAGCTTGACCGACACCTCCTTGATCATTCCGCTGCCGAACTGGGCTATCTTCCCCGTGATGTTGAGGTCCGTCACGACCGTGACGACCGTCGCGTCCCCCTCCGCCCGCAGCGTCGCGTTGATCAGCGCCGACGCGTTGCCCGCGCCCCGGGAGTCCTTCCCCTTCGCGCGGATCACCGCCCGGCGGGCGGCCGCGTCCTTCTCGACGATCTCCGCCGTACCCGCGTACTGGCTGATCACCGGACCGACCTTGATCTTGATCTTTCCGGTGTAGACGTCCCCGTCCACGCCCGTGAGCTGCGCGCCCGGCATGCAGGGTGCGATGCCCTCCAGGTCGGTGAGCACCTCCCAGGCACGGTCGACGGGCACCCCGACGGTGAACTCGTTGTCGATCTTCATGGGTTCCTCCGTTGGCTACGCCGACGCGGGCTCGGGAAAGCCCAGGCCGTCCAGCGCTTCGTTGATCGTGGTGTGGTCGTCCGGGCTCTTGGCGATCGTGCTGAGCGTGCGGACGATGTCCGCGCGCACCAGCTCCGAGGCCCGCAGCACCGACAGCGCCGAGACCCAGTCGATCGTCTCCGCCATGCCCGGCGCCTTGTCGAGGTCGAGCCGTCTGACCCGCCCGATGAACTCCACCGCCGAGGCGATCAGCGGTTCGTTCGCGGCGGGTACGGTACGGCGCAGGATCTCCGCGGCGCGCTCGGGCGCCGGGAAGTCGATCCAGTGGTAGAGGCAGCGGCGGCGCAGGGCGTCGTGCAGTTCGCGGCTGCGGTTGGACGTCAGGATCACCACCGGGCGCCGGGCGGCCGTGAACGTGCCCAGCTCCGGGACGGTGAGCGACGCCTCGCCGAGGAACTCGAAGAGCAGCGCCTCGAACTCGTCGTCCGCGCGGTCGATCTCGTCGATCAGCAGCACCGGCGGTACGGGGCCTTCGTGCCGGATCGCCCGCAGGATCGGCCGGTCCTGGAGGAACTCCTCGGTGAAGAGGTCGGCGTCGCCCAGCCGCTCGTCGCGTGCTTCCGCGAGCCGTACGGCGAGAAGCTGGCGCTGGTAATTCCACTCGTACAGCGCCTCGTTGGCCGTCAGGCCCTCGTAACACTGCAGTCGCACCAGTGGTGTTCCCATCGCCCGGGCCAGGGCCTTTGCCGCCGCTGTCTTGCCCACCCCCGGCTCCCCCTCGACGAGGAGGGGACGCTCCAGGGCGAGGGCGAGGTAGAGGGCGGTCGCCGTTCCGTCGTCGACGAGGTGGCCGACGGCGTCGAGGCGGCGCCGTATGTCGTCGGCGTCCGTGAACAGGGGGATGGGGATGGGGCCGGAATCGGCGTCGGTGTCGGTGTCGGTGTCGTTCATGTCGTGCTACCGCCGCGCCTCTCCGCCGCGTACCGGTCGCGGCACCCGGGGGCGCAGAACCAGACGTCCGTTCCGTCGGCGGAGAGGTGCGGGGTGTCGGGCATGACCGTGACCGACATGCCGCAGACGGGGTCGGTCACGGTCGGCGGGGGTGAGGACGGGGACGGGGACGGGGGCCGGTCCCCGGCGGCAGGGGTTGCGGCGGCGGCCCCGCCCGGAGGGACTCCGCCCCCGGCGGCCCCGGCAACCTCGGCGGCCCCGGCGGCCCCGGCGGCCCCGCGTACCGCCGCGATGACCTCCGCAAGGATCGACAGCGCGACCTCCGGTGCCGTGCGCGCGCCGATGTCCAGGCCCGCCGGAGTGGAGATCCGGGCCCGTTCCGCGTCGGTCAGGCCCAGTTCGTCGAGGAGGGCCCGGCCCCGCCGGGGGCTCGCGACCAGGGCGATGTAGCCGATGCCCGCGTCCAGCGCGGCGCGCAGGGACGCGGTCTCGTCGCGGCCGTGGCTCGCGACGACCACCGCGTCCGCGCACGCCTCCGGCGCACCGTCCGGCAGGGAGCGGGCCGTGGCGTAACCGAGCACCTCCGCGAGGGCGACAAGGGCGTCCGCGACCGGGGTCCTGCCGACGATCTCGACCAGCGGCGGGGGCAGTCTCGGCTCCAGAAAGATCTCCAACGCCCCGCCCGAAAGGCAGGGATTGACGACCACTTGCGCCCCCGGAGACTCGGGGAAGTCCGCCTCGCCCTCGGGCAGCACCCGCAGCAGCAACGGGCCGCCGCCGTTCAGGGCGCCGAGTGCGGCCGTACGGACGGAGCCCTCGGCGCACACCCCGCCGACGAAGCCGTCGATCGTGCCGTCGCCCGTGACGATCGCCTCGTCGCCGGGGCGGGCGGAGCTTGGCACCTGGGCCCGTACCACCGTCGCGTGCACGAACGGCACGCGTCCGGCGGCGAGTTCCGCCATTCTGGCCGCCGTCCGGCCCGCCCGGTCCGTCACCGGCACTGCCGTCGTGGTCACCGGCGCCGCCATGGTCACCGGTGCTGCCGTCGTGGTCACAGACGCTGTCGTCATGGTCATCCGTACGTTCGCCACCCTCGTAACCCTCACTTCGACCGCGATCCGCCTCAGATCGGCGGCATCGGCCGCCCCCGCATCGCCTCCCACACCCGGGAGGGCGTCAGCGGCATGTCCGCGTGCCGGATGCCGTACGGCCGCAGCGCGTCCACCACCGCGTTCACCACGGCCGGCGGGGAGCCGACCGTCGCGGACTCGCCGACGCCCTTCGCGCCGATGGGGTGGTGGGGCGAGGGCGTGACCGTGAACCCCGTTTCCCAGTCCGGCACTTCGAGCGCCGTCGGGATCAGGTAGTCCATCAGTGAGCCGCCGAGGCAGTTGCCGTCCTCGTCGAAGGAGATCATCTCCATCAGCGCCATCCCGACGCCGTCGGTGAGGCCGCCGTGCACCTGGCCCTCGATGATCATCGGGTTGATCCGGGTGCCGCAGTCGTCCACCGCGATGAAGCGGCGGACCTTGACCTGCGCCGTGCCGGGGTCGATGTCCACGACGCAGATGTACGCGCCGTGCGGGTAGGTCAGGTTCTCCGGGTTGTAGCAGATCTGCGCCTCCAGACCGCCCTCGATCCCCTCCGGCAGATCACCCGCGCCGTGCGCCGCCATCGCGATGTCCTGGATGGTCACGGACTTCGACGGGTCGCCCACGACCGTGAACGAGCCCTTGTCCCACTCCAGATCGGCGACCGACACCTCCAGCATCCCCGAGGCGATGATCCGCGCCTTGTCCCGCACCTTCCGGGCGACCAGGGCCGCCGCCGCGCCCGAGACGGGGGTCGAGCGGCTGCCGTACGTGCCGAGCCCGAAGGGCGTCTGGTCGGTGTCGCCGTGCACCACGTCGATGTCGGCGGGCGGGATGCCGATCTCCTCGGCGACGATCTGCGCGAACGTCGTCTCGTGGCCCTGGCCCTGGGTCTGCACGGAGAGCCGTACGACGGCCTTGCCGGTCGGGTGGATCCGCAGTTCGCAGCCGTCGGCCATGCCGAGGCCGAGGATGTCCATGTCCTTGCGCGGGCCCGCCCCGACGGCCTCGGTGAAGAACGAGACGCCGATGCCCATGAGTTCGCCGCGGGCCCGCTTCTCCGCCTGCTCGCGCCGCAGTTCGTCGTAGCCGGCCAGCTCCGTCGCCAGCCGCATGGTCGGCTCGTAGTTCCCGGAGTCGTACACCCAGCCCGTCTTGGTGGTGTACGGGAACTGCTCGGGCCGGATGAAGTTGCGCCGCCTCAACTCGACCGGGTCCATGTCGAGTTCGAAGGCGAGACAGTCCACGATCCGCTCGACCAGATAGACCGCCTCGGTGATCCGGAACGAGCAGGCGTACGCCACCCCGCCCGGCGCCTTGTTGGTGTGGACGGCGGTCATCCTCGCGTACGCGGCCTCGATGTCGTAACTGCCGGTGAACACACCGAAGAACCCGGCCGGGTACTTCACCGGCGCCGCCACCCCGTTGAACGCGCCGTGGTCGGCGAGGACGTCGGTGCGGATCGCGAGGATCTTCCCGTCACGGGTCGCCGCGATCTCGCCGCGCATGATGTAGTCGCGGGCGAATCCGGTGGAGATGAGGTTCTCGGAGCGGTCCTCCATCCACTTCACCGGCTTCCCGGTGAGCAGCGAACCGACGATCGCGCAGACGTAACCCGGGTAGATCGGGACCTTGTTGCCGAAGCCGCCGCCGATGTCGGGCGCGATCACCCGGATCTTGTGCTCGGGCAGCCCGGCGACGATCGCGTACAGCGTGCGGTGGGCGTGCGGGGCCTGGGTGGTGGACCAGAGGGTGAGCCGGCCGTCGATCGCGTCGTAGTCGGCGACCGCGCCGCAGGTCTCCATCGGCGCCGGGTGGACGCGCGGGTAGACGATGTCCTGGCTGACGACGACATCGGCGCGGTCGAAGACGGCGGCGGTCGCCGCCTCGTCGCCGGTCTCCCAGTCGAAGCAGTGGTTGTCGGTCTTGCCCTCGATGTCGTCCCGGATCACGGGCGCGCCGACCTCCAGCGCCCGGCGGACGTCGACCACCGGGTCGAGCTGGTCGTACTCGACGTCGATCAACTCCAGCGCGTCGCGCGCCGCGTAGCGGTCCTCGGCGACGACGAAGGCGACCTCCTGGCCCTGGAAGCGCACCTTGTCGGTGGCGAGCACGGCCTGGACGTCGTTGGAGAGCGTGGGCATCCACGCGAGGCCCTTCTCCGCGAGCATCGCGCCGGTGACGACGAGCTTCACCTTGGGGTGCGCCTCGGCCAGCGTCGT
Organism: Streptomyces sp. NPDC059255; assembly: GCF_042752355.1. NCBI lineage: Bacteria > Bacillati > Actinomycetota > Actinomycetes > Kitasatosporales > Streptomycetaceae > Streptomyces > Streptomyces sp. NPDC059255. The sequence goes on from NZ_JBHYZP010000010.1 coordinate 119,631, forward strand.
GTCGACGGAGACGATCCGGGCGTGGGCCATCGGTGAGCGCAGCACGGCGAGATGGAGCATCCCGGGGAGCTGTACGTCGTCCACGTAACGGCCCCGGCCCCGGATGAAGCGCGGGTCCTCCTTGCGGAGCATCCGGCCGTGGCCGCAGGGTTTCCGGTCGTTGTCGGTGAACTCGGTGACGGGCGCGGGCGCCGGGGCGGCCGCGTGGCCCGCGACGGTGCTCATGACTCCTCCACGGCGGTGACGGCGCTGCGGGTCCCGGCCTCTTCGGCGGCGGCCCACTGGACGGAGCGGACGATGGAGGAGTAGCCGGTGCAGCGGCAGATCTGGCCGGAGACCGCTTCCCGTATCTCGTGCTCGGAGGGGTTCTTGTTACGGTCGAGCAGCGCCCGCGCGGTCATCAGCATGCCGGGGGTGCAGAAGCCGCACTGGAGGCCGTGGCACTCCATGAACCCCTGCTGGACGGGGTCGAGCCGGCCGCCCTGCTCCAGGCCCTCGACGGTCCGTATCTCGTGGCCGCCGGCCATCGCGGCCAGCACCGTACAGGACTTGACGGGCTCGCCGTCCATCCAGACCACGCAGGTACCGCAGTTGCTGGTGTCGCAGCCCCAGTGGGTGCCGGTGAGCGCGAGGTGGTCGCGGAGGAAGTGGACGAGCAGCAGCCGGCCCTCGATCTCACGGGTGACCTCGTCACCGTTGACGGTCATGGTGACCTGCATGGTCAGCCTCCCTGGGGGTAGTTCGGGCCACGGCCGGGGGCAGGGGCGGCGGGGGCGGCGGGGGCGGATCCCACCGCACCCGCCACGCCCGCCGCTCCTGCCCGCGCGTCCGCGATGCGCGCCACCGAGCGGCGCAGTGTGCGTACGGTCAGCTCCTTGGCGAGGTGGCGCTTGTACTCGGCGCTGCCGCGCCGGTCCGTGACCGGGTCGCAGGAGGCCGCCGCGATCTCGCCCGCCCGCGCGTACAGCGCCTCCGAGGGCTCCCTGCCGCGCAGTTCCCGGGAGATCTCCGGCAGCCCGGTCGTGTTCGGCCCGACGGCGGCGAGCCCCACCCGCGCGTCCTCGATGACACCGTGCTCCGCGTCCAGCCAGACGGCCGCGCCCGCCGAGACCACCGCCCAGTCGCCCGCGCGCCGTTCGACCTTCTCGTACGCGCTCGCGCCGTGGGGCCGGCGCGGGAGGATCACCTCGATCAGCATCTCGGCGTCGCCCACGGCCGTCTCGTAGGGACCGCGGTGGAACTCCTCCATACTCACGGTGCGCCGGCCGCCGCTGCCCTGGATCACGCAGCTCGCGCCGAGCGTCGTGCACACGGCGGAGAGGTCCTCGGAGGGGTCGGCCTGGCAGAGCGAACCGCCGAGCGTGCCGCGGTTGCGGACCACGGGGTCGGCGATCACGCGCTCCGCGTCGGCGAAGATCGGAAAGGTCCCGGCGAGCGCGGCGGACTCCAGCAGCTCGCGGTGGCGGGTCATGGCGCCGATGCGTATGCGGTCCGGCTCGACCCGGATGTAACCCAGCTCGTCGTAGAGATCGTTGATGTCGATCAGGTACTCGAAGTTGGCCAGCCGCAGCTTCATCATCGGGAGCAGACTGTGACCGCCGGCCACCAGCCGGGCCGTGTCACCCAGCCGGTCGAGGAGCCCGATGGCGTGATCGACGCTGGTGGCGCGTTCGTACTCGAAAGGGGCGGGAACCTGCATCAGCGATCCCTCTCTTGTGGCGCCCTCGCCACAGCCGCTTGCCGGCCCCCGTCGACGCCGTCATTTGGCTTCACGAGGTGCGGAAAGTCAACAGCGAATTAAGGTGTCGCTTAGGTCCCGGAAGGCCCGGGAACGAGCGCGGGCGACGTACACGCCACGGCTTAAGCGAACGCTGAAGTCTCCTTTGACAGCACCGGCCCCGGGACCCAGGCTGCGCCGGAAAGCTCGGAGGGAGCACAGGTGCGGGACATCGCCGGATCCATCGCCGCATGGCAGGCCGCAGGGGTGCGCTTCGCCCTGGCCACCGTCGTAGAGACCTGGAAGTCGGCGCCGCGCGGCCCCGGCGCGTCGATGGCCGTCGCGGAGGACGGCGAGGTGGTCGGCAGCGTCTCGGGCGGCTGTGTCGAGGGCGCGGTGTACGAGGTCGCGCGGGAGGTCCTGGCCACCGGCGAGGCCCAGCTCAAGACGTACGGGATCAGCGACGGCGACGCGCTGGAGGCGGGGCTGACCTGCGGTGGGATCGTGGACATCCTGGTCAGGCCGGCCGACGCCACGCACTTCCCCGGGCTGCCGGAGGTCCTGGAGCGCATCGCGGCGGGACTCCCGGTGGCGGTGGCGTCGGTGCTCTCCGTCGATCCGGACGCGTACGGCGACCACGGGACGCCGAGGACGCCAGGGGCTCCGGTGCCGGGCGGGAACCTGCTCGTGCTCCCGGCGGAGGCCTCCACGGAGGACTTCGCGGAGACCGCCCCGGATCCCTGTCCCTCCCCGGTACGGGGCACCCTCGGCGGCGCCCGGCTGGACGCGGCGGTCACCGAGCAGGCGCGCGGCATGCTCGCGCAGGGACACACCGGCGTCGTCCACATCGGGCGCCACGGCGAGCAGCGCATGGACGACCTGACGGTCTTCGTCCAGTCCTTCGCGCCGCCGCCGCGGATGCTGGTGTTCGGCGCGATCGACTTCGCGGGCGCGGTCGCGCGGATGGGGAAGTTCCTCGGCTACCACGTCACGGTCTGCGACGCCCGCCCGGTCTTCGCCACCCGGCGGCGCTTCCCCGACGCGGACGAACTGGTCGTCCAGTGGCCGCACCGCTTCCTGGAGGAGCATCCGGTGGACGCGTCCACGGTGATCTGCGTACTGACGCACGACCCGAAGTTCGACGTCCCCCTGCTGGAACGCGCCCTGCGCACCCCTGCCCGCTACATCGGCGCCATGGGCAGCCGCCGCACCCACGAGGACCGCCTCGCCCGGCTGCGCGAGGCCGGCCTGAGCGAGCGCGAACTGGCCCGGCTCTCCTCCCCCATAGGGCTCGACCTGGGCGCCCGTACGCCCGAGGAGACGGCAGTGGCGATCATGGCGGAGATCATCGCGCTGCGCTGGGGCGGCACGGGCGAGCGGCTGACGCGTACGGAACTCTCCATCCACCACGGTCAGCCGGTGAGATAGCCGCCCGAGACGTCCGCGTCGGTGCCGGTCAGGGGAGCCGCTTCGGCCGCCCCTCCGCACCCACCGGGCGTACGCCCTCCTAGGCACCGTCATCGAAAACAAGATTGCCGTACCTGCCGTTCGGCTCCCCGTTCGCGTACACACGCGGCGAGGTGAACACCCCGGCCAGTCCCTCGTCGAGGATCCGCCGCCGGGGCAGACTCACCCCGTAGTGCTCGCCCACCAGCCGGTAGACGTCCTCCATGGGCGGTATGTAGAGGACTTCCTCCTCGGGATCCTCGTCCGGGTCGAGCGTGCCGAGCCCGATCTCCGCCACCATGCGCCGCGTCAGGGGGTGGTCCGTCCTGATCGTCTCGTGGACCTCGCCCCAGAAGTACTGCCAGTCCGATGTCCCGTCCACGACGGCCCAGACGACGGGCGGGTCCCCGCCGTTGTCCTGAACGCCCAGACAAGTGCGGCCTTCCCACAGGTGCTTCACATGGTCGGGACGCTGGGTGTGGAACCCGTCCGAACCCCCGTGAAAAGCGAACGCCCACCCATCGTGCACTCCCAGCCGGGCCCAGTCCGGCACGCTGTAACCGGACTGCCGGAGCGTCCTGTTGAACGCATCCGGCTCCATGACACCGATGCCGGGGTCGGCTCCCAGCATCTCGGCCAGCTCCCCCACACCGACGCCTCTGACCATCTGCAGAATGAAACCCGGGTCATGAAGCTCGTCGTGCAACCACGCGAATCCGTCACTCATGACCGGCAGTGTGGCAGCGAGGTCTGACAACTCCCCCTCGGCGTCCTCGATGACACGGCCAGGCCGCGGGCACGGACTCGCCGGATGACCGCCGGCGAGATCCACGTCCGCGGCCACTCGGTCGGTCAGTCGAGACAGAACTCGTTGCCCTCGATGTCCTCCATCAAGAGGCACGACTCGTTCTCGTCATCCGCGAGCAGGAGTCGCACCCGTACCGCGCCGAGCGCGACCAGACGCGCGCATTCGGCCTCCAGCGCGGCCACGCGCTCGTCACCCACCAGCCCGGTGCCGACCCGCACGTCGAGATGGACCCGGTTCTTGACGACCTTGCCTTCGGGAACGCGCTGGAAGTACAGCCGCGGGCCCACACCTGACGGATCACCGCAGGCGAACGAGGCACCCCGACGCTCGGGCGGCAGCGTCCGGTCGTAGTCGTCCCAGGTGGCAAACCCCTCCGGCGGCGGCGGTACGACGTACCCCAGCACCTCGCACCAGAAACGGGCGACGTGCTCGGGTTCCGCGCAGTCGAAGGTGATCTGGACCTGCTTGATCGACGTCATCGGCCCATCGTAGAGGCGGCGTCCGGCGAGTCCGACTGGGTTTTTCGCAGCCTCGGTGGGAGGGCCCCCGACCGGTCCTCCAGCGCCAGAAAGTCAGGAGACGACGCAGAGTTCGCGTTCACCGCCCAGAGCAGCACGAAACCGCTCCCGCGAGCCCTCGCTCTCCAGGCCACCGCACTGGAGCAGCTCCTGAAAATGGCGATGCACATCGTCCGCCGCGTGAACCGGCGGCTCGTTGCCCGGCAGAAGCCACCGGAGAAGATCAAACTCATTCCAAATTCGATCGACTGACAGTCATGCCCTGGCTATGATCACGCCACGGCGGGGTCGTAGCACAGAGGTAGTGCGCCTACACAGCATGGAGGAGGACGCCGGTTCGAATCCGGCCGCCCCGCCTGCGCCCCTTCGTCCTGGCCTTCGGGCTGGGGCGGAGGGGCTCTTTCGTCATGTTTGAGGGCTCAGGTCCTCCGGGCGGCTCCGTAGGGCCAGACCACGTCCACGGGGACACCGGCCGCGCGCGCCTCGATCACCACGTCCGCCGTACCGCCGCCCTTCCCCGCCGGGGGCGCACCGTTCCAGACCGCGACGAGGCGGTCCGCGCGCTCCAGGAGGACGGCGTTCGCCGACTCGCACTGTTGCGGACTCACATGAAGGCCCTCCTGCCCTCAGCCGAGGCCCACCTGAACAGCCTCCGCCGAGGCAGCCTGGAGTGGATCTGCGGTCGGGGTCGCCTGAGCTCCGTGCGGCACCACAATCAACGGGCCCACACCAACCGTGGCTCAGTCCTCCGCTCAGACCTGAGTAGATGTCTACTCCCAAGACTGCGCCTGGATCCTGAGGAACTGCGGTAGCAGACTGGCCAAGGAGGCCCGGTGATCTGCGCGCACTGCGACCAGCCCATCCTCCGGGGCCGGCCCGCCACCGAGTCCACCGTCGAGACCGGATCCGGCATCGCCCCGCCCGTTCAGCGGCACCTGGACTGCAGGCCGAACCAGTTCCCGCGGCCGCGGGACTACCAGTTGCCGCGCCGGTGAACTCCCGTACACCGCCCGGGGCGCTCGCCCTGGCTTACGGGCCTGCCCGGCCGCGCCCGCCCCTGCGACCGGATCCAGAGACGGACCGAGCCTCGCAGTCAGCTTGGGGATGTGGCATCTATGTGGCATCAATCATGAAAACGGCCCCTGGTCGATCACGACCGGGGACCGCATTCAGCGTTCACCTGCTGGTTCCTACTGGTGGGCGCGGACGGTTTCGAACCGCCGACATCTGCTTTGTAAGAGCAGCGCTCTACCCCTGAGCTACGCACCCGTGGATGAGGGAACAGCGTACATGGCACACGGGGCCGGGCCACAAACCCGGGTCACGGCGCCGGGGGGCGCGGCTCTCGTCCGGGGCGGGTACGGGGGGTAACCCCACCCCGGGACGGTGGGCGGCCGGATCGGATCGGTGAGGGATCGTTCGTACCGTGGAGGGCACACCACTTCGGGCCGCCGGGGCGGGCCGGGCATGGGGCATCGGGGACCGGGGAGCCGGCCGGCGGCACAACCTTCTGGGGGACGATCATCGTGGCCGTACGCCGTGTACGCCGTAACCACACCCGTACGCTCATCGCCGCGGGCGGGGCCGCGCTGCTCGCCCTCACGGTCGCCGGGTGCGGGGCGGACGCGTCGGAGGCGACCGTGCAGGAGAAGGCGTTCCCGTTCAGCGGGAGGACGCTGAAGATCGACGCGGGGAACACCGCGGTCGAGCTGGCCACCGGGGAGGTGCGGGACGTCGAGGTGACCCGGCAGGTCGACGGCTGGGCGTTTCTGGGGAGCGGGCCCCACCCCGTCTGGAAGATGTCGGGCGACACGCTGACCCTCCAGGTGAAGTGCCGGGCGCTCGTCAGCGACTGCGAGGCCCGGCACCGGGTGACGGTGCCGCGTGGAGTGGCCGTGACGGTGGACGGGGACAACGGGAAGGTGACCGCCGTCGGGTTCGACACCGCGCTCAAGCTCACCACCGACAACGGCGCGATCTCCGTACGGGACTCCTCCGGGCCGCTCGACCTGAAGACCGACAACGGGAAGATCACCTCGGAGAACACCTCCGCCCCGTCCGTGGCCGCGTGGACCAGCAACGGTGCCATCCGGCTCGCGCACCGTACGGCGCCCGGCACGGTGGAGGCCGTCACCGACAACGGGAAGATCCAGATCGACCTGCCCGCCGCGTCGGCGCCGTACGCGGTGACGGCGAAGAGCGACAACGGAAAGATCGACGTGTCCGTGCCGACCAGCGAGAACAGCGCCCACGTGGTGAAGGCGCGCACCGACAACGGGAAGATCACGGTACGAAGCGCGAACTAACCGGCCCGCGTGTTCGTCATTACCTGGTGGGAGAATGAACCAGGGCAGGGCGAACTCGGCACGGGAGAGTGATGTGACGGCGACACACGCGCGGCCGTACGCAGGAGCCGGCGCACGTGCCGTCGGTGGCGCCCCGGCGGGTGCGGGCCGCGGGCTCGCGGGCCTCAGGGACGCGCTGACGCTGGTCCTGCTGCCGGTGCCGCTGCTGGTGGCCGCCGTGCCCGGCGCCTTCGCGGGCGGGGGGACGCGGCGCTGGTTCGGCGGTCGCGGCGAGAGCCTGCGGGCGGACGCGCAGGCCGCCAAGGACGCCGCCGCGGCCTCCTTCTACGAGCTGGACACCGCCCAGCGCGACCTGCGGATCTCCATAGAGACGATCACGGCGGTGGACAGCTCGCCGGGCGCCCGCAAGGCCGTCGCCGACTTCGCCGCGCTGGGGCAGCGGATCGACGAGGTGAGCCACGGCTACATCAACGCTGTGGACGCCCACGACCTGGACAAGGACGATCTGGAGCCGTCGGCCGCCTCGAAGGCGCGCACCGACCTCGCCAAGGCCAAGCAGGAGCTGGACCGGGTCAAGGGCGATCTCGGCCGGTTCGAGCAGGGGCTCGGGCCGCTGCTCGACAAGGCCGAGACGCAGCTCGCACGGCTGGCGCCCGCCGTGGAGCGGGCCCGGCAGGCGCTGCTGGCCGCGAGCGACGCGCTCGACGCGGTACGCGCCGCCGGGCTGCGCGCCGACGACCTGGCGGCCCGCCTCGCCGCGCTCGCCCCCGAGCTGACCAAGCTCAACCAGGGCGCGGGCCGGCACGGCGTCGCGGACACCCTCCAGCGCGCGGACCACGTCAAGCGGGACGCCGAGTCCGTACGGGCGGAGGCCGAGCGGCTGCCCGAGCGGGCCCGGGAGATCGACCGGCGACTGGTCTCGCTGCGTACCCGCGCACAGGCCCTCACCACCCGCGCCGGGACGGTGGAGCCCGTGCTCAGCGAGTTGCGCAGACGCTTCACGGCGGCGTGCTGGCAGGACCTCCAGCAGGTCCCCGACCATGCGGCGAGCAGCGTACGGCAGGCGGAGGAGAAGCTCGCGGAGGCGGCGAAGGCGCGCGAGGAGCAGCGGTGGCCGGACGCGACCTCACTGCTGAGCACGGCGCGGGCGCTGCTCAACGGCACGGACGAGGCGGTGTCCGCCGCCGGTGACCGCCTCCAGCGGCTCAACGCGGTGGCGAAGGACCCGCAGCAGGAGATCGACCGCACGCGGTTCGCGATACGGGACGCGCAGCGCCTGGCCATGTCCGGCCGGACCACCCCCGAGCCCCGGCACGCCCGCCCGCTGGACGACTCGGTGGGGCGGCTGGACCGGGCGGTCTCCTCGCTGGAGGGCCGCCACCCCGACTACTGGCACTTCCTGACCGAGACCGAGGCGGTACGGCGGCGGGTGGCCCAGGTGGTCACGGAGATCCGCGAGGAGCGCGGCGCCGGGCAGTAGCGCCCCTCCGCCCGGATCGTGGCGGCTCGGGGCCGGGCGGCTCGGGCCTGGGCGGCTCGCGTGCGGAGGGCCGGGGTCCGGGCGGCTCGGGTCCGGTCGAGTTGTCGGTCCGTCGCGGTGGGCGGATCCTGAGGATGCGTACGGGTACGTACGGGTGCGTGCCCGTACGTAGGTGTACGCACCCGTAGTCAGGCCACCGTCAGAAGGAGGCCGCCCATGGCCAGCCCAGCGATCCGCCGCTCCCCCGGCTCCCGGCCGGCGCCCGGCCCAGGCCTGTGGAAGGGGCGCGGGGGAGCCGACCGGCGTGACCGCGGCCACGCCCTCCGGCACGTCAGGCTCGACGAACACCTCCCCCTGGACCACCGGCTCAACCAGGTTTACCGCGTCGGCGCCGGGCTGATGGGCCTGGCCCTCATCGCCTTCGGGATCCTCGGCCTGATGGACCGGATCGGCTTCTTCGACACGGGCGGCCAGCAGGTCGCGGGGCTCAACGCCAACGGCACGCTGAGCGTGCTCTCCATCTGCGTCGGGGTGCTCCTGCTGGTCGGGATGGTGATCGGCAAAAACACCGCGTCGACCGTCAACATGGTCCTCGGGGTCCTCTTCCTCCTCAGCGGTTTCGTCAATCTGGCGCTGCTCAACACCAGTTACAACTTCCTCGCCTTCCACATCCAGAACGTGCTGTTCAGCTTCGTCGTCGGGCTGCTGCTGATGTTCTTCGGGATGTACGGCAGGGTCAGCGGCCACCTGCCGCACGACAACCCGTACTGGCGGGCCCGCCACCCCGAGGAGGCGGAGCGTGAGCTGCGCCGGAGGGCCGAGGCCGGCCCGGGGAGCGAGAGCGCCCGGGGGCAGGAGGGCGTCGGATAATCTGAGGCGTATGCCTCGCTACGAGTACCGCTGCCGCTCCTGTGGTGACACCTTCGAACTCAGCCGCCCGATGGCGGAGTCCGCCGCCCCGGCGTCCTGCCCCGAGGGGCACGACGACACGGTGAAGCTGCTCTCCACCGTCGCGGTCGGCTCCAGCGCCAAGGGCGGCGCCCCGGCCCCCGCCTCCGGTGGTGGCGGGGGCGGCGGCTGCTGTGGAGGCGGCTGCTGCGGCTAGGGTCTGTCGTTTGGATCAGGCTGGATCAGGGAGCGCCCGCCGCGTCAGCGGCTGATGTCGCCGTTGGTGCCGTGGATCGCAAGGCGGAGGAGGGAGGCGACGCATGAGCGTCGGCTCCCCCGCATCCGCCGTCAACGCGGCGAGGCGCGGCCCGCCGCGTCAGCGGCTGATGTCACTGCGGGCACGCGAGCCCAGCATGATCCAAACGACAGGCCCTAACTGCCCGTAGCGGCGTCCAGCAGGCGGCGGAGGATCTCCTCGCCCGCCGCGACACCCGTGTGCGACAGTGCGTCGACGTGCGGGGCGCGCCATCGCTCGTCGGCCAGTTCGCCGTGGCCGGGCCGGAACGCCCGGTCGGCGGCGAGCAGCAGGTCCGCGTCGAGCAGCGAGTCACCGGCGGCCAGGGTGAGTCCGGCGCCGGTCCTGCGGGCCACCTCCCGCATGGCCGCGCTCTTGGTGAGCGGCCGCGGTACGGCGTAGATCTTGCGGCCCTGGAGCGAGACGGTCCAGCCGCGCTCCCCCGCCCAGTCGGCCAGTTCCTTGACCCAGCCGTCGGGCAGCAGCGCGCGGTCGACCACCAGATAGGCGAACAGGTCCTCGGCGACCCGCTCCTTGAGGAGCCACGCCGGATCGGCGGTCGCGCTCAGATGCGCGCGGACCTCGGCGAGCGGCGCGCACTCGGCGGCCAGCCGCGCGGCCACCTGGGCCTGCCAGCCGGGGTCCGACACGCCGTCGACCAGCAGGTGGCCGCCGTTGGCGCAGATCGCGAACTCCGGCGCGGGGCCCGGCAGGCGGATCCGGCCGTACTGCTCGCGGGTGCGGGTCGTCGTCGGTACGAAGACGGTCGTGCGGGCGAGCCGGTCGAGGAGCGCCGCGGCCGTCTCCGTCAGATAGGACAGCGGCCGGCTCTCGTACACCTCGACGCAGAGCAGTCGCGGCGCCTCGGCGTCCGGCATCGGTAGCTGGAGGGCGGCGGCGGAGTAGATGAGGGTGCGGTCCAGGTCGCTCGCGACCAGGGTCGGCGGCGCGGTCGGGGATGCCTGCGGGGCCGCGGTCGGGGAGGCCGCCGGGGGCGACGTGGGGGCCGCGGTCGGGGGAGCCGCCGGGGGCGACGTGGGGTCCGTGCTCACGCGGTGGCCACCGCCTTGCCGTCGGCGCCGGTCGCGCCCCGGGTGTACCGGGGGTGGATCAGCCCGACGCAGGTGTACGGCAGGCCGTCGACCTCCTCCACGGGCACCCCGCGCTGCTCGGCCAGCAGCCGCACATGGTCGAGATCGGCCCCCGCGCCGCGCCGGGCGAGGATCTTCCAGGGGACGCGGCGCAGCAGGACGCGGGTGGTCTCGCCGACGCCCGGCTTGACCAGGTTCACGTCATGGATGCCGTACTCCTCGCTGATCCGCTCGACGGCCGCCCACCCCTCCCAGGTGGGGGCGCGGTCGGCCGCGAGGAGTTCCCCCACCTCCTTGGACACCGCGTCGGCGACCTCGTCGAAGCGGGCCGCGACGGTGTCGAGGAAGTGCTGCGAGACATCGGCCCCGGCCAGCTCCCGGTAGTGCTTCGCGCCGTGGAAGTCGTCCGGGCCGACCAGGTCGGCGCGGAGGACCGTACGGGAGATCAGCCCGGAGACCGTGGAGTTGAGGCAGGCGGAGGGGATGAGGAAGTCCTCACGGGTGCCGTACGTCCGTACGCAGCCGCCCGGGTCGGCGAGGACCGCGATCTCCGGGTCGAAGCCGCCGAACCCGGCCAGCGCCTCGGCCAGTTCGCGGGTGATGGCGCCCTTGCCGGTCCAGCCGTCGACGAAGACCACGTCGGCCGGGTCGTGGTGGGCGGCGAGCCAGCGCAGGGCGTTGGCGTCGATGCCCCGGCCGCGCACGATGGAGACGGCGTAGTGCGGCAGGTCCAGGCCGTGGCGGTGCTGGGCCCAGCGGCGCATCAGCACACCGACGGGGGTGCCGGCGCGGGCCAGCGAGACCAGCACGGGGCGGGGTGAGCGCTCGGCGAGCACCGTCTCGGTGACCGTGCCGACGGCTCGGGCGACCCGGGCCGCCGAGGTCTCCAGGGCGGCGGCGAACAGCTTCTGGTACCGCTCGCTCGGCTGGTACTCGACGGGCAGGGACTCCGCGTAGTGCGCGCCACCGCTCTGGATGGCCTCCTCGCGCTCCTCCGTCGGGGCCTCCAGCTCGACGTCCGAGAGGTCCTGGAGGAGCCAGCCGACGTCCTGCGGGGCGTAGGAGGAGAAGGCGGGGCCCCGGAGGGGGTCGGGGAGCATGGCGGGTTCCTGCCGTTCTGGGCTGTACGTGGAGGTGGCGGCGGGGGCGGGAGTGGCGGCGGGGGTGTACGAGGGGATCACGGCGAGGATCACGCGGGGCGTGTGCTCGGCGAGGCGGGCGAGGAGGCCGCCGGGGGCGTGCAGCGCGGGGGTGTCGGCGACGGAGTCGACCACCGCGACGACGGCGTCGAAACCGCCGCCCGCGACGTTGTACGCGTACCGGTCGCCGCCGTCCTCGGCCGTGACGGTGTCGTGGGCGGGGAAGACCAGGCGGCTGCGTATCGCGTAACCAGGGTCGTCGACGGCCAGCACGGGCGAGCGCGTCGTGGTCGAGTAGCGCACCTCCGGGGCCGCGGCGCCGTGCCCGGCCCCAGTCTCGCTCTCGGTCTCGTACGTACGCTCCAGCTCCCCGGCCAGCCGGAGCGGCGCGTACATCAGCTCCTCGAAGCCGAGGACGAGTACGCGCCGGACGTCGCCCAGTTCGGTGGCGAGGGCGCGCGCCATCGCGGGCAGCGCCGTCTCCAGGCTCGTCCGGTGGGCGGGGGTGAAGCCGTGCCGGCCGCCGTCCGGGACCCCGGCCGGCCACTCCAGGGCGACCCGGGACGTCCGGGAGGCGCGCTCCGGGGCGCCCGCCGCCGGGCGCTGCCCCGGGACGGGGACCGGCACCGGAACCGGCGCCGGCGCCTCGTGCCGGGCCACCAGCGCCTGGCCCTTCTCCAGCACGCCGTCCGGGAGCCGGACCGTACCGGAGGCCAGGGTCACCAGGTCGACGCGCGCCCCGATCTCACCGGCGAACTCGGCGAGCCGCCCCTGGTCGGCCGCCGACCGCATGTCGACCAGGGCGACGATCACGTACCACCGCCGGGGGTAGCGGTCGTGCAGGGCCCGGATCGTGTTCAGGACGGTGTTGCCGGTGGAGAACTCGTCGTCGACGAGGACCAGCGGCCCTTCCGAGGCCAGCAGCCCGGGGTCCTCCGGCAGCAGCAGGTGGGAGGTGGCGTGCGAGTGCGACTCCTCGAAGCCGCCCGCGGTCGCCACGCCCGCGACCATCCGGCGCGTGGAGTGCAGATACGTCGCGTCCCGCACCCCGTCGGCGACCGCGTGGCCGAGGCCGGTCGCGGTCTCCGCGTAACCGAGCACCACGGCCCGTCCGGCCTCCGCGCCCAGCAGCTCCCGTACGCGCGTGCCGAGCCGGACGCCCGTGCCGTGGACGACGGCGGGGCTCTGCGGCACGTGCTTGCCCAGCACGTTCGAGACGAGGAGATGCGCGCGCCGGGGGTTGCGGCGCAGGGCGAGGCCGAGCAGTTCGCGCAGCCCGTCGTCGCCGGTCAGCTCGACGCCCAGCCGCTCGGCCACCCATGTGCCGGACCAGACCATGCCGGTGTTCTCCTCCGTGTCGGTGACCCTCGCCGTATCCGTGTCAGCGGTCCTCGCCGTATCCGTGCCAGCGGTCCTCGCCGTATCCGTGTCAGCGGTCCTCGCCCGGTCAGCGGTTCCTGTGATGCTGCGTCCAGGGCCGCTCATTCCGCGAGTCCGGCCGTCAGCAGCTCCACGAAGCCGACGTCCTCGCGGGCGACGCCGAAGACCTCGGCCCGCCGGAGGGTGCGCTCGGCCCAGGCGCGGTGCGGCTTCACCTCGTTCATCTTGTTCGTGTACGCCGACCGCAGCACCCCGCCGCCGCCCCGCTCGGGGCGCAGGATGTCCTGGGCGTCGCTGAACTCCTCATGGCTGACGACCGACAGCGCGTGCACGGGCGGCACATGCGACGGGTGGATGCAGGTCTTGCCCAGGAGCCCGTTGGCGCGGTCGAGTTCGATCTCGCGCAGCAGGCCGTCGAGGTCGTGCTCGATCAGGGCCGTACGCAGCTCCTCGGCGCGCCCTTCGAGGAAGGGGCTGCGGCGGAGCTGCGGCTTGAACATGCGCTCCTGCAGCCGGAAGTACTCCCAGACGGGGCCCGTGATCGTGAAGCCCGTGCCGTCGGCGCGGCCCAGGACGTTGACGACGTCCGCGATGACCCCGGCGACGATCCGTACGTCGTACGCCGTCATGTCGGGCGAGCGGCGCAGCCCGTACGCCGAGCAGAAGTCGGTGACGCCGAGGCGCAGCGCGAGCACCCGTTCGCGGTACTTGTCGACGGCGTTGGCGATGCCGGTGAGTGTCTCGGTCCTGGTCTCCAGGTGGAGGAGTTCGGGCGATTCGAGGACGGGCATCGCGTACAGCGTGCGTCCGCAGGCGGCCTCCGCCTCGGCGAGGGCCTCCAGGAAGGGGGTGCCGCGTTCCTCGGTGAACTTGGGGAGTACGAATCCGGACAGCAGGCGGACGGAGGTGCCCATGCGCCGGACGAGGTCGGGGATCTGGTCCGGCTCGCGGACGCGGATGAAGAGCAGCGGTGTCTCGGTGCCCCGCTCGGCGAGGTCGGCGAGCTCGGCGAACTGGCGCACCAGGTTGGCCTCGGCGCCCTCGACCTCGGCGTCGTGGATGGAATCCTCCAGGCAGAGCACCATGGAGACGACGCCGCGGCCGGCCTGCTTCAGTACGTCGTCGGCGAGCCGGGGCCGGGTCGCGGGGCTGTAGAGGGTGGCCCCGAGCGCGACGGAGAGCAGCCCGGCGGGGGATCCGTCGGTGAACTCGCATGGTTCCCGGTGGAACAGGCCCTGCCGGACAGCGGGCGGGATATGCCCGAAATGACGCATGTGAATCCCCCGTACTGCCGCTTCGGCCTGTTGGCCTGCATGGCCGGTAATAGTACGTATGGCCGGGTGTCAAGAGTTCCCCGGGCGCATGAAATCCTGGTAACTCGTCTGCTTCTCGGTGGTTCCACCGGCGTACCGGCCGTACGGCCGGCGGCGCGGACCGTGGAGGAGCGGCCTCCACGTTGTCCCGGTGGGCGCTGGGAAGGCAGGATGGCCGGTATGACGCACGCGATGCTCAAGGGCTCGAACGTCCCCCTCGACGCCATGGCCGTACGAGCCGTGCTGCGCTGGTCGCCCGGCGCCGGGGTCCCTGATGTGGACGCCTCGGCGCTGCTGCTGGGCTCCGGCGGCCGGGTCAGGTCCGACGAGGACTTCGTCTTCTACAACCAGCCGAGGCATCCGTCCGGGGTGGTGCGCCGGCTGCCCAAGAAGCAGGTCGGTGAGTGGCTGACCGACTCCGTCGAGGCGGATCTCGCCGCGCTCGACCCCTCGGTCGAGCAGGTCATGCTCTCCGCCTCCTCGGACGGCGCGAGCTTCCACCACGTGAGCGATCTGCGGATCATGCTGTACGACGCGGGCGCGGCCGACGGGGAGCCGCTGGCCGTCTTCGACGTGCAGCCGGAGACCGGCGAGGAGACCGCGATCATCTGCGGCGAGCTGTACCGGCGCGGGGACGGCTGGAAGTTCCGCGCCGTGGGGCAGGGGTATCCGACCGGGCTGATCGGGCTCGCCACCGCGTTCGGCATCTCGGTCGACGACACGGAGGAGGCCGCCGGGGCGGACGGCGCCGAGGAGGGCGTGGCCACGACGGACGACGACGCCACGGTGTTCCACGGCGGTCCGGACGCCACGTCCCACCCCGGGGGCCGTCCGGTGGGCGACACCGCGGTCACGCAGCCCGCGGCGCAGCTCCCGCCGCCCCCGGCGGGGCCTCCCGGGTACGGCTACCCGCAGCCCGCCCTGCCCACGGCCCAGCCGCCGTACGGCTATCCGCAGCCCGTCTCGGCGCCGGGGCCCCAGCCCGCGTACGGCTATCCGCAGCCGGCCCCCGCCGCGGCGCCCGCCCCGGATCCGCACTTCCGGCTGCCCCCGATGGGCCCGCAGTTCGCCCGCCAGTAGCCCGCGCGCCGGTGGTGCGCCCCGGCGTACGGGGCCGCACCGGCCGTTGCGACCCCTCAAGGCCGGCTCTCAGGTCTTCGCCTTGTAGCCGCGGCCCCACTGGAGGCCCCAGCCGTACAGCCGGTCCAGCTCGGCCTGGAAGCCGTACACGTACTTCACCTCGCGGCGGACGACCAGGTCGCCCTTGACGTTCTGCAGCGAGAACACCGCGCAGGACCTGGCCTGCGGCTCGTCGTCGTCGAGGTCGATCTCGATCCGCGGGCCGTTGCTCGGGTAGAGCGTCACATGCGCGTGCGTGCGGTTGAACGCGGGCGTCTGGTCGTAGATGTAGACGAAGAACAGCAGGCGCTTGATCTCGTCGCGGTTGTCGAGGTTGACGTACACGGTCTCCCCCGAGCCCGCGCCGAACCGGTCGTCGCCGCTGAGCTTCACGTACGGCGGGTCGTTCAGGTCCCCGAGGAAGTTGCCGAGGGGCTGTACGACGCCTTTGCTGCCGTCCGTCAGCTCGTACATGCAGCCGAGGTCCAGGTCGACGTTGACCACGCCCTGTGTGTGGGCCTGGACGACCTCGGGCTTGAAGAGCTTGAGCGGGTTGCCCAGGATCTTGCCGCTCTGGCGTGAGCGCCCCCCGATGTCTGAGGTGCGCATCTGCCAGGAGAGGTTGACCCGGAGGTTCCCGGTCGCCGCGCCCTGCTTGGAGAGCGAGATCGTCGGGCGCCGCTTGGTCAGTTCGATGGAGTTGGACGCACTGCCCGAATCGAATTGCGATGCCCTTTGCCCTTGCCACAGGTTGTCCCAGAAGGCCATGCCCCCCACCCCGCTCCTGTCATCTGCTCGTCGTCTGCTTGCCAACGAATGGTCATATCGGCACGGAACAACGGGGCGGCCGGTAGGCTCCCGCCTTCTGGCCGCCCCGTTCACAGGGTTCCCTGGATCCGCTCCGTGTCACACCCCTGAGCACCGGCTCACGAGAGGGCTCACCGGAGCATGCGCTCAGACCTGGAGCGCCGTCTTGTCCCCGTCGGGGTCCTTGTCGCCGCCTTCCGCTTCGAGCGCCTTGTTACGGCGCACGGAGGACCAGAAGGAGGCGGCGATGAGAATCACGCCGACCAGACCCGTGACGATCTCGTTGATGGAGTGCTCGATGGTGATGAGCAGGATCGCGGCCAGCGCACCGATCGCATAGTGTGCGCCGTGCTCCAGGTAGACATAGTCGTCCAGCGTTCCCTGGCGGACCAGGTACACCGTCAGCGAGCGGACGTACATCGCGCCGATACCGAGACCCAGCGCCATCCAGAAGATGTGGTTCGTGATGGCGAAGGCACCGATCACGCCGTCGAAGGAGAAGGACGCGTCCAGGACCTCCAGGTAGAGGAAGAGGAAGAACGCCGCCTTGCCGGCCAGGCCGACCGCGGAGACCTGCTTGCCCTCGGCCTTGGCCTTCTCCTCCTCTTCCTGCTCGCGCTCCTCCTCTTCTTCGAGCTTGTCCTCGAAGTAGCCCGAGAGACCGCCCACGACGAGGTACGTGATCAGACCGGCGATCCCCGCCAGCAGTACGGTGGCCGACTTGTCGGTGTACCCGGTGCTGGTGTGCGCGTTGGTCGCGAAGGTCATCGCCGCGACCAGCAGGACGATCAGCGCGACGCAGACCGACAGCATGTCGACCTTGCCGAGCTTGGCCAGCGGGCGCTCCAGCCAGCCGAGCCACTTGATGTCCCGGTCCTCGAAGATGAAGTCCAGGAAGATCATCAGCAGGAACATGCCACCGAAGGCCGCGATCGCCGGGTGGGCGTCGGTGACCAGGTCCTCGTACCGGCCTGGATTGTCCATCGCCAGCTGGACGGCCTCGATCGGCCCGACCTTGGCGCTGATGGCGACGATCACGACGGGGAAGACCAGTCGCATACCGAACACGGCGATGAGGATGCCGATGGTGAGGAAGATCTTCTGCCAGAAGGCATTCATCTTCTTCAGGATCCCGGCGTTGACGACCGCGTTGTCGAAGGAGAGCGAGATCTCAAGGATGGAGAGGATCAGTACGATCCCGAACGCCTCCCACCCCCACTGCCAGGCCGCGAAGGCCAGGCCGATCGCCGTGATGGCGAACGACCAGCCGAAGGTTTTCAGGATCACTGCCTACCCCATCTGGTGATTAACGGGTTTTCCCCCGCGCAGCGTACTGCTTTACGAAACGTTGACCCCAAAGTCTAGAGCGATGCCCCTGAGGCCCGACGCGTACCCCTGACCAACTGCACGGAACTTCCACTCACCGCCATAGCGGTACAGTTCGCCGAAGATCATCGCGGTCTCCGTGGAGGCGTCCTCGCTGAGGTCGTAGCGGGCGAGTTCCTGGCCGTCGGCCTGGTTGACGACCCGGATGAAGGCATTGGCGACCTGGCCGAAGGTCTGGCCCCGGTTGTCGGCGTCGTGGATCGAGACCGGAAAAACGATCTTGTCGCAATGGGCCGGGACCTGGGAGAGATCGACGATCAGCGATTCGTCGTCGCCCTCGCCCTCACCCGTCAGGTTGTCGCCGGTGTGCTGGACCGAGCCTTCGGGGCTCGTCAGGTTGTTGTAGAAGATGAAGAACTCGTCGCCGAGCACCCGTCCTGACTGGCAGAGCAGCGCGCTGGCGTCGAGGTCGAAGTCGGCTCCGGTGGTGGAACGTGCGTCCCAGCCGAGCCCGACCAACACCTGGGTGAGGTTGGGTGCGGCTTTGGAGAGGGAGACATTGCCTCCCTTGGCGAGTGTGACGCCCATGATGGTGAGTCCTCCCCGAGGTGGTGTTCGTGCCGTGCTGGCAGGCGGGACGCGCCTGACGTCCTGCCCGCTCCGTTCCCGATACATGCGATTCGTACCCGTACCGAGATCATGCCGTTCCCGCCCGTGCTCGCGCACCTACTCCGCGGGACCGGTACGAACCCGGGACGCGTCCGGCGCCGCACAGAAATGTGCGGCGCCGGAGACGGGGCTTGGTGAACGGCGGACGGCTCAGACGTTGACGCCGAAGTCCTGGGCGATGCCGCGCAGGCCCGAGGCGTACCCCTGGCCGATGGCGCGGAACTTCCACTCCGCGCCGTTGCGGTACAGCTCGCCGAAGACCATCGCGGTCTCCGTCGAGGCGTCCTCGCTCAGGTCGTACCGCGCCAGCTCGTTGTTGTCGGCCTGGTTGACCACGCGGATGAACGCGTTGCGGACCTGGCCGAAGGACTGCTGGCGGCTCTCCGCCTCGTAGATCGAGACAGGGAAGACGATCTTCTCGACGTCGGCGGGGACCGTGGCCAGATTGACCTTGATCGCCTCGTCGTCGCCCTCGCCCTCGCCGGTGAGGTTGTCCCCGGTGTGCTCGACGGAGCCGTCGGGGCTCTTCAGGTTGTTGAAGAAGATGAAGTTGCCGTCGACGGCGACCTTGCCCTCGGCGTTCGTCAGCAGGGCGCTGGCGTCGAGGTCGAAGTCGGCTCCGGTGGTGGAACGTGCGTCCCAGCCCAGACCCACGGTGACCGCGGTCAGGTTGGGCGCGGCCTTGGTCAGCGAGACGTTTCCGCCCTTGCTGAGGCTGACTCCCACGAGTCCTCCCTATGTTTGAAGCGTTGGCATCCGATCAACGACTGGATCCTAGTGACCGGTTCCCGGCCATCGTGCGATTTCGACGGCCGGTATCGGATGTCGCGTCAGAGCGACGCGAGCGCCTTGACGTACTCGCCGAGGTCCCGGGCGTCGGGCAGCGCGTTGACGACGGTCCAGCGCACGACGCCCTCCTTGTCGATGATGAAGGTGCCGCGTACGGCGCACCCCTTCTCCTCGTCGAAGACGCCGTAGGCGCGCGAGACCTCGCCGTGCGGCCAGAAGTCCGACAGCAGCGGGTACTCCAGGCCCTCCTGCTCGGCGAAGACGCGCAGGGTGTGGGCGGAGTCGTTGGAGACGGCGAGCAGCTGGGTGTCGTCGTTGACGAACGTGGGCAGCTCGTCGCGCAGGGCGCAGAGCTCGCCCGTGCACACGCCGGTGAAGGCGAAGGGGTAGAAGAGCAGCACCACGTTCTTGGCGCCGCCGGCCGCGTCGGCCTTGCGGTAGTCGGACAGCCGCACGGTCCGCCCGTGGTTGTCCTTCAGCTCGAAGTCCGGGGCAGGGGTGCCGACCTCGATCGCCATGGATGCACGTCCTTTCGAATGGCTCGGCGGATCGGTCCTGACGCCAGGGGCGGCGTCAGGACCACGCGCCTGTGTGCCCCCGAGCCTACGCAAGGGCCCCCCGCCGACGAGATCGGCGGGGGGCCTTCAACGCTGCTCCGCCGGTGCCGGTGGCGACATCGGGGGCTGCCGGGTCATGTACGCGCCTCGGGCAGGGCCCGGGCGGCGTCAGTCAGCGCTTGCTCTTGGCCGCCTTGGGCGTGACAAGCCGGCTGCCGGTCCAGTCCTTGCCCGCGTTGACGCTCCTGGTCTGGGACAGGCCCGCGGTCTGGGACGCCTCGTTGACGTCGCTCGGTTCGACGTAGCCGTCACGGCCGGTCTTCGGCGTCAGCAGCCAGATCACTCCGCCGTCCTCGATCAGACCGATGGCGTCCACCAGCGCGTCCGTAAGGTCGCCGTCCTCGTCCCGGAACCACAGGACGACGGCGTCGGCCACGTCGTCGTAGTCCTCGTCGACAAGATCCTGGCCGGTGATGGCCTCGATGGACTCGCGGAGATCCTGGTCGACGTCATCGTCGTAGCCGATCTCCTGGACCACCTGTCCGGGCTCGAACCCAAGCCTTACGGCAAGGTTGGTCCGCTCCTCCGCGTGGTCCGCGGTCGCGCTCACGGATTGCCTCCTGATCATGTTTCGATTAAACGCTTCGGGCCGCGCGCGTACGCGGGGCATTGGCCGTAGTCCACACGGGCGGGGCGGATCGCGCAAGTACCCGGCCGCCGAGACCGCCGAAACGGTGACGTTCCGGGCGCCTTCGTCGCATCTCCCGTCACTTCGATCCCACCGCGCATGACCGGGGCCACACGTTTCCTCCTTCTTTGCCATGGTATGCCGTTTCGGTGCGCCAATCCGGCCCGAACGACCGAACGGAACGCTTGGACGGGATGGGCGTAAGGTTGCGATTTGATCGTTGCGGGAACCGGCCCCGAGCGGCCCCGCAGCCAGGAATTTCCTGGAGAATTGGGGTTACCGCTCGGTAGAGATGACGTTTCCGTCGTCGCGGTAGCACGATGGATGCGGCGTACGTTCCCCCGCGCAGCAGTATCCCGACCGCGTGCACCGCATCGTCCGTGTGCAGGGCACGACACGACCGACCAAGCGAAGGACAAGCGTGGCTTCCGGATCCGATCGCAATCCGATCATCATTGGCGGCCTTCCCAGCCAGGTCCCGGACTTCGATCCCGAAGAGACCCAGGAGTGGCTCGACTCACTCGACGCCGCCGTCGACGAGCGAGGCCGTGAGCGTGCCCGGTATCTGATGCTCCGGCTGATCGAGCGGGCGCGCGAGAAGCGCGTGGCCGTACCCGAGATGCGCAGTACGGACTACGTCAACACCATCGCCACCAAGGACGAGCCGTTCTTCCCCGGCAACGAGGAGATCGAGCGCAAGATCCTCAACGCGACCCGCTGGAACGCCGCGGTCATGGTCTCGCGCGCCCAGCGCCCGGGGATCGGGGTCGGCGGCCACATCGCCACCTTCGCCTCCTCCGCCTCCCTGTACGACGTGGGCTTCAACCACTTCTTCCGCGGCAAGGACGGCGGCGACGGCGGCGATCAGATCTTCTTCCAGGGCCACGCCTCCCCCGGCATCTACGCCCGCGCCTTCCTGCTGGACCGCCTCAGCGAGAGCCGGCTGGACGCGTTCCGCCAGGAGAAGTCGAAGGCGCCGTACGGGCTGTCCAGCTATCCGCACCCGCGTCTGATGCCGGACTTCTGGGAGTTCCCCACCGTCTCGATGGGGCTCGGCCCGCTCGGCGCGATCTACCAGGCCCGGATGAACCGCTATATGGCGGCGCGCGGGATCGCCGACACCTCCGCCTCCCATGTGTGGGCCTATCTCGGCGACGGCGAGATGGACGAGCCCGAATCGCTGGGACAGCTCTCCATCGCCGCCCGTGAGGGCCTGGACAATCTGACCTTCGTCGTGAACTGCAATCTCCAGCGCCTGGACGGCCCGGTTCGCGGCAACGGCAAGATCATCCAGGAGCTGGAGTCGCAGTTCCGCGGGGCCGGCTGGAACGTCATCAAGCTGGTCTGGGACCGCTCGTGGGACCCGCTGCTGGCGCAGGACCGCGACGGCGTGCTGGTCAACCGGCTGAACACCACGCCGGACGGGCAGTTCCAGACGTACGCCACGGAGACCGGCGCGTACATCCGCGACCACTTCTTCGGCGACGACCAGCGGCTGCGCGCCATGGTCGAGAACATGACCGACGACCAGATCCTGCACCTCGGACGCGGCGGCCACGACCACCGGAAGGTGTACGCGGCGTACGCGGCGGCCAAGGCGCACCAGGGCCAGCCGACGGTGATCCTCGCGCAGACCGTCAAGGGCTGGACGCTCGGGCCGAACTTCGAGGGCCGCAACGCGACCCACCAGATGAAGAAGCTCACCGTCGCCGACCTCAAGGGCTTCCGGGACCGGCTGCACCTGCCGATCACCGACCGGCAGCTGGAGGACGGGCTGCCGCCCTACTACCACCCGGGCAGGGACTCGGAGGAGATCCAGTACATGCACGACCGGCGCAGGTCGCTGGGCGGGTACGTACCGACCCGGGTCGTCCGCGCGAAGCCGCTGACGCTCCCCGGCGACAAGACCTACGCGGCGGTGAAGAAGGGCTCCGGGCAGCAGTCGATCGCCACCACCATGGCGTTCGTCCGGCTGCTCAAGGACCTGATGCGGGACAAGGAGATCGGCAGGCGCTTCGTGCTGATCGCGCCCGACGAGTACCGCACGTTCGGGATGGACTCGTTCTTCCCGAGCGCCAAGATCTACAACCCGCTGGGCCAGCAGTACGAGTCCGTCGACCGTGAGCTGCTGCTCGCGTACAAGGAGTCGCCGACCGGGCAGCTGCTGCACGACGGCATCTCCGAGGCGGGGTGCACGGCGTCGCTGATCGCGGCGGGCTCCGCGTACGCCACGCACGGCGAGCCGCTGATCCCGGTGTACGTCTTCTACTCGATGTTCGGTTTCCAGCGGACCGGTGACCAGTTCTGGCAGATGGCCGACCAGCTCGCGCGCGGTTTCGTGCTGGGCGCGACCGCCGGCCGTACGACGCTGACCGGCGAAGGTCTCCAGCACGCCGACGGCCACTCGCATCTGCTGGCCTCGACCAACCCGGGCTGTGTCGCCTACGACCCGGCGTTCGGCTTCGAGATCGCGTACATCGTGCAGGACGGTCTGCGCAGGATGTACGGGCCCGAGAGCGAGGACATCTTCTACTACCTCACGGTCTACAACGAGCCGGTCCGGCACCCCGCCGAGCCCGCCGACGTGGATGTCGACGGCATCCTCAAGGGCATCCACCGCTACCGGCCGGCCGAGCGGGGCGAGATTCCGGCGCAGATCATGGCGTCCGGTGTGGCCGTGCCGTGGGCGATCGAGGCGCAGCGGATCCTCGCCGAGGAGTGGAACGTCAGGGCCGACGTCTGGTCGGCCACGTCCTGGAACGAGCTGCGCCGTGAGGCCGTCGAGGTGGAGCGGCACAACCTGCTGCACCCGGAGGAGGAGCAGCGCGTCCCGTACGTGACGCGGAAGCTCTCCGGCGCGCAGGGCCCGTTCGTGGCGGTCTCGGACTGGATGCGCTCCGTGCCGGACCAGATCGCGCGCTGGGTGCCCGGTACGTACCAGTCGCTGGGCGCGGACGGTTTCGGCTTCGCGGACACGCGCGGCGCGGCCCGTCGTTTCTTCCACATCGACGCGGAGTCGATCGTGCTCGGGGTGCTGACCGAGCTGGCCAGGGAGGGCAAGGTCGACCGGTCCGCGCTGAAGCAGGCGGTGGACCGCTACCAGCTCCTGGACGCGTCGGCGGCGGACCCGGGGGCGGCGGGCGGCGACGCCTGACCGCGGGGAGTGCCGCGGGCGCTGCCGCCGAAGATCAGCGGACCGCGGAAGATCAGCAGTACGTCGTGAGGGCGGCGGGGCCGGAACGGTGCCGCCGCCCTCCGGCGTACGGTGCCGGCCGGTCATCGCTCCCAGATCTTGAAAGCCCTCACCCGGTACGGGGAGCTGGGCAGCCAGGTGCCGGTGCCGGGGTACGTCTCGAACTCGCCGGTCTCCCCGCAGGTGGCGGACTGGTACGTGGTCACGGGGCGGCCGGTGCGGTTGGCGAGGGAGTGGGCAGTGGTGCCGGCGGGAAGCGGCACACAGCTGTCGATGTCGGTCCCGGAGAGCTCGTAGGTCTGCCGGGCGCCCTTGAAGTCGTCCTTCTCCCAGAGGCACAGCTCGCCCGCCGCGCACGTCCCGAGGCGCGGCGGCACGGCCCGCGCCGCCGCCGGCGCGGCGGTGCCGGTCCCGGGGAGCAGGGCGGCGAGGGTGAGCGCCCCGACGGCGGCGCCGACGGTCCCGGCCGTACGGCGGAAGGCCGCCGTACGGGGAGCGGTCCTGTGGTTGGTGGTCGTGGTGGTGCGCTGCTCGGTCATCTCGTTCGGCCCCCGTGTCATGTGTCGTGCGGTCTCGTGTCGCGCGGTCTCGTGCCGTGCGGTACACGTGTCGTGCAGTCAGGTGTCGTGTGTCGTGTGCTGCCGGGACCGCGTGCCGCGATCTCGGCCGCCACCACTCTGACCTGCGACTGAGCATCGCCGGAAGGGGGTGGGGCCGCCCTCCACCCGGATAGGCGACAGCCCCGCCGGAACCTTCCGGCGGGGCTGTCATGGGCGTGATGTTGACGCCGGGTCACCCGGAGGCTGACGTCAGATGTGAACTCCTCCGCCCGCGGCGTCCGCGTTGTCGCCGCGCTTCGTCAGCAGGGCGACGAAGACCGCCACGACGGCGACTGCGGCCGCGACGAGGCAGGCCAGCCCCATGCCGGACATGAAGGTGTCGTGGGCGACGGCCGTGATCTGCTGGGCGACCGCGGGCGGCATGTCGGGGGTCACGGGCGCCATCCCGACCTGGACGGCCTCGGTCGCCTGGCCGGACTGGGCGGCGGTGAGCGGGGGCAGCCCGGCCTCGGTCCAGTTGCCCGGCAGGTCGTTGGAGACCTTCGAGGCCATCACGGCGCCGAGCACGGCCGTACCGAGGCTGCCGCCGATCTGCATGGCGGACTGCTGGATGCCGCCGGCCACCCCGGAGAGCTCCAGGGGCGCGTTGCCGACGATGACCTCGGTCGCGCCGACCATCACGGGGGCGAGACCGAAGCCGAGCATCGCGAACCAGACGGACATGGTGAGGCTGCTGGTGTCCGTGCCCAGGGTGGACATGCCGAACATGGCCGCGGCGGTGAACGCCATACCGCCGGCCAGCGGGATCCGCGGTCCCACCTTGGTGATGAGCACCCCGGCGAGCGGCGATCCCACGATCATCATCCCGGTGAGCGGCAGGAGATGGAGACCGGCGTCGACCGGGCTCATGCCGTGCACGTTCTGGAGGTAGAAGGTGACGAAGAAGAGCCCGCCCAGGAAGGCGATGGCCATCAGCACCATCAGCACCACACCGGCGGAGAGCGGTACGGAGCGGAAGAGCGCCAGCGGGACCAGCGGCTCCGCGACCCTCGTCTCCCAGTAGGCGAAGCCGCCGAAGCAGATCAGCGCCCCCGCGATGTACAGCCAGGTCGTGCCGGATCCCCAGCCCCACTCGGGGGCCTTGATGATCGCCCACACCAGGGCGAACATGGCGGCGGAGAGCAGCACGATGCCGAGGATGTCGAAGGACTTCGGGGCGTTCTGCGCGCGGTGGTCGAGCAGGATCAGCGTGCCGAGGACGAGGGCGGCCACGCCCACCGGCACGTTGATGAAGAAGACGGACTGCCAGTTCACGTGCTCGA
The DNA here is from genome assembly GCF_042752355.1 of Streptomyces sp. NPDC059255. Lineage (NCBI taxonomy): Bacteria > Bacillati > Actinomycetota > Actinomycetes > Kitasatosporales > Streptomycetaceae > Streptomyces > Streptomyces sp. NPDC059255. Next base: position 145,042 of record NZ_JBHYZP010000010.1, read on the forward strand.
CCAGCACGCCGCCGAGGATCGGCCCTCCGGCGGTCGAGGCACCGATGACCATGCCCCAGATACCGATGGCCATGTTGAGCTTCTCGGCCGGGAAAGTGGCCCGCAGCAGACCGAGCGCGGCCGGCATCAGCAGCGCCCCGAAGAGCCCCTGGAGCACCCGGAAGGTGATCACGAGGGAGATGCTGTGGGAGAGCCCGATGGCCCCGGAGGCGGCGGCGAAGCCGGTGACACCGATGAGGAAGGTCTGCCGGTGACCGAAGCGGTCGCCCAGCTTGCCCGCGGTGATCAGCGCCACGGCGAGCGCCAGGAAGTAGCCGTTGGTGATCCACTGGACGTCGGCGAACGACGCGCCGAGGTCGGTTTTGATGGCCGGATTGGCGATGGCGACAATGGTGCCGTCGAGCGCCACCATCATGACGCCTATCGCCACGGAGAAGAGAGTCAGCCAAGGGTGGCCGCGCCGCCCCTTGGACGGCGTCTTTTCCGGGGGTTCCGGGGTCGGAGGCGCCTTGTCGACAGTGGTCTGACTAGTCATACCGGGAACGGTAGTGTCAGCCACTGACAGTTGACAAACCAATTCACACGTCAGTAACTGTCATTTTGCTCCCCGGTAAGGAAAGCGGTGGGAGCGAGATTCCGAAGGTGAGGTTTCCGCGGTGACCGGACTGCGTGCCCGCAAGAAGCAGCGCACCCGGGAGTGCCTGCTCCGGGTGGCACTCGAACTGTTCACCACCCAGGGGTACGAGCGGACCACCGTCGACGAGATCGCGGACGCGGTGGAGGTCTCCCAGCGGACGTTCTTCCGCTACTTCGCCAGCAAGGAGGAGGCCGCCTTCGCCATGGTCGATCTGGTGGAGTCGAAGTTCGTCGAGGCGCTGCGCGCCCGGCCCGCCGCGGAGGGCCCGTTCGAGGCGATGCGCAACGCCGTGTCGTCCGTCTGGGACGGCGTGGGCGACACGATCGAGTCCGTCGTGACGGTGGAGCTGTACATGGACTCGTACCGGATGATCGAGTCGACCCCGGTCCTGCTCGCCGCCCATCTGCGCCGCTCCTCCGATCTGGAGGAAGGGGTCGCCCGGCTCATCGCGGACCGCGAGAGCCTCGACGTCGACACCGACCCGAGACCCCGGGTGGCGGTCGCCGCGTTCACGGGTGTGATGCGGGCGTCCGGGCGGATGTGGGGCCGCGGCGAGGACTCCGGCGTGGCGGGTCTCGGCCGGCTGACCGAGGCGTATCTCGACCAGCTCACCCCGCGGCTCCTGGTGGACGACTGGGACTGACCGACGGCGGGCTCCGGATCGGGCGAGGCCGACCCCGCGGCCGCCCCGACCCCGCGGCCGCCCCGGCCGACCCGGCCGCCCTGGCCGACCCGCCGCGCTCATATCACCTCCCACATCGCCGCGCGTCACGCAAGGGCCGTTCGGGGGAAAATGCGGAGAAACGGCAGAGAAACCGCGCGGGAAGGGCGGAGATTCCCCGCAGGGACGGCACCCGTTGCTCACCGCCGTGCGGAACTCACTCCCCACGCACTCCCCCACGCGCTCCTATGCGCCGGAGCGTGCACTCCCGCTGCACGATCGGTGAGGTTACCGTTGGTTCAATCCTCCGCCGCCGGTGATGTGTCTCACGCTCGTCGCGAGGCCCCCCGCGCGCGCTCTAGGGTGAGAAGCAGTGACTTCCTTCGACTCCACCCCCACGCTGAGCGTGTGGCGCGCGCTGCTCGCCCTCGCGGTCGTCTTCATGATGCTGGCGACCACCGGATGGACCGCCGTGCAGCATCAGCGCGGCCCCGGCGAGCCCCTGACCGCCGCCTTCAACGCCTGGGAGCGGGGCCGGATCGGTGCCCGTCACCTGCCTGATCCGACCGGGCCCTCCAAGACCCTGTCCGCGTTCTTCGCCTCCCTCGACACCGCTCAGCAGTCCCGGCTCGCGGACAGATATCCGCTCGCCGTCGGCAATCTCAACGGTGCCCCGGCCGCCCTGCGCTACCGGGCCAACCGGGTCGCGCTGGCACAGGCGCGGACGGTCGAGGAACACCGGATGCACGACAGCAGGCTCTCCGGCGACGGCCGTCAACTCGCGGGCCGCCGCATGCACCGGTACGAGTCACTCCTCGGCGGCGACCGGCAGATCCTCGCGTTCGACCCGTCGGGCCCGGGCCGGGTGGCCGAGGTCCTGGGCGATCTCGACCGGGCCCAGCGCGTCTCGGTCGTGGTGCCCGGAGTCGACACCAACCTCCTGACCTTCGAGCGCGAGAACCGCAGGTACGCGGCGCCCGTGGGCATGGCCGAGTCCCTGTACTCCGCCGAACGCCGGGCCGACCCCGGCACCCGTACCGCCGTCATCGCCTGGGCCGACTACACCTCCCCCGCCGGCCTCGGCGTGGACGCGGCCATCGGGAAGCTCGCGGAGGACGGCGCCGTACGGCTCACCGCGCTCACCGCCGCGCTGCCCGGCCGGTCGAAGGTCTCGCTCTTCTGCCACAGCTACGGCTCCGTGGTGTGCGGGGTCGCCGCGCGCGCCCTGCCCGACCGGGTCACGGACGTCGCGGTCGCGGGCAGCCCCGGCATGCGCGTGGAGAACGCGGCGCAGCTCAGCACCGGCGCGCGGGTGTGGGCCATGCGGGACCGCGACGACTGGATCCAGGACGTGCCGTACCTCGCCGTCGGCGGGCTCGGCCACGGCGCCGACCCGGTGACGCGGGCGTTCGGCGCCCGGGTGCTCTCGGCCGCGGGCGCGGTCGGGCACGCCGGTTACTTCGAGCCGGGCACGGAGAGCCTGCACAACTTCGCGGACATCGGAGTCGGTTCGTACCGCGCCGTGACGTGCGCGGACGGCGCCGGGTCGTGCCGGAGCGGCATCGTCTACGACGGCGAGACGATGGCCGGATAGTCAGCGGCCGTAGACCACCCGCTCCCGGGGGCACGAGGGGCCCCGCGCGGCCTGACGCGCGTAGAATTCCCCCTCTTCGGCAGGCGACGCCGGGGCGCGCGACGCCTACGATGAGGCACATGGGTGATGTGCTTGCGGGGATTCATGCCACCTGGGAGTTCGACAGCGACAGCGTGCTCATCCGCTTCGAACGGGGGATACGGACGCCGAAGCTCCTCTCGGCGCTGGGCGAACGCCGTATCCCTCACGAGGCGTTGTCATCGGTGACGCTCACTCCGGGCAAGCGGGGGACGGTCGTCCTGCGTGCCGTGCCGAGACCGGGCGCCGACCCGCTCACGGAGGCCGCGGCCGGCCAGCTCAGGGAGAGCGGCGATCCGTACCGGCTGGTGCTGCCCGCCGAGTCCGAGACCCTCGCCGAGTACTACGCCGACGAGCTGCGCGCCGCGCTCACCGCCGCGCGGCGGCGGCGCGAGGACCGGGGAGAGGCGCCCGACGAGCCCGCGGAACGCTATCTGGTGGCGGCGCCCGCGGCGCCGCTGCACTTCAAGGCGTACGACGGCAAGGCGTCCTTCGACGGTACGACGGTCTCGTTCCGGTGGTTCTGGACGGGCGCCTCCTCCACGAAGTGGAAGGCGGGTGACCAGCGTCTGGCCGTCACGGAGCTGGAGGGCGTCGAGTGGCGCTCCCCCGAACTCTTCGACGGATACCTGCGCCTGCTCCCGCGCGACGGACACGGCACGGCGGGCTCCGGATCGGGCGAGGCCGACCACGACCCGGCCGCGGTCGTCTTCGGGCTCGGCTACGGCCCGGTCCACGAGTCGCTGCCGTTCGCGGCCGCCGTCCTGGCCGCGGTACGCGGCGCGGCGAAGCGGGTGCCGGCCCCGGCCCTCGCGATGGCCCCGGCGGGCCGCCGCGACCCGGCGGACGTCGCGGACCGGATCAGACACCTCGGGGAGCTGCACCAGGCGGGCCTGGTGACGGACGAGGAGTTCACGGCGAAGAAGACGGAGCTGCTGGCGGAGCTGTGAGCGGACGGGGAGGGGCTGTGGTCGGCGTGTGCCGTGGGGGGGCGTGTGGTCGGCGTGTGCCGTGGGGTTTCCCGGCGCCCCGGGTCATACCTGGGTATGAGGCGCGGACCGGCTCTCCGGTATGACGCGGGTCATCCGGCCGCTGCCTAGGCTGACCAGGTCATGAGTACCGTTCCCCCGCCGCCTCCGCCGGCCGCGCCGCCGCCGCCTTCCTCGACACCGCCGTCCCCCGCGCGCCCCGCCCCGCCGCGGGGGAGCCTGCGGGCGACCGCGCGGTCGCTCGCCGACGCGCTGCGGACCCCCTCGGACTCCACCGAACCGCTCCTCTCCACCGCGCCCAGGCGGTGGCAGCGGCGCACCCCGTACGTGCTCGTCCTCGGCTTCACCGTCACCCTGCTGCCCGTCACCACCACCGTCCTCAGCCAGGACTACCGGCTCGGCGGCGGCTGGTCGGGGGCGCTGGCCACCGCGCAGACCGCGCCGCTGCTGCTCGCCGTGACGCGGCCGCTCCAGGCGTGGTGGATCATCTTCGCCGCCGATGTCGTCGGCGGGATCCTGCTCCGGAGCGCCGACGGCACCGACGGACGGCCGTGGCCCTGGACGCCCATGGTGATCGTGGGCTACCTGGTGCTGATGATCTGTCTGGGGCTGCGCGAATCGCGCCGTACCCTGCTCGCCGTCTGGCTGGCCACCGGCCTCGCCGGGCTCTTCTTCGAGCTGATCTCGCAGAGCAGCAGCGACGGCACCCATCTGCTGCTGTTCGTCCTCAGCGGGCTCTTCCTGGTCCTCAGCGCCGCGCTGCGGGAACGCGGCGACGCACAGCGCCGGCTGGTCGAGCAGGAGACCATCAGCGAGGCGGAACGGGCCCGCAGGACCCTGCTGGAGGAGCGCGCCCGGATCGCCCGTGAGCTGCACGACGTGGTGGCCCACCACATGTCGGTGATCACCGTGCAGGCGGACTCGGCGCCGTACCGGATCGAGGGGCTGCCGGACGCCGCGCGCGAGGAGTTCTCCACGATCGCCGCCGGGGCCCGGGAGTCCCTGACGGAGATGCGGCGGCTGCTCTCGGTGCTCCGCAGCGACGGCACGGAGGGCGAGCGGACGCCGCAGCCGGGGCTCGACCGGGTGCAGCAGCTCGTGGAGGCGACCGTACGGGCGGGGGTGCCCGCCGAGCTGTCGCTGCCCGCCGGGCTCGGGACCGTACCGCCCGCCGTGGACCTCTCCGCGTACCGCATCGTGCAGGAGGCGCTGGCCAACGTCGTGCGCCACGCACCCGGCGCGCGGACGCGGGTCTCGGTGGTCGCCCACGCGGACCGGCTGACCGTCCTGGTGGTCAACGGCCCTGCGGCCGGGCGGACTTCGCCGCTGGAGACCACCGGCACGGGTCACGGGCTGGTCGGCATGCGCGAACGCGTACGGTTGACCGGCGGCACGCTGGACACCGGGCCGCTGCCGGACGGCGGCTTCCGGGTCGCGGCCCGTCTCCCCCTGGCCGCCGACCCGAGCGGCGACGCGGGCGTCACCCCGACCGCAGACCCGAGCGCCGTCCCGACCACCGACCCGACCGCCGACCGGACCGACCGCCTGCCGCACGTCCCGAAGAACCCGGCCCCCGAGGACACCCCTTGACCATCCGCGTGATCATCGTCGACGACCAGGCCATGGTGCGCGCGGGGTTCGCCGCCCTGCTCTCCGCGCAGTCCGACATCGACGTGGTCGGCGAGGCGCCGGACGGCCGCAAGGGCGTGGAGGTCAGCCGCACCGTTCACCCGGACGTGGTGCTGATGGACGTCCGGATGCCGGAGATGGACGGACTGGTCGCCGCCCGCGAGCTGTTGAACCCGCCGACGGGCGTGATCCACCTCCCGAAGGTGCTGATGCTGACCACCTTCGACGTGGACGACTACGTGTACGAGGCGCTGCGCGCCGGCGCCTCCGGCTTCCTCCTCAAGGACGCGCCCCCGGCCGATCTGATCGCGGCCGTACGGATCGTCGCGTCCGGCGAAGCGCTGCTCGCGCCCTCCGTGACCCGCCGGCTGATCGCGGACTTCGCCCAGCAGCGGCCCGCCCCGCGCCGGGACCGCGCCCAGCGGCTGCGGGGGCTGACGCCCCGGGAGACCGAGGTGCTCGAACTGATCGCGCGCGGACTCTCCAACCTGGAGATCGCCGAGCGGCTGGTGGTGGCCGAGCAGACGGTGAAGACCCATATCGGCCGGGTCCTTTCCAAGCTCGGACTGCGGGACCGCGCGCAGATCGTGATCTTCGCGTACGAGTCGGGCCTGGTCACCCCGGGCGACACCCCCGCCTGATCCGGGCGCCGCCGGGCGCGTCCCGTAAGGGCCGCGCCGCCGGACCCGATTCCGTACGCCGCCCCGCCGCACCGCCGATCCGAGACGTCGCACCGCCGCCCCGGACCCTTACGGGGGCAGGCCCCCAGTACCCCCACTACCCAGGTATGACCCGGTAGTTGGCTCCCGGGTGTGACGTCCGCCCGTACACCTTCTTCCTACTTTCCTCCTCGCCACCTCGATGGACGAGAGCGGGAAGAGGGAGACGTACATGCGCCGCTACAAGAGGACTCTGGTCGCCGCCGCGCTGGCGACGACCGTGGTCGGGGGCACGGCGGGCTGGGCCTCCGGCAGTGCGCAGCAGGCCGTGACCGGGCCGCCGCCCGGGAGCGCGGCCTGGCGGGCCGACGGCTCGCTGGGGCGGGCGCTGCCCGATCCGGGGTCGGCGAGCCCGTACGAGGTCGCCGCGTTCTTCCGGGCGCTGACGCCCGGACAGCGCGCGGACCTCACCCGCCGCCACCCCTCGGTCGTCGGCAATCTCGACGGGGTGCCCGTGGCGCTGCGCTACGAGGCCAACGCGCTCACGATCCGGGCCGCGCACGACCCCCGCTACGGGCGTCTCGCGGCGCCCGGCCGGCGGATCCTCGCCTTCGACCCGCGGGGCCGGGGCCAGGTGGCCGAGGTGTACGGGGATCTGACGGCGGCCCGCCATGTCGCCGTCGTGGTGCCGGGCTCGGACATCGACGCGGGGAGCTTCGACCGCGCGAAGGACCCGTACGGCACGCCCGCCGGGATGGCCGCGTCGCTGCGGAGGGCGACGCGGGACCGTACCGCCGTCGTCGCGTGGGCGGGCTACACCACCCCCGTGGGGGTGGGGCTCGACGCGGCCACCGGCGACCTCGCCGAGGCGGGGGCCCGGCGGCTGGCGCGGTTCACCCAGGGGCTGGCGGCGGCCGGGGCGGCGAAGCCCGCGCTCTTCTGCCACAGCTACGGCTCGGTGGTGTGCGGGCTCGCCGCCCACGAGGTGAACGCCACCGACATCGTGGTGCTCGGCTCGCCCGGGATGCGCGCCGACGACGTCGCGGGCCTCCGTACGGAGGCGCGGGTCTGGGCGGCGAAGGATCCGTCCGACTGGATCTCCAAGGTCCCTAACGTCGAGTTCGCCGGGCTCGGCCACGGCCCCGACCCGGCCGCCGCGGAGTTCGGCGCCCACCGGGTGCCCGCCGCCACGGCCGAGGGCCACACCGGCTACTTCGTCCCCGGCACGGACTCGCTCCGCGCCTTCGCCGCCATCGCGCAGGGCCGCGCCGCGCAGGACCGTACGACGGGAGAGGGCCGATGATCGCCGGGACCGTGGCGAAGATCGAGGCGCGCACCCCCGCCTCCCGCGACCGCGCGATCGACGGGCTCCGCGCCCTCGCGCTGCTCGCCGTGCCGACCGGGCACTGGCTGCTCGGCGGCTTCACGCTCGACTCCGGCGGCGCGCTGCACAACGCGAGCCCCCTCACCGCCTTCGGCGGTTTCGCGCCGGTGAGCTGGGTGCTCCAGATGCTGGGCGTCTTCTTCCTGGTCGGCGGGTACGCGTCGGTCCTCTCGTACCGCAGGCGGCCCGGCACGACGGCCGCCTGGCTGCGCGGCCGGGTGGTGCGTCTGGGCCGGCCGGTCCTCGGGGTGACGGCCGTCTGGGCGGTGCTGCTGCCGGTGCTGTACGGGCTCGGCGTGCCCGGCACGACGCTGCGGACCGCGTCGACGCTGGTGATCCAGCCGCTCTGGTTCGTGGGGATCTACGTGGTCGTCACCGCGCTGACCCCGTACTGCGTCGCCGCCGCGCGCCGGCTCGGCGGCTGGTCCGCCGCCCCGCTGCTGGTCTCCGTCGCCGCCGTCGACCTGCTGCGGTACGGGCCGTACGCGGACGCCGTGCCGTCCTGGCTGAGCGTGCTCAACATCCTGCCCGGCTGGCTCTTCGCGTACCAGCTCGGTGTGGCGTGGGGCGAGGGGCGGATCGGGCGGCGCGGGGCGCGGGTCCTGCTCGCCGGCGGTGTGCTGCTCTTCGCCGCGCTGCTGGTGGTCTTCGACTACCCGGCGTCGATGGTCGGAGTCCCGGGTGAGGTCCGCACCAACTCGCATCCGCCGTCGCTGCTGGTGCTCGCCCTCGCCGCCGCGCAGAGCGGCGCGGCGATCCTGGTCAGGGACCGGCTGGGGCGGCTGCTGGTGCGGCCCGCGCTGTGGGCCCCGGTGGTGGTCGTGAACCTCTCCGCGATGACGATCCTGTGCTGGCACCAGACGGCGATGCTCGCGGTGGCCGTACCCGGTTCCTTCGCCGGTCCGCTGACCGGTCTGACGACCTCGCCGGACACGCTCGGGTGGATCGTGGCCCGGCTGACCTGGCTGCCGCTCTTCGCGACGCTGCTGGTGGTCATCGGCCGGTACGCGCGCGGCTTCGACGCGCCGTGGGAGACGGGGACGCGGGGCGCGAAGGCCCGCCGCGCGGCGGCGGGGCTGCTCGCGGCGGGCTTCGCGGTGTTCGCGCTGGGGCTGGCGTGAGCCACGGGGGCACGGGGCCGGGCTCACTACCGGGCAGGGCCCACTCCCGGGCAGGGCTCACTCCCGGGCAGGGCTCACTCCCGGGCGGCCGACGTGAAGGTCATGTCGGCGTACCGGCCGCCCGCCACCCGCGCCGCGATCGGCTCCAGCAGGCTCAGCTCGCTCTCGGTGAGGATGAGATGCGTCGCGGCGGTGTTCTCCTCGATCCGGCCGCGCCTGCGGGTGCCGGGGATCGGCACGACGGCCAGGCCGTGCAGCGGCGCCCGCTGCTGCACCCAGGCGAGGGCGACCTGGCCCGGGGTGGCGCCCCGCCCCTCGGCGATCTTGCGGACCGGCTCCAGCAGCGCGGCGTTCGCGGCGGCGTTGTCCCCGGTGAAGCGCGGCTGCTGCCGACGGAAGTCGTCGGCGCTCAGCTCGCGCTCGGCGTGGACGAACGAGCCGGTCAGGAAGCCGCGGCCGAGCGGGGAGTACGGCACGAGCCCGACCCCCAGTTCGGCGGCGGCAGGCACCGCGGTCTTCTCGATGTCGCGGCTGAAGAGCGACCACTCCGACTGGAGCGCGGTGATCGGATGCACGGCGTGGGCCGCGCGCAGCTCCGCGCCGGTGACCTCGCTCAGCCCGAGGTAGGTGACCTTGCCCTCGTCGACCAGCTCGGCCATGGCGCCGACCGTCTCCTCGATGGGGACGTTCACATCGCGCCGGTGCATGTAGTAGAGGTCGATCCGCTCCACGCCGAGCCGCCGCAGGCTGCCCTCCACGCAGTGCCGCAGATAGGCCCGGTCGTTGCGGATAATCCGGCTGCCCGGGTCGGCGGGATCGATCCCGAGGGCGAACTTGGTGGCCAGGACGATCTCGTCGCGGTGCGCCCGGACGAACGGCGCGAGGAACTTCTCGTTCTCGCCGTCGCCGTACACGTCCGCCGTGTCGTACAGCGTCACCCCCAGCTCCAGGGCCCGCTCCAGCGTGGCGCGCGCCTCGTCGGCGTCCGTGGGCCCGTACGCGAAGCTCATGCCCATGCAGCCGAGCCCCTGGGAGCCCACCTCGGGGCCGCCGGTGCCCAGGCGTACCTTCTCGATCCTGCCGTCGTTCGTGCTCCGGCTCTTGTTGTCGCTCATCGGGGGTCGAACCTCTCCGACGCCGTGCGGGCGTCCGCGTAAAAGCTGATCTTGTGGTCGAGCACGGACACCGTGTCCTGAAGCTCCGTGATCCTGCGGAGCACGTCGCGGCGGGTCCGTTCCAGCAGCTCCTGCCGCTCCTCGAACGTCTCGTCGCCTACCCGGATCAGCTCGGCGTACCGGACCATGTCCGCGACGGGCATCCCGGTCAGCCGCAGTTTGGTGACGAAGACGAGCCAGTCCAGGTCCTTGTTGCTGAAGCGGCGCTGCCCGGTGTGCGACCGGTCGATGTGCGGCATGAGGCCGATCCGCTCGTACCAGCGCAGGGTGTGCGCGGTGAGCCCGGTGAAGGCGGCGACCTCGCTGATCGTGTAGCGGTCCTCGCCGTGGGGCCGTGGATGGGCCGACGGCGCGGTGGCGCAGATGTCGACGGGGGCCGTCCGTACGGGGCTGCTCTGGATCAGCGTCATACCTTCAACGCTAGAACCTTCGAGTGCACTCGAAGCAAGTGGAAAAGGCGATGACTCTGCCGAACGGAGTGGCAGAATCGCACTCCATGAGCCTCGCACGCCGCGCGACCCCGGCGGACGCCGGAGAGCTGGTCCGGCTCCGCACGATCATGCTCGACTCGGTGCACGGGCCGGACCAGGACACCGCCTGGCAGTCCCCCGCGGCCGAGACGCTGCGTACCCGGCTCGCGGATCCGGGCGGCGATCTCGCCGCCTTCGTCGTGGACCGGCCGGGGGACGGACCGGTGCGCGCGGTCGGGGCGGACGGGGCCGGACACCTCGGCGGTACGGGCCTGGCGGCCTGCGCGGTCGGTGCCATCGAGCAGCGGCTCGGCAGTCCCGGCAACCCGCTGGGGCTCGTCGGCCATGTCTTCAGCGTCGCCACCGATCCTGACCTGCGGCGGCGCGGCTACTCCCGGGCCTGCATGGAGGCGCTGCTCGACTGGTACCGGAGCCGTGGCGTCCGGAAGATCGATCTGCACGCGTCGGAGGAGGGCGAGCCGCTCTACGCCTCGCTGGGTTTCGTCCGCAACCCCGCCCCCGCCATGCGGCTGCGGCCCCACGGCGGCGGTCCTGACGGCGCGGAGGGCGGCAGCCGGCCCGTCGCACCTGCCCAGTAGGCTCGGGCGCATGCAGAGCCTGGCGATGATCGAGAACTGGCCCGTGCCGCACGCCGCGGCCGTCGTCGTGCGCGCCGACGGGAGTGTCGCCGGGTCGTACGGACCCACCGCGCGGCGGTTCCCGCTCGCCTCCGTGACCAAGCCGCTCGCCGCGTACGCGGTGCTCGTGGCGTACGAGGAGGGCGCCGTCGAGCTGGACGAGCCGGCCGGGCCCGACGGGGCCACCGTGCGCCATCTGCTCGCGCACACCAGCGGGCTCGCCTTCGACGAGCACCGGGCGGCCGCCGCGCCCGGCACCCGCCGGCTCTACTCCAACGCGGGTTTCGAGGTGCTGGGCGACCATGTCGCCAAGGCCACCGACATCCCCTTCGCCGACTACCTCCGCGAGGCCGTGCTCGAACCGCTCGGCATGGCCGACACCTCCCTGCCGGCCGGCGGCTCACCGGCGCGGGACGGCGTGTCGACCGCCTACGACCTGGCGCGGTTCGCCGCCGAGGTGCAGGCGCCCCGGCTGCTCGACCCGCGTACGGTGCTGGAGGCGACGGGCGTGGTCCACCCGGGGCTCTCCGGGGTGCTGCCGGGCTACGGCAACCAGAAGCACAACGACTGGGGGCTCGGCTTCGAGATCCGCGACGGCAAGTCCCCGCACTGGACGGGGAGTTCGTCGTCGCCGCGCACCTTCGGCCACTTCGGGCAGTCCGGTACGTTCCTGTGGGTCGACCCGGACGCGGGGGTGGCCTGTGCGGCGCTGGCGGACCGGGACTTCGGACCGTGGGCGATCGAGGCGTGGCCACCGTTCACGGACGCGGTGCTGGCGGAACTGGCCGGATAGCGCCCTCCGGCCCCGCCCGGGGGCGCCTCAGGCCCGCATCTCCCAGAGGAGCACCTCCGCCGCCGCTCCCCCGCCCGCGGTCCCGGGTCCGGCGACCAGTTCCAGCCCCCGCGCGTCGGTGATCCGCGCCGAGTCGCCGGGGGCCAGCTCACCCGTACCGCCGGCGCCCTCGGTGCGTTCGGGCCCCTCCAGCCGTACCGCGCCCCGCACCACGTGCGCGTAGACCGCGGGCGCGTCCGGCACGGCGGAGCGCTCGCCGGCCCGCAGGCGGCGTACGTGCAGCAGCGCGCCCGCCCGGGGCAGGGCGTACGGGGTGGCGTCGGCGATGCCCCGTACGACCTCGTACGCGGGCTCGCCGCCCGGCTCCAGCGGGGTCAGCCACATCTGGACGAAGACCAGCGGGTCCGGTCCGTCGTTGCGCTCCACATGGCGCACCCCGCCCGCGGAGCTGAGCCGCTGGAGGTCGCCGGGGCGGACGACCGTGGCGTGCCCGGCCGAGTCGCGGTGGGTCAGCTCGCCCTCGACGACCCAGGTGACGATCTCCGTGTGCCGGTGGGGGTGTTCGTCGAAGCCCGCGCCGGGCGCCAGCCGTTCCTCGTTGCAGGCGAGGAGCGCGCCGAAGCGGAGGTTGTCCGGGTCGTAGAAGGGTCCGAAGGAGAAGGCGTGCAGCGACTCGATGCCCGCCGCGGCGTCGCCGCCCGCGTAACGCTCCGCTGCGTACCGTACGAGAATCACGTCACCACCGTAGCCCCGGCCCCACGAGCACCCGAGCCGATAAGGCAGTCTTGTCCCGTGCCTGAACCATCGAACGAACCCCATCCGCATCCCGCGACGCTGCGGCGGCTGGAGCAGTCCTCAGGACGGCTCGCCGCGAACGCCATCGCCCGCATGGACGAGACGCTGCCGTGGTACCGCGCGATGCCTCCGGAGAACCGTTCGTGGATCGGGCTGGTGGCACAGGCGGGGATCGCGGCGTTCACCGAGTGGTTCCGTCACCCGGAGACCCCGCAGGCCATCTCCACCGATGTCTTCGGCACGGCGCCGCGGGAGCTGACCCGGGCGATCACCCTGCGCCAGACCGTCGAGATGGTGCGGACCACGATCGAGGTCATGGAGGCGGCGATCGGAGAGGTCGCCGCTCCCGGCGACGAGTCCGCGCTGCGCGAGGCGCTGCTCGTCTACGCGCGGGAGATCGCCTTCGCCACCGCGCAGGTGTACGCCCAGGCCGCCGAGGCGCGCGGCGCGTGGGACGCGCGGCTGGAGTCGCTCGTCGTCAACGCGGTGCTCTCGGGCGAGGCCGACGAGGGCGCCATCTCGCGGGCGGCGGCGCTGGGCTGGAACTCCCCCGAACATGTCTGCGTGCTCCTCGGCACCGCCCCGGACGAGGACAGCGAGCTGACCGTGGAGGCGATCCGGCGGGCCGCGCGCCACGCCAAGCTCCAGGTGCTGACCGGGGTGCTCGGCGACCGGCTCGTGGTGATCGCGGGCGGCAGCGACGATCCGCTGAAGGTGGCGAAGGCGCTGATCGGCCCGTACGCGGCGGGCGCGGTCGTCGCGGGCCCCGTGGTGCCCGATCTGCTGGCCGCCACGAAGTCCGCGCAGGCGGCCGCGGCGGGGCTCAAGGCGTGTTTCGCCTGGCAGGACGCCCCGCGCCCGGTGCTGGCGGACGATCTGCTGCCGGAGCGCGCGATCGCCTCCGATCCGGCGGCCCGCGAGCAGTTGGTGGAGGAGATCTACAGACCGCTCGAAGAGGCGGGCTCGGCGCTGCTGGAGACTCTGAGTGTCTATCTGGAGCAGGCGAGCAGCCTGGAGGGCGCCGCGCGGATGCTCTTCGTCCACCCCAACACCGTGCGCTACCGGCTGCGACGTGTGACTGACGTCACCGGATGGTCACCCTCCGACGTCAGGTCGGCGTTTACGCTGCGGATTGCGCTGATCCTCGGGCGTCTGGCCGACGGGGATCCCCAGTCCTAGGCTTTTGTCGTACTCCAACAATTCCCCTCACGGTTCTTCGTTCCTGTCCTCACGGGCGGTGAGGACCGTACACAAGAGAGAGTGTGAGTGTGCTCGTACTCGTCGCTCCCGGCCAAGGCGCTCAGACGCCCGGCTTCCTGACTCCCTGGCTCGATCTCCCCGGCGCCGAAGACCGGCTGCGGGCCTGGTCGGCCGCCATCGACCTGGATCTGGTCCACTACGGCACGAAGGCCGACGCGGACGAGATCCGCGACACCGCCGTCGCGCAGCCACTGCTGGTGGCCGCGGCGCTGCTCTCGGCCCGGCAGCTCTTCCCCACCACCGCCGACCTGGTGCCGCGCGTCGGCGCGGTCGCGGGCCACAGCGTCGGTGAGCTGGCCGCCTCGGCGCTCGCCGGGGTGTTCGCGGACGACGTCGCCATGAGCCTCGTACGGGCGCGTGGGCGGGCGATGGCCGAGGCCGCCGCCGTCACCGAGACCGGCATGTCCGCGCTGCTCGGCGGCGACCCGGAGACCACGCTCGCCCACCTCGACAGGCTCGGCCTGACGCCGGCGAACGTGAACGGCGCCGGCCAGATCGTGGCCGCGGGCACGGCCGAGCAGCTCGCCGCGCTGGCGGAGGACAAGCCCGAGGGTGTGCGGCGCGTGGTGCCGCTGAAGGTCGCCGGGGCGTTCCACACGCACCACATGGCGCCCGCCGTCGAGAAGCTGTCGGTCGCCGCCGCCTCCGTCGACGCCGCCGATCCGGCCGTTCCGTACGTCTCGAACAGCGACGGCGGCGCCGTCGCGACCGGCTCCGAGGTGGTGGCGCGGCTGATCGGCCAGGTCGCCAACCCGGTGCGCTGGGACCTGTGCATGGAGACGTTCCAGGAGCGGGGCGTGACCGCGCTGATCGAGCTGTGCCCCGGCGGCACCCTGACCGGGATCGCGAAGCGCGCCCTGCCCGGTGTGCGGACCCTGCCGCTGAAGACCCCCGCCGACCTGGACGCGGCCCGCGAACTCATCGCCGGGTCCGCGCCGTCCTCGCACTCCTCCGCGGCTGAATAAGGAGCAGAGAGCATGTCGAAGATCAAGCCCAGCAAGGGCGCCCCGTACGCGCGGATCATGGGCGTGGGCGGTTACCGCCCGGTCCGGGTCGTGCCGAACGAGGTGATCCTCGAAACGATCGACTCGTCCGACGAGTGGATCCGCTCCCGCTCCGGTATCGCCACCCGCCACTGGGCCTCGCCCGAGGAGACCGTCGCCGCGATGTCCGTCGAGGCGGCGGGCAAGGCCATCGCCGACGCCGGGATCACCCCGGAGCAGATCGACGCCGTGGTCGTCTCCACCGTCTCGCACTTCAAGCAGACCCCGGCCATCGCGACGGAGATCGCGGACCGGATCGGCGCGGGCCGGCCCGCCGCCTTCGACATCTCGGCGGCGTGCGCCGGCTTCGTGTACGGACTGACCCTGGCCAAGGGCATGATCGTCGAGGGCTCGGCCGGACATGTCCTGGTCATCGGCGTGGAGCGGCTCTCGGACCTGACCGACCTGGAGGACCGCGCGACGGCCTTCCTCTTCGGTGACGGCGCGGGCGCCGTCGTCGTCGGCCCCGCGCAGGAGCCGATGATCGGCGCGACGGTGTGGGGCTCCGAGGGCGACAAGTCCGACACCATCCGGCAGACCGTGCCGTGGGACGATTTCCACGCCGGTGCCACGAAGGCCGGTGCCACGGAGGCCGGTTCCAGGGAGAAGTTCCCGGCCATCACCCAAGAGGGTCAGGCGGTCTTCCGCTGGGCCGTCTTCGAGATGGCGAAGGTCGCCCAGCAGGCGCTGGACGCCGCGGGCATCACCGCGGATGATTTGGACGTCTTCATTCCGCATCAGGCCAACATGCGGATCATCGACTCGATGGTGAAGACTCTGAAGCTGCCGGAGAGCGTCACGGTCGCGCGTGACGTCGAAACCACCGGCAACACCTCGGCCGCCTCGATCCCGCTCGCGATGGAGCGGATCCTGGCGACCGGTCAGGCGAAGAGCGGCGACACCGCGCTCGTCATCGGATTCGGGGCGGGTCTCGTGTACGCGGCGACGGTCGTTACCCTCCCCTAGGCACTCCGGATCTTTCCGGAGCGTCTTCCGTAAATCCTCAGCTCAAATCCGCTCAATATTGCTCAACATCGAAGGAGATCGCCCACCATGGCCTTCACCCAGGAAGAGATCGTCAAGGGTCTCGCCGAGATCGTGAACGAGATCGCCGGTATCCCGGAGGAGGACGTCCAGCTGGACAAGTCCTTCACCGACGACCTGGACGTCGACTCGCTGTCCATGGTCGAGGTCGTCGTCGCCGCCGAAGAGCGCTTCGACGTGAAGATCCCGGACGACGACGTCAAGAACCTGAAGACGGTCGGCGACGCCGCCGACTACATCACGAAGCACCAGGCCGCCTGACCACTCGGAGCCTGACCGCTCAGGGCCTGACTGCCTGACCCGTAACATCGCGCGGCAAACGCCACCCGGTGGTGGCGCCGTAACAATTCAGCACCCTCTACACGTGGAGAAGAATTCCAGTGAGCCAGACCAATCGCACCGTGGTCGTCACCGGTATCGGCGCAACCACACCACTGGGTGGCGACAGCGCATCGACCTGGGATGGTCTGCTCGCCGGCCGCTCGGGAGTACGGCCCCTGGAGGGCGAGCGCTTCGCCGACCTGCCGGTCCGGATCGCCGCGACCGCCGCCGTCGACCCGGGCGACGTCCTGCCCCGGCCGCTCGCCCGCAAGCTGGACCGCTCGGCGCAGTTCGCGCTGATCGCGGCCAGGGAGGCATGGGCGGACGCCGGTTACACTGACAAGGCGGGGGACGACCCCCAGGTCGACCCCGACCGGCTCGGCACCGTGATCGCCTCCGGCATCGGCGGCGTCACGACCCTGCTCGACCAGTACGACGTGCTCAAGGAGCGCGGCGTACGCCGGGTCTCCCCGCACACCGTGCCGATGCTGATGCCCAACAGCCCGTCCGCCAACGTCAGCCTGGAGGTGGGCGCCCGCGCGGGCGTGCACACCCCGGTCTCCGCGTGCGCCTCGGGCGCCGAGGCCGTCGGCTACGCGGTGGAGATGATCCGCACGGGCCGGGCCGACGTGGTCGTGGCCGGCGGTACGGAAGCGGCCATCCACCCGCTGCCCATCGCGGCGTTCGCCAACATGATGGCGATGTCCAAGAACAACGACGAGCCCACCAGGGCCTCCCGCCCGTACGACACGGCCCGGGACGGCTTCGTCCTCGGCGAGGGGGCGGGCGTCGTCGTCCTGGAGTCGGCCGAGCACGCGGCCCGGCGTGGCGCGCGCGTCTACTGCGAGGTGCTGGGCCAGGGCCTCTCCTCGGACGCCCACCACATCGCGCAGCCCGAGCCGACCGGCCGGGGCATCGCGAAGGCCATGCACAACCTGCTCGACAGCTCGGACCTCAAGCCGTCCGAGATCGCGCACCTCAACGCACACGCCACGTCCACCCCGCAGGGTGACATCGCCGAGATCAAGGCGCTGCGCCAGGTCCTCGGCGACGACCTGGACCATGTCGCGATCTCCGCGACGAAGTCGATGACCGGCCACCTGCTGGGCGGCGCGGGCGGTATCGAGACGGTGGCCACGGCCCTGGCGCTGTACCACCGCACGGCCCCGCCGACGATCAACATCGACACCCTCGACGAGGAGGTCGACGCGGACGTGGTGCGCGGGGAGCCCCGCCCCCTGCCGAGCGGCACGATCGCGGCGATCAACAACTCGTTCGGCTTCGGCGGCCACAACGTGGTGCTGGCGCTCCGTACGGTCTGACACCTGGCACGGCCCGACGCCCGGTACGGTCCGGCGTGCTCGGGGCCGGCGGGTCCCGGCGTCTCCGGGGCTCAGCCGCCCGATCCGCCGAAGCTGGCGAAGTACGTCGCCGCCATGTCGTCGTCGCCGTGGCCCTGCTCCGCGGCGCGGCGGAAACGTTCCGCTCCCGCCGCGGCGAGGTCCAGCCGTACGCCTTCCGCCGCGCCCGCCGCGACGATGAGGCGGGCGTCCTTCGCCGCGGTGGTGACGGAGAAGTTCGGGGTGTAGTCGTCGGCCAGGATCGCCTGGGACTTGGCCCGGAGATAGCCGCAGTCCAGCGGGCCGCCGCCGACGGCCTCCAGGAAGCCGGCCGGGTCCACGCCGAGCCCCTTGGCCAGGGAGAGCGCCTCGGCCGTGGCGTGGGTGAGGGCCAGGACCCAGCTGTTGCAGACGAGCTTGAGGCGGGTGGCGGCGGCCGTGCCGCCCTCGTCGCCCAGCCAGACCGTACGGCTGCCCACCGCGTCCAGGACCGGCGCGAGCGGCTCCCTGGCCCGGGGCGGACCCGCGGCCAGTACCAGCAGCTGTCCGCTCTCCGCGGGGGCCCGGGTGCCGAGGACCGGGCCGTCGACGAAGACCAGCCCCCGCTCCGCCGCGAATTCCGCCAGCGGGGTGACGGCCTCGACGCCCACCGTCGTCGACTGGAGCCAGACGGTGCCGGGACGCAGGCCCGGCACCGCGGCCTCCATCGCCGCCACCACCGCCGGGCCGTCGTACAGCATCGTGAGGACGACATCCGCGCCGCCCACCGCCTCGGCGGGGGTCGCGGCGACGCGCGCGCCGTCCGCGGCCAGCGCCTCGGCCTTGGCGGGGGTGCGGTTCCAGACCCGGACGTCGAGTCCCGCGCGGCAGAGGTTACGGGCCATCCCGGCGCCCATGATGCCGGTGCCGAGGACAGCTACTGCGAGTGTGTCAGCCATACGGCCACCGTAGGTCCTCCCGTTCGGATCACGACGGAGCGCCGCTCAGACCACCTGGTGCAGCCAGCGCACCGGGGCGCCCTCGCCCGCGTGGCGGAACGGCTCCAACTCGTCGTCCCACGGCTTGCCCAGCAGGGTGGCGAGCTCCACCGCCAACTGGGTCTCGCCCCGCTGCGCGCGGGCGAGGGCGGCCCGCAGCCGGTCCTCGGGGACCAGGATGTCGCCGTGCAGACCGGTGACCGCGTGGAAGATGCCCAGGTCGGGGGTGGCGCTGTAGCGCTCGCCCTCCGCCGTGGGACAGGGTTCCCCGGTGACCTCGAAGCGGAGCATCTGCCAGCCGCGCAGCGCGGAGGCGAGTTTGGACGCGGTGCCCGCTCGGCCCTTCCAGGAGACCTCGGCCCGCCAGGTGCCGGGCGAGGCCGGCTGCCTGATCCAGTCGAGCTGGACCCGTACCCCCAGCACCCCGGCCACCGCCCATTCGACATGCGGGCACATCGCGCGGGGTGCGGAGTGAACGTACAGAACTCCACGTGTCGTCACCGGGACCTCCAGTGTGGGACGAGGTTCGCCTTTCCCAGCGGCCTCAGTAAACAGCATCGGGAGTGAAACTCCGCAAAAGGGACAGCTTGTGACGTGATGTAATTTACCGGAGCCGAGCGATCAGGCGCCTCTGTTTCGACGTGGGAAAAGCTATCGTGCGGTGAGGGGCCCGGGGTGACGTACCGTCGGTCCCGGACGGATATACGCGAAGCTTTCACCGGCGCACGCCCGCAGCGGACGCCGATCGGGAGGACTGATGCGAGGAGAGAGCCCGCGGGACCGCCGCGGGCCCGGCCGGGTCCGTACCGCGTCCGCCGCCCGGGTCCGTACCGTGGCCGCCGCCGTGGCCGCCGCCGTCCTCGCCGGGACCGGGGCGCTCGCCGGGTGCACCTCCTCCGGCTCCGCCTCCTCCGACTCCACCACCGAGGCGGTCAGGCCCTCCCCCCGCCCCACCCCGGTCTGGGACCGCAGCCCGGGCTCCGTCGCCGCCGTCGGGGACTCGATAACGCGTGGCTTCGACGCCTGCGGGGTGCTCGTGGACTGCCCCGAGGTGTCCTGGTCGACCGGCACGGACAGCGGTGTGCGGAGCCTCGCCTACCGGCTGCTCGGCGGGCTGGCGGCCGAGGGACCGCCGGCCGCGCGGCTTGCGGAGAACTCCTGGAACCTCGCCGAGACCGGCGCCCGGATGGCCGATCTGCCGGACCAGATGGCGCGGGCGGCGCGGTACGGCCCCGAACTGGTCACGGTCATGGTCGGCGCCAACGACGCCTGCCGGCGCGCGGCCACGCAGATGACCCCGGTCGCCGCCTTCAAGGCCTCCTTCGAGGAGTCGATGCGCCTGCTCCGCGAAGGCGCGCCCAAGGCGCAGGTGTACGTGTCGAGCGTGCCGGACCTCAAGCGCCTCTGGTCGACCGGACGCGGCAATCCGCTGGGCCGGCAGGTCTGGAAGCTGGGCATCTGCGCCACGATGCTGGGCGACGCGCAGGACGACAGCAAGGGCGCCCAGAAGCGGCGGAACATGGTGTACGACCGGGTCGTGGCGTACAACGACACGCTGAAGGGCGTGTGCGCGAAGGACGTGCGCTGCCGGTACGACGGCGGCGAGGTCTTCGACTTCCGGTTCACCGGCAAGCAGCTCAGCCACTGGGACTGGTTCCACCCCAGCAAGAACGGGCAGAGCAGGCTGGCGGAGATCGCGTACCGCAATGTCACGGCGGCGGAGCCACCCGCGTAGGGTCGTGATCGTGACTGTCATGAACACGGAGCGCGTCGGCGCCACGCCCGAGGGTACGCCGGTCGACCGCTGGACCCTGGAGCGGGCCGGTACCCGGATACGGCTGCTGACGTACGGCGGCATCCTGCAGTCGGTGGAGGTTCCCGACCGGAACGGGACCGTCGCCGATGTCGTCCTCGGCTTCCCCGGCCTGACCGGCTATCTGGAGCACCGGGGGCCGTACTTCGGGGCGCTCGTCGGCCGGTACGCGAACCGCATCGCGGGCGCCGCCTTCACCCTGGACGGGGTGGTGCACCGGGTCACGCCCAACGAGGGGCCGAACTGTCTGCACGGCGGGGCGTACGGCTTCGACCGGCGGGTGTGGGACGCGGAGCCCGTCGGCGCGGACGGGGACGGGACGGGACCGTCGGGAGTCCGGCTGTCGCGGGTCAGCCCGGACGGCGAGGAGGGGTTCCCCGGCCGGCTGGAGGTCTCGGCGTCGTACACGCTCGACGGGGACGGGGCGCTGCGGATCGCGTACCGCGCGGTGACGGACGCGCCGACGCATGTCACGCTGACCAATCACACGTACTGGAATCTGGGCGGCGCGGACGGCGTCCCGGCGACGTCCGGGCACGAGCTGCGGATCGCGGGCGGCCGGATCACCCCGGTGGACGGCTCGATGCTGCCGACCGGGGAGCCGGCGCCGGTGGACGGCACGCGCTTCGACTTCCGCGCGTCCCGCCCGGTGGGCCCCGGCTACGACCACAACTACGTCCTGGACGGCGGGCCGGAGGGCGCCCCCGCCGCCGAGCTGTACGACCCTGCGTCCGGCCGGGCGCTCACGATCACCACCACGGAGCCGGGGCTCCAGCTCTACACCGGTGACCACTTCGACGGGAAGCCGTTCGGTCCCGGCGCCGGTATCGCGCTGGAGACGCAGCACTTCCCGGACTCGCCGAACCGGCCGGCCTTCCCGAGCACGGTGCTGCGGCCGGGTGAGGTGTACGAGTCGGCCACGGTCTACCGGTTCACGACGCGCTGACGCCACCGGTTCACGACGCGCTGACGACTGTTCGCCGGGACGGGTGCGGCCCCGGGGCGGTGTCAGGTTCCGCCCCGGGGCCGCACGTCTTCAGACCCTATCCCGTCGCCTCCACCAGGGCGGACAGCCGGCGGTCGCTGACGGAGCGGCCCGCCTGGATCTCGTAGGAACCGGCCATGTACGACCAGGAGTTGGCCGCCTCGTCCCAGATCTCGAACGCCCGGCGGCGCAGCGGGACCGTCACCTCGACGCTCTCGCCGGGGGCCGCCTCGACGGAGGCGAAGCCGGCCAGCCAGCGCGCGGGGCGCTCCACCGCGCCGGCGTCCGCGCCGGGGACCGGGGCGAGGTAGATCTGGACGACCTCGCGGCCCGTACGGGTACCGGAGTTGCGCACCCGTACCCGCGCCCCGGCCGGGGTGGCCTCGATCGTCTCGTACTCCCAGTCGGTGTAGCCGAGGCCGTGACCGAAGGGGTACGCGGGGGTCGTGCCGGCCCGTTCCCACGCCCGGTAGCCGATGAACACGCCTTCGGTGTAGGGGAGTTCGCCGTTGTCCGGGGTGGTCTTCGAGACGGGCGCGTCCGCGAGGGCGGTGGGCCAGGTGGTGGGGAGCCGGCCGGCCGGCTCCGCGCCGCCGAGCAGGACGTCGGCGAGCGCGGCGCCGCCCTCCTGGCCGGGGAACCAGGTCAGCAGCACCGCCGCCACGTCCTCGCGCCAGGGCAGCTCCACCGGGGAGCCGGTGTTGACGACCACGACCGTGCGGGGGTTGACGGCGGCGACCGCGCGCACGAGGTCGTCCTGGCGGCCGGGGAGCCGCAGGTCCGCGCGGTCGAAGCCCTCGGACTCGACGCGCTCGGTGGTGGCGACCACGACGACGGCGGTGGCGGCGGTACGGGCCGCCTCGACGGCCTCCGCGATCAGCTCGTCGGGGTCGTGGCGCGGGCCGAGGTGGAGCAGGGAGACGGCGACGGCGCTGATCGGGGCGTCCGCGAGCCGGAACACGGTGTGCCGGAGGGAGAGTTCGACCGGCACCCCCTCGGTGAGGGTGGCGCGGGCGCGCTCCACGGGCTCACCGAAGAACGCCTCGAACGGGTCGGCGGCGGAGCCGGGTTCCTGGGCGCCGTCGAAGAGGACCTCGCCGCCGACGGTCAGGGTGAAGCCGCCGAGGCCACGGGTGCCGAAGGTGTGCTCGCCGCTCTCCCGGGGCGTGAAGGTGCCGGTCAGCTCGACGGAGTGGAGGGTCTCGTGGGTGACCCCGTCGGGCAGGTCGGCGCCGGCCCACTGGATCCGGCCGCCGGGGACGGAGCCGGTGCCGAGGATCCGCCCGGAGTCGTCCCGGCAGACGGCGGTCAGCTCGAACCCCTGGTCGGCGTCGGTGAGTTCGTCGCTGGGGTCGGCGCCGATCGCGTAGCTGAGGCGGCCCGGCGGGAGCGCGGCGGTGAGGCCGTCCAGCGGGGAGACGATGTGGTCGGGGAAGACGGTGGCGGAGCCGCCGCCGAGGACCCGGGCGTCGCGGGCGGCGGCGCCGCTGAGCGCGATCGTGCCGTCCGCGGGGTCGAGCGGCAGCGCGGGACGGCCGGCCCGCTCCTCGTTCCGTACGAGGACGAAGGAGCGGCGGGCGATCTCGCGGGCCAGCGCCTCGCCGTCGAGCGGCGCGGGCGGGGTGGTGACGGCGGCGGGCGCGCCGTCGAGGGCGCCGGTCCTGGCGGCGAGCAGCAGGACCCGGCGCACGGCGTCGTCGACGGCGGACTCGGGCACCTCCCCGGCCCGTACGGCGGCGGCCAGCGCCTCGCCGTAGACCGTGCGGGGCCCCGGCATCGCGACGTCCAGACCGCCGAGGAGCGCGCCGGCGGTGGAGCGCGCGGCCAGCCAGTCGGAGACGATGTAGCCGTCGAAGCCCCATTCGCCGCGCAGCACGTCGTTCTGGAGGTAGCGGTGCTCGGTCATCGTGGAGCCGTTGACCTGGTTGTACGCGGCCATGATGCCCCA
The DNA here is from genome assembly GCF_042752355.1 of Streptomyces sp. NPDC059255. Taxonomy (NCBI): domain Bacteria; kingdom Bacillati; phylum Actinomycetota; class Actinomycetes; order Kitasatosporales; family Streptomycetaceae; genus Streptomyces; species Streptomyces sp. NPDC059255. The sequence continues at coordinate 168,396 of NZ_JBHYZP010000010.1, forward strand.
CGGATGGGCGTTGGCCACGATGGCCTCGAAGGGCGCGAGATACAGCTCGCGCAGCGGGCGGGGGGCGACGAGGTTGTCGACGGTGAAGCGGTCGGTCTCGGCGTCGTTGGCGACGAAGTGCTTGACCGTCGTGCCGACGCCGCCGTCCTGGACGCCGAGCACGTAGCCGGTGCCGATCTCGCCGGTGAGGTACGGGTCCTCGCTGTACGCCTCGAAGTGCCGGCCGCCGAGGGGCGAGCGGTGCAGGTTGACGGTCGGCGCGAGCAGGACGTGCACGCCCTTGCGGCGGGCCTCCTGGGCGAGCAGCCGCCCCGCCCGGCGGGCCAGCTCCGGGTCCCAGGAGGCGGCGAGGGCGGTCGGGGACGGGAGGGCCACGGACGGGTCGTCGGCGGTCCAGCGGACGCCGCGGACGCCGATGGGCCCGTCGGACATGACGAGCGACGCGAGCCCGATCCCGGGCAGTTCGGGCAGGGACCACATGTCCTGGCCGGCCAGGAGCCGGGCCTTGGCGTCCAGGTCGAGCTTGCCGAGCGCCGCGGCGACCGCGGCGTCACGTGCCTGATCGGCCCGGGTGGTGGGTGCGTCGGCCACGGCCGTACCTCCTCGTCGACGTACAGAACGATCGAATGGTTACATGGTGACGGCCAAATCTGTAGAGCGGTAAGTTTGGTTATCCTTTCGTTATTTTCTAGGAAGGGAGCGGCCGATGACGAGGGCCAGGACCGAGGAGCGGCGCGCGGACATCCTCCGCGCCGCCCTCGAAGTGATCGCGGAGCGCGGCTACCGGGGCGCGACCCTGGGCGCGGTGGCCGAGCGCGCCGGTCTGACCCAGCAGGGACTGCTGCACTACTTCCCCTCCAAGGAGGCGCTGCTCGTCGCCGTCCTGGAGGAGCGGGACCAGTGGGACACCGGTGGGCGCAGCGACGGCCGCCGCGGCTGGCGGCTCGACCTGCTGGACTCCCTGGTGGAGTACAACGCGATGCGCCCCGGGATCGTCCAGACCTTCTCGGCGCTGCTCGGCGAGAGCGTCACGGAGTCCCATCCGGCCAGGGAGTTCTTCACCCGCCGCTACACGCAGGTACGGGGCGAGATGGCCGAGGTCCTGCGCGCCGAGTTCGGCGACCGCCTCCCGGGCGGGCTGACACCGGAACAGGCGGCGCCCCTACTGACGGCGGTGCTGGACGGGCTCCAGTACCAGTGGCTGCTGGACCCGGAGGCGGTCGACATGGCGGCGGCGTTCCGCGACTTCCTGACCCTGCTGCGGGCGGGCGGGGCGGGGGCTGCAGGGGCCTAGGGTCTGTCTGTCTGGCTGGCTGGCTGCTTGTCTGCCTGCTTGTTTGTCTGCCTTCGTTCGGGCCGGGCCGGGCCAGGGGTGCCCATGGTCAACAGGGCGGTCCGGAGGCGATACTTCCGCCACCCGACGGAAGGACTCCCGTGAGACTCACGCCTGTACGTCCGCCACGCGTTCGCCCGCGCGTACGGCCCGACCGGCTCGGGCTCGTGCTGCTCACCGCCGCCGCGCTCGCCCTCGCCGTACCGCCTCCGGCCGCCACCGCCGCGGCCCCCGTTCCGACGACCGCCGCGCCCACCGTCGAGGAGCAGCGGCTCGACCGGGACGTGCCGCGGGAGATCCTGCGGCGCAGCGGGTTCGACCAGGTGGCGCCCGGGTTCGTACGGGCGCTGAACGGCGCGGGGTCGTACCGGGCGGCCGAGCGGACCGTCGAGCGGCAGGGGGCGCGGCTGTGGCAGCGGGCGGTGGACCGGGCGCAGGGCCGGGGTCCGGCGCGCGGCGACCTGAGCCGGGACGACGACCGGCCGCTGTACTGGGCGCGGCTGGCCATGAGCCGGGAACTGCGGCAGTGGCAGCCGGAGTTCGGGCTCCCGGAGGCGGCGCGCACCCGGCTGCTCGGGGCGCTGGAACGCACCTCGCGGGGGCAGGACTCCATGACGTTCCCCGGCAAGGACGGCAAGGGCCCCAAGGCGGGCAAGGACGCCAAGGCGGGCAAGGGCACCGCGGCGGGCAAGGGCGTCAAGCGGATCGTCGTGACCGGGTTCGACCCGTTCACCCTCGACCGTGACATCCGGATCAGCAACCCCTCGGGGGCGACCGCGCTCGCCCTCGACGGCACGGTCGTCGAGACCGCCCGGGGACCGGCCAGGATCGAAGCCGCCGTCTTCCCCGTCCGCTGGCAGGACTTCGCCGACGGCACGGTGGAGCGGGCGCTGCGCAAGCCGCTGGCCCAGGCCGATCTCTTCACCACGGTCAGCCAGGGCCGGGTCGGCCGGATCGACGTCGAGCGCTTCAACGGCGCCTGGCGGGGCGGGTTCGGGGACAACCAGAACGTCTCCGAGACCGGCCTCGTCCCGGTGCGCGACCCGGCCTCGCAGCCGCAGTGGACGGCGACCAGCCTGCCGTACCCCGCGATCGTCGCGGCGGACACCGGCCGCTTCCCGGTGTACGACAACACGTCCGTGACCGAGATACCGGCGGGCTCCACCACCGCGGTGGTGCGTCCCGACGGGCCGACCCCCGGCTCGGCGGCCCGCGCCGGGGGCGGCGGGGACTATCTCTCCAACGAGATCGCCTACCGGGCGACCCTGCTGCGCGACCGGCTCGGCCTGGACATCCCCGGCGGCCATGTGCACACGCCGGTGCTCCAGTTCGGGGCGGGCAACACGAACCCGGCGACGGGGACCGTGACCGACCCAGAGTTCGTGCGGAACCGGCTGGACATCATCGCGCAGCTCCGGTCGATCATCACCGTGGCCGCCGACGCCTCCTGAGGCGCGGACGCCGCGGCGCGCCCGGCTACTTCTCCAGGGTGAGCGGTACGCCGGGCCGCCCCGCCCCGGCGCCGTCCCCGGGGGCGGTCGCCGGGCCGGCCGCCGTGGCGTCGTCCGCCTCCGGCTCGCGCTCGGCCGTCAAGTCGCGGACCAGCAGCGTCGCCCCGGCCACCGCCCCCGGCATCAGGAAGACCGCCACCACCGGGACGAGGAAGGCGAGCCCGATCGGGACGCCGAAGCCGAGCGTGAGCATCCGCCGGCCGCGCAGCAGCGCGAGCCGCTCCTTCAGCTCGACGCCCCGGCGCTGGAGCGCCACCGCCGTCAGCTCCTCCGCCAGGAAGTAACCGGTGACGCAGAAGCCGAGCACGGGCACGACGGTCTGCCCGACGACCGGGATGAAGCCGAGCGCGAAGAGCAGGATCCCGTAGAGCGTCACCCGGACCAGGATGCGCACGCTGTCCCGGGCGGAGATCCACAGGTCGCGCCAGAACGGCAGCCCCGACTGCGGGACCTCGCCGCCCTCCGCGCGGTCGACCTCCTCGGACAGCGACTCGTAGAAGGGCTGTCCGACCAGGAGCGTCACCGCGGTGAAAGTGATCACCGCGAGGAAGAGCCCAAAGACGAAGAGGAGCGCGGTCAGGAAACCGCGGAAGAGCCCGGCCCAGGGCGAGGACCAGTCGTCGGCGAACGGCGTCACCCAGGCGATCACGTCATCGGCCCCGTAGGCGAGTCCGACGAGCGCGCCCGCGTACAGCACCAGGGTGACCAGGCCGGGCAGCAGCCCGAACCCCAGCCACCGGCCATGACCGGCGACCCAGCGCTGGCCCTTCATCACATAGCCGAAACCCGACCCCAGATCACCCATGGGGCCAGCCTACCGGCGGGGCCGGGACCCCTTGCCGTGGCGGGTGTACAGCCTGTAGACCCCTGCGTACCGATCAGCGTCGATCACCTCCCCCGTCCACCTCACTGGAGGAACCCACCGCATGGGGATACCCCGACCGCTCCTGCTGACCACCGCCGTCACGGCCGGCGCCCTGCTGCTCGCGCCGCTGCCCGCCTCCGCCGCCCCCGTACGGGAGGACGCGCCGCGGCCCCATCCCGTACGGGAGAGCGGGCCACGCGAGAGCGGGCCACGCGAGAGCGGGCCACGCGAGAGCGGGCCACGGGTGAGCGCCGCCTCCGCCGCCCGTACGGACCCGACGGCCACCGGCGGGGGCACCGCCGCGCTCCCGGACGGCCGGGGCTATCCGCGCCGTACCGTCCTGGACGCCCCGCCCGAGAACCCGGCCGACAAATCGGTCAAGCTGGGCCTCGCCCCGTACCACTCGCTCGCTCCCCGGCTCAACGCCCTCCAGAAGCTGGGTGACCGGGTGAGCGTGGAGGTCGCGGGGCGCTCGGCCGGCGGGCACGAGCTGTATCTCGTCACCGTCACCGCGCCCGAGAGCACCCGGCAGGCGCGTGAGCAGCGGCGGATGCGGGAGCTGATCGAGAGCGCCCCGGCGCTCGCCGCCAAGGACCGGAGCATCAAGTCCTCGTACAAGACACCGGTGTTCATCAACAACAACATCCACGGCAACGAGTGGGAGGGCACGGACGCCGCCCTCGATCTCATCGAGGAGCTGGCGAAGGCCAAGGACGGCGCGACGGCCGGGCTGCTCTCCTCGAACCGTATCTATCTCAACATCACCGCCAACCCGGACGGCCGGATCGCCGGGACCCGCGCCAACTCCAACGGCTTCGACCTGAACCGGGACTTCATCACCGGCTCGCAGCCGGAGTCCCGGGCCGTGCGCCGGATCGCCGTCGACAAACAGCCCGCCGTCATGCTCGATCTGCACGGCTATGTCAACGGCACGCTGATCGAGCCGACGACGCCGCCGCACGGCGAGAACTACGAGTACGACCTCTTCCTGAAGAACGCCTACGCCAACGCCCTCGGCATGGAGAAGGCGGTGAACGGCCTCGGCTACACGCCGGAGAAGGACGGCGTGAGCCCGGCCGTCATCCCCTTCCGTGACCAGCGGGAGGGCTGGGACGACTGGCCGCCGATCTTCACCCCGCAGTACATGGCGTTCCAGGGCGCGGTGGCCTCGCACACCGTCGAGTTCCCGATGCGGGTCAACAACAGCTCGTACGACTCCCTGCCGGTGAGCGAGCTGCGCCGGCGGTCCGCGATCAACAAGGACATCGCGGGCGCGGCGATGCGCGCCACGCTCGAATGGAGCGTCCGGAACCGGACGTCGATCGTCGCGGACCAGATAGAAACGTTTCGGCGGGGTGCCGCCGGTGAGGCGCAGCGCCCGGTGTCCGAGGAGTCGGTGCCGGGGGTGCCGGGCATCGGTCCGGAGGACGTCTACACCACCGACTTCCCCCGCGCGTACGTGATCCCGGCGGGCGCCGGGCAGCGCTCGGCGACGGCGGCGGCCCGGCTGGTCGACCACCTCGTGGCGAACGACGTACGGGTGCGGCGCGCGAGCACCGGCTTCCGGCTGGCGGGGACGTGGTACCCCGCGGGTTCGTACGTGGTCGACATGCACCAGGCCAAGCGCGGCCTCGCCAATGTGATCCTGGACGCGGGCCGGGACATCAGCGCGGACGTCTCCACGATGTACGACATATCGGGGTGGAGCCTCGGACTGCTGTGGGGCGCGAGCGTCGACAAGGTGCAGCGGCTCGGGGGCGGTTCGGCCGCCCTGGCCCAGGTCCGGGGGCGTACGGTCGAGGCCGCAGCGCCCGCCGGGTCGGTGAGCCCGCGGGGTGATCTGCGGCTGCCGCTGGACACCCCGGAGGAGCTGGCCGCGGTCAACTCCCTGCTCGCGCAGGGGGTGCGGGTCCGGCGGGCGGCGGACGGCGCGGCGCTCGTGCCGTCGTCGGCCCGGCAGCGGGCGGCCGTTCTCGCGGACCGTCACGGGGTGGCCTTCACGGCGACGAAGGAGAAGGGCGCGGAGGCGCTGCACCGAACACGGGTCGCGGCGGCGGTGACGCCGGGTGAGCTGTTCGCGCTGCGGGAGATGGGCTTCGACGTGGTGCCGGTGTCGGCGGCGACGCTGAACGCGGGCTTCGACTGGTCGGCGGTGGACGTGCTGTACGTCTCGACCGGCCTGCGGTACGAGGCGCTGGACGCGGCGGCCCGTACCGCCCTGGACGCGTTCCTCGGTTCGGGGGCGCGCGGCGGCTCGGGGGCGCGCGGCGGTCTGGTCGCTCTGGGCGCGGGCGGCGCCGCCTTCAACGCCGCCGCCGGGCTGCTGCCCGCCACGGCGGTCGCGGGCAACGGCGACGCCAACGGGGTGGTCCGGGTGGTGAACGCGGGCGGTACGGTCACGGGCGGCGCCCCGGCGCACTCGTTCGTCTACTCGCCGCTGTGGTTCACGGGCCTCGGCGCCGGGGTGCGCGTCGACCAGTCGTACGGGACCGGCAACCCGCTGGTGTCGGGCCACTGGCGCGCGAAGGAGGACGGCACGGGCGCCCCGCGCGACGCGGCGGGCCGGGCGTCGGTCGTCAGCGGGACGTCGGCGGCGGGCGCGCGGGTGACGCTGTTCGGTACGGAGCCGCTCTTCCGCGACCACCCGAAGGGCCTGTTCTCCCAGGTGGGCCGCGCGCTGCTGGCGGCGGGGTGACCGGGCCGGGATCCTGACGGACCCGGCGGACCCGGCGGACCGGACGGACCCGACGGAGCTGACGGAGCTGACGGACCAGGGGCTGTTCCTCTCCGGCTTGCGCGGAGGAACAGCCCCTGCCGTATATGTATGTCAGGCCGGTTTGATCTGCCACTGCTGGCAGGTGTTGTTCAGCCAGGACCACTGGCGTACATCCGCCCCGTCGGCCGTGGAACAGTCGGCGACGTCCGCGACCTTGCCGCTGCGCGCGTTCACGATCCGTACCCAGCCGCCCTGTTCGGTGACGACGAGCCGGTACGCCTGGCAGAGGTTGTTGAGCCAGGACCACTGGCGCAGATCGGCGCCGTCGGCGACGGAGCAGTCCGCCGTGTCCAGGACCTTGCCGGTGGCGGCGTTGACGAGTCTGCTGGTGTCGTTGCCGAGGTCCTCGAACCGCCAGCGCTGCTGGGCGCCGCCGTTGCAGGTCCACTGCCGGACATCGGCGCCGTCGGCCGTCGAACCGCCTTCCACCTCAAGGCACTTGCCGCTGTTGCGGTTGACGACGGTGTACGCCCCCGGGGTGGCCGCGCTCTCCCCGGAGGGTCCGGCGAGGGTGGTGCCGAGCGCGAGGGGGGTGCCGAGGTTCGGGGTGCCGTCGGCGTTCCAGGTGAACTTCTGGGCGCGGGTGGTGCGGCCGTTGTCGCAGCCGTCGCCCGCCGCGTCGTTGGCGTGGTAGACGATCCAGCTCTCGGTGCCATCTGGCGAGTTGAAGAACCCGTTGTGGCCGGGACCGTACACCCCGGCCCGGTCGTCGCGGCTGAAGACGGGCGTCGGCTTCTTCGTCCAGGACGAGGCGCTGAGCGGATCGGTCCCGGTGTAGGTGAGCCGGCCGAGCTTGTAGTCGGCGGTCCAGCAGCCGCTCGCCGAGTAGACGATGAAGGTCTTCCCGCCGCGCTGGAGCACCTCGGGCCCCTCGTTGACCGTACCGCCGGACCGCTCCCAGGCGAGGGTCGGCGTGGAGATGGTCGAGAAGGGGCCGCTCAGCGTGTACGGGTTGCTCATCGGGGCGATGACGAGGTTCTGCGTACCGCCGCCCTGCGCGCTGCCCAGCAGGTAGAGCGAGCCGCCCAGGGTGAGCAGGCTGGCGTCGAGCATCCAGCCGGAGCCGAGTTGGTTGCGGTAGGTGTACGGGCCCATGGGGTCGGCGCCCGCGCTCTGCAGGACGTGGACGCGCTGGGTGGGGTTGTAGTCGGCGATGCCCTGGCCGGCCACGTAGTACAGGTACCAGCGGCCGTTCCAGTAGTGCATCTCGGGCGCCCACATGTTGCAGCAGCGCGAGGAGGTGGAGTCCGACCACACCTGGACGCTGGGTGCGGTGGAGAGCCCGGCCAGGGTGGGTGACTTGCGCATGGTCAGCTCGGACGTCCACGACGTCGTGACGAGGTAGTAGTTGCCGTCGTGGTACTGGATCCAGGGGTCGGCGCCCTTCTGCGACTTGACCGGGTTGGTGTACGGGCGGCCCTCGGCGGCGCCGGCGGCCCCGGAGAGCTGGGCGGCGAGCGCGGCGAGGAGCAGGGCCAGGAGGAGGACCAGGGCGCGGTGGGCTCTTCTGGTGGCTGTGGAACGGGCGGCGCGTGTCATGGACCGGCCCCCGTCAGTACGCCGTCGGCCAGCCGCCGGACCAGCTCAGCAGGTTGACGCCGAGCTTGGGTGTGCCGTTGTCCTGGCCGTCGTAGTAGTGGTGGACGAGCAGGTCGCCGTCGCTGTCCGGCATGATCGACTGGCCGCCGGGGCCGATGTGGCGGCCGTGGCTCTCCAGCACGAGCGAGCCGCCGTTGTTCATCATGTTCACGCCGTTCTTGTCGACGTAGGGCCCGGTGACACTGGTGGCCCGGCCGACCTTGATCTTGTACGTGGAGCTGGTCCCGGCGCAGCACGTGTCGTACGAGGCGAACAGGTAGTAGTAGCCGTTCCGCTTGACCACGACGGGCGCCTCGACCGCCTTGGTGCCGGTCGGCCGTGAGGCCAGCGAGCGGCGCGCGGTGTCGCCCGCGTACTGCTTGCCGGTGGCGGGGTCGATCCTGATCATCTTGATGCCGGTCCACCAGGAGCCGAAGGAGAGCCACCACGTGCCGTCGTCGTCGACGAAGAGGTTGGGGTCGATGGCGTTGTAGTCGCTGCCGGCGCTGGAGGTGTAGACGATGCCGTAGTCGCTCCAGCTCCCGGGCTGCCCGGTGGTGGAACCGGCCAGCCCGATGGCGGAGGTGCTGGAGCCGAAGGACGAGACGGCGTAGTACATCAGGTACTTCCCGCCGTGGTACGAGATGTCGGGTGCCCAGGGGTCCTTGGCCGGGGAGTACGTGGACCACCAGCTCGGCAGGGTGGTGAAGGCGGAGCGGTTGCGGCTGAAGGCGATCCGGTCGGTGGAGGTACGGGCCTGGAGGCCGTCGCCGGTGGAGTAGAGCAGGTGCTGGCCGGACGAGGTGCGCAGCATGGTCGGGTCGTGGACGACGATGTCGCCGGTGACCCGGCCGGGGTTGGGGTAGGCGGCGGCGCTGCCCGGGACGAGGGCGAGGAGGACGGCGGCGGGCAGGGCGAGGAGTGCGGCCCTGCGGGACGTACGGGATGTGTGGGATGTACGGAACATGCGGGACCTGCGCGGGGCGTGTGGGGCGTGGGGGGTGCGGGGGTCCCTGGAGGTACGGGGGATACGGCCGGGGATACGGAAGGTGCGGCTCACGCGAATTCTCCTTACGGCGTGCGGGGAAACCGTTCGGACCGTTCGGCATCTCGAACTTCGCTCGGAACTTCGGACGGGAAGCTAGAGTCGAAGCGCTTCCGCGTCAACGGTTCGCGCAGACTTCGTCACGCGCCCCTCATGGTGCGCGGCCGTCACCCGCACAGCACGCGGCCCCCGGTGGCGCGCCAGGGGTCGGCGCTCCACCGGGGGCCGGGGTCGTACGGCGGCGGTCAGCGCAGCCGGATCACGTTCCAGGACAGCGGCTCCAGCGTCGCGGTCAGCGCGCCGCCGGCGAGCGCGGTGCCCTCCCCGGCGTGCGGGGTGACCCGCTCCTGGTCCGCCAGTGTGTTCCTGGCCTCGGGGTCGGCGTCGGCGAGCACGGAGTGCTCCACCACCTCGGTGAGGCCGAGGCCGGCCAGCGCGACCTCCAGCGGCAGCGGCTCCGTCTGGCCGCGGTTGACCGCGAAGACGGTGACGGAGCCGTCGTCGGCCCGTACGGCGGTGGCATGGAGCAGATCCGTCTCGCCGTACTTCTTCGTCTCGTGCGAGGGCGAGTCGACCCGTACGTCGAGGACCGTGCCCCGGCCGTACTTCGCCGCCTGCGCGAACGGGAAGAAGGTGGTCTGCCGCCAGGCGGGCCCGCCCGGCTCGGTCATGATCGGCGCGATCACGTTGACCAGCTGGGCGAGGCAGGCCACGGTGACCCGGTCCGCGTGGCGGAGCAGGGCGATCAGCAGGGAGCCGAAGACGACGGCGTCCGTCACCGAGTAGACGTCCTCCAGGAGGCGGGGGGCCTCCTCCCACTCCGCGACCTCGTGCGGGTTGGGCGTGTCCATGTACCAGACGTTCCACTCGTCGAAGGAGAGGTTGATCTTCTTCTCCGACTTGAGCTTGGCCCCGACGTGGTCGCAGGTCGCGACGACCTTCTCGATGAAGGTCTCCATGTCGACCGCGGAGGCCAGGAAGGAGTCGCGGTCGCCCTCCTTCTCCCAGTAGTAGGCGTGCACGGAGACGTAGTCGACGAGGTCGTACGTCTCGGCGAGTACGGTGGCCTCCCACTCCGCGAAGGTGTCCATGCCGGAACCGGAGGAGCCGCAGGCGACCAGCTCGATGTCCGGGTCGATCTGGCGCATCGCCCGCGCGGTCTCGGCGGCGAGCCGCCCGTACTCCTCCGCGGTCTTGTGGCCGGTCTGCCAGGGGCCGTCCATCTCGTTGCCGAGGCACCAGAGCTTGATGCCGTACGGGTCCTTGTCGCCGTGCGCCCGGCGCCGCTCGGCGAGTTCCGTGCCGGCCGGGTGGTTGGCGTACTCCTGGAGCTCGATGGCCTCGGCGACGCCGCGCGTACCGAGGTTGACGGCCATCATCGGCTCGGCCTCGGGGCCCGCCTTGCGGACGAAGTCGATGAACTCGGAGAGCCCGAAGCGGTTGGACTCCGTGCTCTTCCAGGCCAGGTCGAGGCGGCGGGGCCGCTCGTCCACGGGGCCGACGCTGTCCTCCCAGCGGAAGCCGGAGACGAAGTTGCCGCCGGGGTAGCGGATCGCCGTCGGGCCCAGCTCCCTGACCAGGTCGAGGACGTCCGTGCGAAGCCCCGCCTCGTCGGCGGTCGGGTGGCCCGGCTCGTGGAGACCGGTGTAGACGCAGCGGCCCAGGTGCTCGACGAAGGAGCCGAAGAGACGGGGGTTCACCTCACCGACGGTGAAGTCGGGGTGCAGGGTGAAGCGTGCGGAACGGGTCATGACTTCCTCAAATGACGATGGAACTGGGAGATCTGCGTGCCGGAGAACGTGACTGCGTGACTACGTGAGTACGGGAGAACGGGGCGCCGGAGCAACAGGGGGTAACGGAAGTAACAGCGCGGACGGCGGGACGCGGGGCGGCGCGGAAGCGCTTCGACTGGTGCTTCGACCGGCGCTTCGCCTCGTACTTCGACCGGCGCTTCGCCTGGTGCTTCGACCGGCGCCTTGACCGGTACGCGGCCTCACTGGCCCGCCAGTCCGGTGTGCGCCACGCCGCTGACGATCTGCCGTTGGAAGAAGACGAAGACGATCACGAGGGGCAGGCCCGCCATCAGCCCGCCGGCCATCAGTTGCGCCCACTGGATGCCGTAGGAGTTCATGACGGTGGCGATGCCGTTCGGCATCGTCATCAGATCGGGGTTGTTGGTCACCATGTAGGGCCACAGGAAGTTGTTCCACGAGGCGATGAAGGTGAAGATGGCGACGGCGGAGAGCGAGGGCCGCGACAGCGGCAGGACGACGGTGAAGAAGACCCGCCACCGGCCCGCGCCGTCGATGAACGCCGCCTCCTCCAACTCCCTCGGAACGGACTGGAAGAACTTGTAGAGGATGTAGACCATCGCCGCGGGCGCGCACTGCGGCAGGATCATGCCCCAGTAGGTGTCGACCATGCCCATCGACTGGACGGTCGTGAAGAGCGGCACGCCCAGCACCGCGGGCGACACCATCAGACCGGTCATCACCAGGCCCAGCAGGGCGTTCCTGCCGCGGAACTCGGTACGGGCGAAGCCGTACCCGGCGAGGGCGGAGACCAGCACCACGACGAAGGTGACGCAGACCGAGACGACGAACGAGTTGACGAACCAGTTGGGCAGGTTGCCGGTCTCGAAGATGGCCGTCCATGCCTGGACCGTCCATTCCTTGGGCAGCCACCGTACGGGGAGCGCGACGGCCTCGGTCTCCGACTTGAGCGAGGTGAACAGCGCCCACAGCAGCGGCGCCGTGCAGAGCAGGGAGACGGCGGCGCCGAGCGCGGTGAGCACGATCTGGCCGAAGGTCCACTTCCGCGGGCCGGAAGCGCGCTTCTCGGGGACAGCGGTGGCGCTCATCGGGCACCCTCCTCACGGTTGCGCAGCAGCCACATCCGCCCCAGGGCGACGGCCGCGATGATCACGAAGAAGATGACGGACATCGTGGAGGCGTAGCCCACGCGATAGCTGGTGAAGCCCTGTTCGAGGGTGTACTGCACGAACGACCTGGTGCTGTTCTCGGGCCCCGGGCCGAAGTCCTGCATCACGACCGCCTGGTCGAAGAGCTGGAGCGAGGCGAGGATCTGGAGCGCGATGACCAGACCCGTGATGTTGCGCAGCAGCGGCAGGGTGATGTGGACCGTCCGGTGCCAGCCGTTCGCGCCGTCCAGCTTCGCGGCCTCGTACAGGTGGGCGGGGATGCCCTGGAGCGCGGCGAGGTAGAGCAGGAAGCTGAAGCCGACCGTCCACCAGAGGGTGGCGATGACGACGGCGAGCATGGCGTACGCCTTGTCGGTCAGCCAGGGCGTGTCGATCCCGAAGACGTGGTTGATCATGCCCGTGCCGGGGTTGAACAGCCACTGCCACAGGTTGCCCGCGACGGTCGACGGCAGCAGGAACGGCATGAAGAAGCAGAGCCGCCACAGCCACTTTCCGCGCTCGATGTGGTGGGCGAGCATCGCGAGCAGGAAGGCGAGGACGGTGATGCACGGGACGACGAGCAGCGTGAAGTACGCGCTGCGGCCGAGCGAGTCCCACATCATCGGGTCGTGCAGGGCCTCACGGTAGTTGTCGAGGCCGATGAAGCTCGTGTTGTCGCCTGAGATGTTGGCGTCCGTGAAGCTGAGGAAGATGCCGCGCAGCAGCGGCCAGATCACGAACAGGACGAAGAGCGACAGGAACGGGGCGACGAACCATCCCCCGTGCTGGAAGCCCTGTCTGCGGCGGACGGTGGCACTGCCGGCGGCGGTCCTCGTGCGCGCCGGGGCGATGACGGTCCCGGCACCGGTCGTCGTCATGCGGCCGCACCTCCCTGCGCGGCGGTCCTGCCGTCCATCGGGTTCTTCCGGGTGAGGAGCCGGGCGAGCTGTTGCCGCATCCGCCCGGCGACCACGTCCGGCTTGGCGGAGCCCGTCGTCGAGGAGACGACCAGGGGGCCGATCTCCTGGGCGAGGATGCCGGTGGAGCCCGCGAACCACACCTTCGGCTCGGTGGCCTGGTGGTCCATGGCGCTCGCGTACTCGTGCTGCGGTTCGAGCTTCCGGTACGCGGACGTGGACAACGTCGGTGTGTAGGCCGGGATGTGGCCGCCGGCCGCCCACTGCAGGGCGTGCTTGACCACGTACGCGGCGAGCCGGTGCGCACCGGCGTCGGCGGCGCCGCCGCGCTCGGCCTGGTGCGGCAGGACGAAGGCGTGCGACTCCGCGTGGGTGGCCTGCTTCCCGAACACGGGCGGCAGCGGTGTGGCGCCGTACTCCACCTTCGCGCCGGAGAAGACCGGCACGGACCAGTTGCCCTCCCAGGCGAACGGGGAGCCGTTGACGAACTGTTCGGCGCCGGCGGTGCCGCCGTACCCCGGGTTGGCGTACCCGTCGGTGATGTGGCGGCGCAGGAACTCCAGGACCTCGGTGGCCTTGTCGGTGTCGAAGGTGGTCCCGGTGTTGCCGGCGTCGAACCAGGTGCCGCCGAGCTGGGTGTAGAAGGCGACGAAGAACCACCACTGGAAGTTCTGGTCGCTGTGCCACAGACCGATGGTCTGGAGCCCCTTCCCGGTGGCCCTTCTGGCCTCCTTCAGTACGTCGAACCACTCGTCGGCCGACGTCACCGGCACCATCCGGCCGTCGTCCCCGAGCAGGCCCGCCTTCCTCAGGACGTCCTTGCGGTAGTAACAGAGCTGTACGTGGATGTCGAGCGGCAGGGCGTAGAGCTTGCCGTCGATGACGGAGCGCTTCCACAGCGCGGGGTTGAAGTCCGCCTCCCGCACGCCGTACTCGGCGAGCAGGGCGGTGTCCCAGGGGTCCAGGAGGCGGCCGGGCGAGAAGCCGGTGACCCGGCCGAGGTGCATCACGCCCAGGTCCGGTGCGCGGTTGCCGGCGGCGGCCATGGCCAGCTTGGTGTAGAAGGGGTTGCCCCACTGGAAGGTGGAGTCCTTGACGCCGATGGCGGGGTTGGCGCGGCGGAAGGCGTCCAGCATGGCGATCATGTTGGCGCCGTCGCCGCCGCTGAAGAGGTTCCAGTAGCGGACGCGGGCGTCCGTGGTCGAGGTGAGCGCGGAGGCGCCCGTCCCGGCGGCGGCCAGACCGAAGCTGCCGGCGACGGCGAGTGCGCCCAGTCCGCCGAGCACGCCGCGGCGGCTCGGGAGCGAGGGTGGCATGACGGCTCGATTCTGTCGTCCCCACGGCCCCGCCCCGTATCGTCCGAAATACCGAACAGCAGCCGTAACTTCGAACCGGAAACTATGGTCGAAGAGCGAACGAGTCAATCCCTCGCGCAGGAAAAGACCGAGGGCCGCACCCTGGCGGGGGTGCGGCCCTCGGTGGGACGGGGGGCGACGGAGCGAGGCGCGGCCGGTCGGCCACCGGCCCCCGCCGGTCCGCGGCGGCCGGTCAGTCAGTCGGCCAGTCGGTCAGCCGCCGAGCGAGACGATCATCTTGCCGGTGTTGTCGCCGCGCAGCACGCCCAGGAAGGCGTCGAAGCCGTTCTCGATGCCCTCCACGACGGTCTCGTTGTACTTCAGCTCGCCGGAGGCGAGCCAGCCCGCGACATCCTTCACGAACCGCGGCTGGAGCCCGAAGTGGTCGGAGACGAGCATGCCCTGGATCCGCAGCCGCTTACCGATCACGAGGGCGAGGTTGCGCGGCGCGGGCGTCGGCTCGGTGCTGTTGTACTGCGCGATCATGCCGCAGACCGTGATGCGGCCGTGCAGGTTGAGCGAGCTGATGGCGGCTTCGAGGTGCTCGCCGCCGACGTTGTCGAAGTAGACGTCGATCCCGTCGGGCGCCGCCTCCTTGAGCAGGTCCTTGACCGGGCCGCTCTTGTAGTTGAAGGCCGCGTCGAAGCCGTACTCCTCCAGGAGGAGCTTGACCTTCTCGTCGGAGCCGGCGGAACCGATGACCCGCGAGGCGCCCTTGAGCCGGGCGAACTGGCCGACCTGGCTGCCGACGGCGCCGGCCGCGCCGGAGACGAAGACGGTGTCGCCCTCCTTGAAGGACGCGCTCTCGAACAGGCCCGCGTACGCGGTCAGACCCGTCACCCCGAGCACGCCCAGGTAGGCGGAGAGCGGGGCGACCGAGGCGTCGACCTTGGTGGCCTTGTCCGCCGGGAACTCGGCGTACTCCCGCCAGCCCAGACCGTGCAGCACATGGTCGCCGACCGCGAACCCCTCGGCGCGCGAGGCGATGACCTCGCCGACCGCGCCGCCGTCCATCGGACGGTCGAGCTCGAACGGGGCCACGTACGACTTCACGTCGTTCATCCGGCCCCGCATGTAGGGGTCGACCGAGAAGTACCGGTTACGGACGAGGATCCGGCCCTCACCCGGCTCGGTCACCGGGACGTCGCGCAGGGCGACGTCGCCGGGCTCGGGCCAGCCGTGGGGGCGGGCGACGAGATGCCAGGCGCGGCCGGACGCGGGAAGTGCGGTCATGATGCGGGTCCTCCTCGGGGAATTCTGCGGCGGTGAGCCGGGCGGTCCGGATGAGCCGGATGCCACGGAAAAGCTTCACCACCTGAAACAACCATGCTCCTTAATATTTCATGTTGTCAAACAAATGGGTACCCTGGTGCGCATGGCCACCACCGCGCGCAGAGACCCGCTGACCGTCGAAGTCGTCGAACTCATCGGCAGCGTCGTGGCGCGCTACTACGAGGAGTACGACCAGGCCGCCGCCGAGCACTCCCTCACGGGCGCGCAGGCACGCGTCCTGGGACTCCTCTCCTCGGAACCTATGCCCATGCGCCGGATCGCGCAGAAGTTGAAGTGCGAGCCGTCCAACGTCACCGGCATCGTGGACCGGCTGGAAGCCCGGGACCTGGTGGAGCGGCGCCCGGACCCGGACGACCGGCGGGTGAAGCTCGCGGCGCCGACGGAGAAGGGAAGGGCGACGGCCGCGCGGCTGCGGGACTCACTGGGCTTCGCCCGCGAGCCGCTCGCCGGGCTCTCCGAGGAGGAGCGGACGACGCTGCGCGACCTGCTGAAGCGGATGCTGGGCCAGGACGCGGCCTGACACGGCCCGCCCGGAAGGCCCGGGAAGGCCCCGGAAGGCCGTGAAGCACCGACCCGCCCCGGCGCGGTCAGCCGCTCAGGAGCACCACCACAGGAACCAGGTGCAGGTCTCGGTCGGCTCGGGCTCCGGTTCGGGCGCGGGCGGCGGCGGGGCCGCCGAGGTCGGCGCGCCCCCGGTGGGCCTGCCCGTGGGGTCACCCGCCGGATCACCGGGGCCCGTCGGGCCTGTCGTGCCGGACGGGCCCGGCTCGGGGTCACCGGAGCCCGGCGCCTCCGGGTCCGTACCGTCGTCGCCCGGCGCGCCGGAGGCGGGGCCGGACGCGTCGGACGACGCGGCGGGCGCCTCCCCCGGGGACCGGTCCGCACCCGGTTCGCCGCTGCCGCGCGGGGCGGCCGATCCGTCGACGGTCTTCCCCGTACCGGGGCCGGTGGCGGACGCGGAGCCCGGGGACGCGGGCGGCCCCGGGTCGTCGGGCGCGACCGGGCGTTCGGTGTCGAGGGAACCGCCGTCCGGGACGACGGACGTGTCCTCCCTGACCGAGGACGCGTCGTCCCGGCCGGGCGTCTCGAACGCGAGCTGCACCAGGCTGAGCAGGCCGGCCGCGAGCACCACGCCGAGCGCGCCGATCAGCACCCGGCGCCCGCGCCGGTCACGGCCGCGCCGGCCCCGCGAAGGCGCCTTGCGCGGGCCCCGGCGGGACGGCCTGACGGCGGGGTCCCGGCCGTCAGGGCCGGAAGGGTCGGAAGGGTCGGAAGGGCTGGAAGGGCCGGAAGGGTCGCGCTTACGGCGGGAAGCCGCGCGGGAGGCGGAACGCGGGGCAGGACGGGGATCGTGGCCGATCAGGCCGATATCACCGTCGATCACGGGTTCGAACTCTCCGTGACCCTCCGCGCCCTGGCCGCCTCCGCCGTCCCGCTCCGGGTGTCCGTGTCGCAGCTCCTCGGCGGGGGTGCCGCATCCGGCGCAGGTCAGTGCGCCGTTGAGGTGCCGTCGGCACTGGTGGCAGTAGTCCATGGCGACCCGAAGATTATGCGGCGCCGGGACAGCGCTGATGTCGGGTCTGTGAGGGTCCTGTGTGGAACGGCGGTTCCGCCGGTGTGTCAGGATCGGGCTCCATGACGTCCAACGGGCCGTTCGGGCCGCTCGACTTCCAGCTCGTACTGCTGCGCAGGATGGCCGACCACCAGCCCGAACTGGTCGACGACGCCCGCCGCGAGCTGGGCGTCTCCCTGGCCGGGATGCGCGAGGCCAACCGACGCTGGCAGGCCATGGTGCGCTCACCGCGCTCCCGCTCGGCGGTGGCCCGCTACCGCTCCGTGCTCGGCGAGCCGGAGAGCGTCGTCCGGCGCCGGGTCGGCGACCTGGAGTGCGACGCGCTGCTCTGGCCGGTGCCGCTCTGGCCCGGTCTGCGCTTCGAGGTGATGACCGCGCCGGGCGGCGCGGTGTGGAACGAGTGGCTGGTCCGCGCGCCGGGCGAGGCCGGGCCCGTGCTGCGTACGGCGGAGGATCTGCGGCCCTGGTCGTGCACGGTGGACGAGGTGGCGCGGGCGTTCCCGCCGGCCCGGCCGCTGCCGGGGACGGCGCCGACCAGGACGGGGCTGTGCTTCACGCTCCCCGGCGGCGGCGTCCGGGTCGCGGAGTTCACCTGGGGCCTGTTGCAGCGCTGGACGGACTGACGCGCCGACAGGCACGTCACCGGCGCCCTTCGGCCACGCGCCCACAGGCACCGGACCGGCGCACCGGCAGGCACCTCACCGGCGTTCGGCCGTACGGATCGCCGCCCGGCCCGCGCCCGACCGGCCCGCGCCCAGTCGGCTCCCGGAAGCCGCCCGACCCCGACCCGCCGGTGCCCGTACGCCGCCCGGGTGACGCCCGACCGGAGCAGCCCGGCGGGCGCGGCGCGTCCCGGGGCAGCACGATGCCAACAAGGGCCGGCGCCGCCGGTGCTCCACCCCCGCGCTCCCGGGAGAACCTGCCGTGACCGTCAGCCTTGAGCAGTTGCGCCGTTGCCACATCGCCGTCGACCTGGGGGCCGCGAGAACGAGGGTGTTCGTGAAGGGGGCCGGGCTCGTCGTCGACGAGCCGAGCGTCGCCGCCGTGAACACCCGTACGGGCGCGCTCATCGCCGTCGGAACGCTCGCCGAGCGGATGACCGGCCGCACCCCCGACTACATCCGGGTCGCCCGGCCCGTCACCGGCGGCACGGTCGTCGACATCGAGATGGCCCAGCGGATGCTGCGCCACCTCATCGGCGACAAGCTCCGCAGGCAGTTGCGGCGCAAGCCCCGGCTGCGCGCCGCCGCATCCACCCCGCACGACGCCGACCCGCTGGCCCAGCGCGCCGCCGTGGAGACCCTGGTCGGCCTCGGCGCCCGCCGCGTCGAGCTGGTCGACACCCTCATCGCGGCGGCCGTGGGCTGCGGGCTCCCCGTGGAGCAGCCGACCGCCACCATGATCATGGTGTGCGGGGCGGCGACCACCCAGATCGCGGTGCTCTCGCTCGGCTCGATCGTGACCGCGCAGCGGATCCCGGTCGGCGGCAACGCGATCGACCACGCGGTGATCCAGCACCTGCGCCACCAGCACGCGCTGATGCTGCCGAGCCAGTCCGTACGCCCGCTGCAACTGGCGCTCAGCGGCAACGGCCTGACCCCGGACGGGCCGACCAAGACCGAGATCCACGGCCGGGACGTGGCCACCGGCGTCGCCCGTTCCGTGCTGGTCGACACCGCCGCCGTACGCGAGGCGATCTACACGCCGCTGACCGGGGTCCTCGACGGCATCGGCAAGGTGCTGCGCGACTGCCCGCCGGACCTGGTGGCCGATCTCGCGGACCGCGGGATCATGATGGTCGGCGGGAGCGCGCTGCTGCCGGGACTCGACGAGATGCTGCGCAAGGCGACGGGGATGCCGGTGGCCATCGCGGAGCGCCCGGACGTCTGCGCCGTGCTCGGCCTCGGGGCGATGCTGGAGGGCAAGATCCAGCCCATGGTCCTGAACCCGCTGGCCGGCGCCCGCTGAGTGCCCCGCGGTCCGGGCCGCCCACGCCGCTGGAGGACGTCCTCGGCATCGGCGACGACCTCGAACTGCGCGCCACGCTCCAGCACATCGTGGACAGCGCCACCGAACTCGCGGGCGCGCGGTACGGCGCCCTCGGGGTGGTCGATCCCGAACGCGGCGGGCTGACCGAGCTGTTCACCGCCGGGATGAGCGACGCGGACCGGCAGCGCGTCGGACGGCTTCCCGACGGCCGCGGCGGAGTGCTCGGGCTGCTCCTGAGGGACCCCCGCCCGGTGCGGCTGGACGATCTGACGGCCGACCCCCGGTCGGTGGGGGTGCCGCCTGGCCATCCCCCCATGCGCTCCTTCGTCGGCGTGCCGCTCCAGCTCGACCGGGAGATCCTCGGCAACCTCTATCTGACGGAGAAGCGGGCGGGCTCCTTCACCGAGCAGGACCAGAACCTGCTGCGGGTGCTGGCCTCACAGGCGGCCATCGCGATCGGCAACGCCCGGCTGTACGGCACGGCACGCCAGCGCGAGCGGTGGATCACGGGGGCCGCCGCCGTGACCAACGCGCTGCTGACCGGCGTGAACGCGATGGACGCGCTGATGACGGTGGCCGAGTCGGCCCGCGCCCTCGCCGACGCCTTCGCGGGGGTGGTGCTCCAGCCGACCGAGGAGGGCGGGATGGAGATCGTCGCCGCGTCCACGTCCGACGACCCGGGGGACATCGTCGGCACCACCATCGCCCCCGGCTCCCCCGTGCTCGTCCAACTGCTGGGCGGGGAGCCGGTGTTCATCGAGGACTCGTCGACCGATCCCCGGATGACCACGCATGTACGGGCGCGCTTCGGGCCGAGCATGATGCTGCCGCTGCAGAGCGGCGGCAAGCTGATCGGGACGCTGGCCCTGCCGCGCCGGCGCGGTGGCCGGCCGTACCGCGCGGTCGACCGGCTGCTGGCCACGCAGTTCGCCTCGCAGGCGGCGCTGGCGCTGGTGCTGGCGGACTCCCAGCACGACCGGGAGCGGCTGGCGGTGTACGAGGACCGCGACCGGATCGCCCGCGATCTGCACGATCTGGTCGTGCAGCGGCTGTTCGCCACGGAGATGATGCTGGAGTCGACCCGGCGGCGGGTGGCCGAACCGTCCCTGGACGGGCTGCTGGGGCGCGCGGTGGACGAGCTGGACTCGACCATCCAGGAGGTACGGACGACGATCTTCGCGCTCCAGCAGCCGCCCGCCGACGGCCCGACGGGCGTACGCGGCACGGTCCTGCGCGAGACGGGCGGCGCGGCGGTCCTGCTGGGCTTCCGGCCGTCCGTACGGTTCAGCGGCGCCGTGGACACGCTGGTGAGCCCGCGGGTCGCCCGGGAGCTGCTGGCCGCGCTGCGCGACGCGCTGGCCGCCGCGCACCGGCGCGGCGGGGCGACGGCGGTCGAGGTGGAGGTCGACGCGACGGCCCGGTCGGCGGACGGCACGGGCGCGGTCCGGCTGGTGGTGACGGACGACGGGCGGCGCGAGGACGGCGGCACCGGGGGCACGACGGTGACCTGGGAGGCCCCCCGGTGACCGCCGCACCCGTCTCCCCGTACCGAAGCGCTACGGCTTGCGGCCCACGGCGCCGTACGCGTCGACCTCCACCGGCGTGGTGTCCGCCTCCGGGCGCCACCGCGTGACCTGCTCGACGCCGGGCTCCACCAGGTCGAGGCCGTCGAAGAAGCCGCCGATCTCCTCGACGCCGCGCACGTAGTAGGGGATGGCCCCGCTCTTGTTGTACGCGTCCGACGCGGCGATCATGCCCGCGCTGGTGGAGGTGGAGTCGCTGATGACCAGGTAGCTGCCCGAGGGCAGGCCGGCCATCAGCCGCGCGACGAGCGAGCGGGCCTCCTCGTACTCGGCGACATGGCCGAGCGTGTTGAGGATCATCAGCGCGACCGGCTGCGAGAGGTCCAGCGTGCCCCCGGCGGCCTTGAGTATCTCCGCGGGCTCGTAGAGGTTGGCGTCGAGGTAGTCGGTCCTCCCCTCGGGCGTGCTGGTCAGCAGGGCGCGCGCGTGGGCCAGCACCAGCGGGTCGTTGTCGACGTAGACGATCCGGGCGTCCGGGGCGACGCGCTGGGCGACCTGGTGGGTGTTGTCGGCGGTCGGCAGGCCGGTCCCGATGTCGAGGAACTGGCGTACGCCCTGCTCCACCGCGAGGTGCCGGACGGCGCGGCCGAGGAAGTGACGGCTCGTCCGGGCCACGTCGACCAGGCCGGGGAAGATCTCCTTGATGTGGTCGCCCACCGCGCGGTCGACCTCGTAGTTGTCCTTGCCGCCCACGAAGTAGTTCCAGAAGCGCGCGGAGTGCGGCTTGCCGGTGTCGATCCGCGCCCGGACGGCGGCGGTGGACTCGAAGCGGGGATCACGGTCGGACACGGGAGAAGCGCCTCCTCGGCGGACACGGCAGCGGGTCAGGGAGCACCAACCTAGACGAACGCGCACCTGAGCCGCACCTTTCGCTCACCCCAACTCCACCTGATCGCCGCCTATTTGGCACATGCGGAGCCGCGGGACCCTCCCGTACGGCGGGCCGCCCGCAGCCCGCCGTACCGGTCGCTCGGACGCGTCAGACGAGGTTGTGTCCGGGGCTCACCGTGGAGCCGCTCCAGTCGAGGGCCGGGGCGCCGGCGGCCACGGCGAGGGCGGCGTCGGCCGTCCAGCCGTTGCCCGTCAGGTCGTTGCCCGCGATGACACAGCCGGTGGCGGTCGCGGCGGCCGAGACCCCGTTGACGGTGGTGCCGCCGTCCCTCCTGACCTGGTTGGCGGTGACGAGACAGCCCGGCGAGGTCAGACGGATGCCGGCCGACGAGGCGGCGCGGATCGTGTTGCCGGACACGGTGGCGTTCCCGCCGGGCGCGGTGGCGGCGCCGACCATGATCCCGTGGTTGGCGGCGGTGCCGTCGACCAGGTTGTTCGCTACGACGGAGCCCGCGCACCCCGCGATGTTGATCCCGTTCGACCCGGCCGCCGTGACCGAGTTGCCGGTGACGGTGACGCGGTCGCTGCGCTGGGCGAGGATGCCGCCCCCGCCGGTGCCGGTGGTGCGGTTGCCCTCGATGACGGTGCCGGTGGCGTAGTCGGTCCGTACGCCGTAACCACCTCCCCCGCGCACCGTGTTGCCCCGGACGACCACATCGGTCCAGAGGGCATTGGCCAGGCCCGCGACCCGGATCCCGGCATCGGTGCCCGGTCCCTCGACGATGTTGTCGCTGATGGTGAGGGCGCCGCAGCGCTGCGGCGGAGCGGCGGACGTGGCCGCGCGGATGCCCGCCCCGCCGGTGCCGGAGACCCGGTTGCCGGAGATGACGGAGTCCCGCCAGTAGAGGGCGAGGATCCCCGTGTCGTAGGCGCCGGTGATCTCGCAGTCCCGGACGGTGATCCGGTCGAAGTACGAGCCGGCCACGGCGGCGTGCGTACCGACGGCGCGCCCCCAGTCGCCGAGCCGGGCGGACGGGCCGAACCAGCAGCCGGTGATCTGGATGTCCCGGCAGGGCGTGCCGTCGAACTCGCCGATGGCGCTGGACCCGCTCTTGGCGATGTCGAGCTGGACGGCCTCGGAGGTCCGTCTGCTCCCGTCCGGGGTGTTGTCGACGAACCCCTCGAAGCGGCAGTCCACGATGCGGCACCCGCTGACGGCGTTGACCTCGATGCCGTGCGCGCCCGAACAGTCGCGGAAGACGGCGTCCTTGACGAGGATGTCCGAGCAGTGGATGAACGTCATGATGTTGGTGGTGCCGGTGACGACGCCGCTGCCGTCGGCGGCCCGGTAGGCGTTGCCGTCCCAGGTGCCGCCGTACACGCGGATGTGCGAGTGCCCGGCGTACGCGGGGAAGGAGTCGTCCCCGTAGAAGTTGCGGAAGCAGCCGGTCGTGGCGTGGATGGAGCGGATGGTCGCGCCGTGGGCGACGACCGTGGTGTTCGCCCGGCAGACGACGAACGTGAACACGTTGTACGTGCCGCCGGGCGGGAAGAGGACGATGCCGCCGCCGGCCTCGTAGGCGGCGTCCAAAGCCGCCTGGACGGCCGCGGTGTCATCGGCGACGCCGTCCCCGAGGGCGCCGAAGAGCATCGGGTTGAAGACCCGCTGCCCGGACAGGTCGACCGGCGTGCTCAGCGGCCGGGCACCGGCCTGTTCGGTCGCGTGGCCGGCGGCGACGCGGTCCTCGACCGCGCCGCCGCCGGCCACGGGCTCCCGGGCCGCGCCGCCGCCGACCACGGGCTCCCGGGCCGCGCCGCCGTCGGTCACGCGCTCCCCGGCCGCGCCGCCGTCGGCCACGGGCTCCCGGGCCGCGCGGTACCGGCGTACGACGCGCCCGGCGGCGTCGGGGTACTCGTACTCGATGGCCGGGACGTCCGCCACCAGGAACGTCCGCAGGGCTCCTGGGGCGGCGGTGCCCGCGCCGTTGCTGAGCAGCACGTCGATCGGTGTCGTGCCGTCCGTCTCGAAGACGCCGCCGGTCACCTCACCGCCGCCCCCGGCGACGCGCAAGGTGACCGGGCAGTCGGGGAGGGCCTCGCCGCCCGCTGTGGTGAGGACGTCGGAGGGGGTCCCGCCGTAGGTGTAGAGCGTCATCGGATCGGCCCTTCTTCGCCGCGGATCCAGTAACTCCTTCTGCTGTTTACCCAGATACGGCGGACGGCTCCATGGTTCCGATTCCCTTGTTGTCATGATGATATGACGGACAGTCGGCTCGGTGTCCGGCGGCGACTAGCCGAGCAGATACGCCTTCACGATGGTGACGTCGTACGTGTTGCCCTTCTTGTCCGTGAGCTTCGCCTTGAACGAGACGGAGGCGGCGTTCCCCGGGTGGCTCAGGGAGAGCGTCCGCTCCCCCTTCCTGGCGGTGACCGGCGCCTTGGACCACTTCTTGCCGCCGTCGTAGGAGACCTGCACGGAGAGGGACTTGAAGCCCTTCGCCGCCGGGCCCTGGACGGTCAGCGGAACCGTGAACCTCCTGCCCGCCGCGGCGGTGCTCGCCGGGCTGAGCTTCGGCGCGAAGCGGACCGTGGAGAGCGGAAGCGTCGAGACGCCGTCACCGGAGGGCCGCTCGGAAGTGAAGGTCCAGGCGGCGGCGAGGCGGGTGGTGACGCCCGCGACCTTGGTGGAGCGGGTCGCCTCCGTGCTGATCCGGTAGGCGGCGGACGCGGCGGGCAGCCCGTCGACCTCCCCGCAGAGCGGCTCCTCGGCGTCGACGAGCTTCTTGGCGCCGGCGGAGATCACCGTCCGCTGCCGTGTCGTCACCGAGCTGCCGGAGTGTCCGGCACCGTCCGCGAACTCCGGTACGCAGAGGCTCAGTTCGTCACCCTCCCGCCGGGCCGTGTGGAGCGAGTCGACCTTCGGGGCGAACACACCGACGTTGAAGGTCCGTTCGTACGACTTCTTCGGCAGGTACACCCGGGGAGCGCTCTCCTCAAGGACGACGTCCAGGTCCGGTCCGCCGCCGCTGCTCTGCCCGACGTTGAACCACCACGCGACCCCCTTGGGCGCCGAGAGGTACGTCTTCGCCGTGGCGGGCAGGGCGAAGGGCCTCGTGACCGTCTGGTAGCCGTCCCCCGACGCCATCTCCCAGGTCGGGCTGATCACACCCTTGCGGTTCTTGGCGGAGGCACCGATCTTCTGGTTCACCTGGGCCAGTTCACCCCTGACCACCTGGTGGGTGAAGCCGGTGTGGAGCGAACCCGAGCGTGCGTAGAGGAGGTTGTAGCTGGTGCTGCCCTTCTGCCAGGTGCCGCCCACCTGCGAGCCGAACCGCCCCGCCGGCAGCGCCGGGCCGACCTGGCCCATGCGGAAGCCGTCGAAGGAGCGGAGCACCAGGGCGTTGGCGTAAAGGTGTTCCGGCGCGTTCAGGTGGTAGCGCGCGTACACCTCGGCGCTCCTGGCGGACTCCGGCACGGTGATCCTCACCGGCTTCGCCCGGCGGGCGTCGAACGTGACGGTGGAGTTCCTGGTCACCGAGATCCTCGGCCGCACCATCAGCGCGAGGTCCGGGTCGGCCTTCGCCCCCTTGCGCGTCTCGACGGGGGCCTCGATCAGATACGTGCCCTTCGGCACCCGGAGCCTGACAACACCGTCGCCGTCGGTGTCGTACTCATCCTCCCAGAAGTCGATGTCGTGGCCGTAGACCGTGGAACCCGACTGCGAGGGCCGGCCCTTGGTGTCGAGGTACCGCAGGGTGAGGTCGTACGCCTCCGCCTCGCGCAGGACGGCGAAGGAGGTACGGACGCGCTGGCCCCCCGTGGTCGCCCTGGCGACCAGGGTCCCGGTGTACGTGCCGTTGAGGCTCCCGCCGATCCGGGTGTCCGCGGTGAGGCCGACGCGCGCGGTGCCGCCGGCGGGGACGGTGACCCGGCCGGCTTTGGCCGTGAAGAAGCCGGCGGGGGCGGGCTTGCCCCGGGGGCCGGTGGTCTCCAGCGACAGGTCGAGGGTGACCGCCTTGGTACCGGTGTTGCGGTAGGTGACCTGCTTGGTCACCGGCTTGTCGTCGGTGTGCGGCCACTGCTGGAGACCGAAGTTCACCGAGGTCTGCTCGCTCACCACGCTCTGGGTGATCGCCTTCGCCAGATCCGCGCGCCCGGTGCCCTGCTGGAACGGCGTCAGACCGGACCCCGGCTTCGCCGAAGCCGTCAGCGCCTGCTTGATCCGCTGCCCGCTCCAGTCCGGGTGCTGCTGCGCGAGAATCGCGGCGGCCCCCGCCACATGCGGCGTCGCCATCGACGTACCCGACATCGACACGTAGCCGTCGGCGGCCGGATCGCCGAGCTGGCCCCGCGCCGCCTTCGCCGCGACGATGTCCACACCGGGCGCCGTGATGTCGGGCTTGAGCGACCCGTCCGCCGTCGGCCCCACGCTGGAGAAGTCGGCGATCCTGTTCTTACGGTCGACCGCCCCGACCGTCAGCGCGGAGGCCGCGCTGCCCGGCGAACCGATGGTCTCCTCCAACGGGCCCTCGTTGCCCGCGGCGACGACGAAGAGGATGTTCTTCTCGGCGGAGAGCCGGTCGACCGCCGCCTCCAGCGGATCGTGCTCCACCGTGTCCTGGCCGCCGAGGCTGAGGTTGGCGATCCTCGCGCCCTGGCCGGCCGCCCACTCCATACCGGCGATGATCCCGGAGTCCTGACCGGACCCCTCGTCGTCGAGCACCTTGGCATCGAGGATCTTCGCGCCGGGCGCGACACCCTTGTACTTCCCGCCGGACTTGGCGCCGGAGCCCGCGGCGGTCGACGCGACATGCGTGCCGTGCCCGACGTGGTCGACGGTGTTGCCCGATCC
>NZ_JBHYZP010000011.1:0-192367 GCF_042752355.1 Streptomyces sp. NPDC059255
GAGTTCTCACTCCGGCCGCCGCCCCTTCCGCCACTGCCCGGGTGTCCGAATCTCCGGGTTCCGGGTCTCCGGGCCTCCGGGTTCCGGGTTCCGGGTCTCCAGGTGTCCGAATCTCCGGGTGTCCGGGTGCTACCAGTCCCCGCCGTCCAGCACCAGCCGTCCCGCCTTGCGGTACTCGCGCTGCGCGCCCGTCAGCAGGTCGCCGGTGGCGACGGGTTCGCCCCGTCCCGCCGCCGCGTACGCCGCCGTCACCACCGCGCTGCGGATCGAACCGCCCGCCAGCTCGAAGTCCTTCGCGCACGGGGTCGGATCGATGTCGTCGGCGCACGGGACATGCTTGAGGCTGTGGCGCCAGAGCGCGAGGCGCTGCTCGGGGTCGGGGAACGGGAAGTCGATGACCAGGTCCAGGCGGCGCGTGAACGCCTCGTCGATGTTGCCGCGCAGGTTGGTGGTGAGCAGAGCGATACCGTCGAAGGACTCCAGCCGCTGGAGAAGGTAGGCGCTCGACATGTTCGCGTACCGGTCGTGCGCGTCCTTCACCTCCGAGCGCTTGCCGAAGACGGCGTCGGCCTCGTCGAAGAGCAGCACCGCGTCCGTACGGTCGGCCTCCGTGAAGATCCGCTCCAGGTTCTTCTCCGTCTCGCCGATGTACTTGTCCACGATCGACGAGAGCTGTACGACGTAGAGGTCCAGGCCGAGTTCGGCGGCGACCACCTCCGCGGAGAGGGTCTTTCCCGTACCGGACCCGCCCGCGAACAGCGCCAGCACGCCCCGTCCGCGCCCGCCGCCCGCGCTGAGCCGCCAGTCGCCGAGGACCCGATCACGGTGGCGGGAGCGCAGGGCCAGTTCCCGCAACTGTCCCAGCGGCCG
The DNA here is from genome assembly GCF_042752355.1 of Streptomyces sp. NPDC059255. Lineage (NCBI taxonomy): Bacteria > Bacillati > Actinomycetota > Actinomycetes > Kitasatosporales > Streptomycetaceae > Streptomyces > Streptomyces sp. NPDC059255. The sequence continues at coordinate 871 of NZ_JBHYZP010000011.1, forward strand.
GTCGGGCAGGACGAGATCGTCCCAGGTGACGTCGGGGCGGATCCGCCGCGCGTGCTGTTCGAGGCCCGACGCCGACTGCTGACGCGCGGCGAGCCGGACATGCTCCGCCGACAGCGGGGTACCGTCGAAGTCGGCGAGGTCGAGCGCGGTGCGCGCCGCGCGGTTGATCCCCTCGTTGCCGAGCCGGTAGGCGGCGACGACGGGCGCCAGATCGAATTCCAGCTCCGTCCCGGCCCCCGAGAGCCCGGCCAGCGCGTCCGTCCACGCCTCCAGGTTGCCCGCCCGCTGCCGGGGCGTGTCCAGCACCAGGGGCTCGCCGCCGGGCTCCCCGCCGTTGTACCAGCGCGGGTCGTACGGACGGGTGCTCGTGAACACCACCGTCACATCGGCGACCGCCAGCGTCCGCACCAGCTCGTGCGGCTGTTCCGGGAGCGAGGTGACGACGACGGCCGAGCCGGACAGCCGCGCCTCGCGGAGGAGTTCCGCGTACGGAATGTCCGCCTTCGACGGGGTCTCCCCCTGCGGCCGCTCGCCCTGCGACCACTCCCACGCACCCGGCAGGAGATGCATCGCCGGGATCCCGGCCGCGTCCAGGGCGGCAGTGGCGCAGGCCAGGCCCTCGCCCTCGCGGTGTTCCCGCAGATAGACCGTGCCGTGACTCTCGGTGAGGCGCCTGACCAGCCGGGAGACCACCAGGCCGGCGCCCGAACCCGGATCGTCGCCGGGTCCGTACGCGGACGGGCGGCCCTCCCTGAAGGGCAAGGGCCGCACTATCCTGTCCAGCGCCGCGTCCGGGGTGTCGTCACCCAGCAGATGCGCCACCACCCGGTCGGGGACTTGCAGGTTGCGGCTGAGGAAGGGGCGCTCCGGATCCTCCACCACGATCAGCCCCAGTGCGACCAGCGGGGCCGACGCCTGGAACCTGGACCGTCCGGCGGGCGAGTACGCCGGGATCCCGCACAGTTCGAGCGCGAGCCCGGTGGTGGCCCGGCGGCGGCTGACGTCGTCGTTGAGATAGCCGTACAGCGCCTCGAAGGTGCGGTCGAGGTCGGGCGCGAGGGCGATCAGCAGGATCGTGGCGTCGAGTTCGCTCAGGCGCAGCCGCCGCGCGAGCTGATGCAGCCGGTCGCTCCATGCGGCGGTTTCCTCCACGGAGGCCCGTGCGTCGGCGGGGGCCGGCGCGCCGACGGGGACCTGTCCGTCGGCGGGGGCCGGTCCGTCGGCAGGGGCCGGCGCGTCAGCGGGGGCCGGTCCGTCGGCAGGCACCGGTCCGCCGGCCGAGACCGGTTCAGCCTCTTCGGGGGCAGAGCCCTCCGGCTCTCCCGGCCTTCCTGTGTCCTCCGGCCCTCCGGGCCCTCCTGTGCCTCCCGGCGGCGAGAGCAGTCGCCAGACCGCCTCCTCCGACAGGTACAGCCCCCGCAGGGGATCCGCCGCCGTCGGGTCGTCGGCGCTGCGGAGTTCGACCAGCCGCGCCACCCGCTCACGCAGCCCGGTCACCCTTCCGAGCAGCGGAGACACCGCGTTCATCCCTTCTCCCCCGGGCCCACACCGAACTTCGTCGGCCCGTCCTTCTTCTTCAGGTGCCGGGGAAGGTGATGCCGCTCGCTCCGGGCGGTCTCCGGGCCACCCATGTCCCTGACCCGTACGCCCACTCCCTCGACGACCGGCGGGCCCGGATCGAACTCGCGGTAGGACGGGAAGGGCACGGTGATCACCACGTCGAGCGACGGCTTGAGTTCGCCGCCGAGCGCCGACCAGATGTCGGCGAGCGAGCGCGCCTCGGTGTGCAGACCCGCGACGGACACCGGGACGTTGAGACCGAGTTCGGCGAGCCCACCGGTCAGTTCCGCCGGGGCGAGCAGCTCATGGGGCAGGAGCGTGGCCAGCACGGCCGAGAGCAGCCGGTGTTCGTCCTCCGGACGCTTGGTCCAGGCGGTGACGAGATACGCGAGCCGGAACCAGCGCGGTGGCGGTCGCCGTTTCACCACGATGCCCTGCTCGTCACGGACGGCGCCCGCGCCGCGCTCGCGCCGCCGGGTGTCCTCGCGGATGTCGTAGAGATACGCGTCGATGGTCGGGGCGTTCTGACGCGCCGCCCAGTCACGGGTCGGGGCCTCGAAGGTGACCTCGACGCCCGAACCGGCGAGGGCTCCTCCGGTCAGCAAGCCCTTGAGGACATCGTCCACCTCGTGGATCACGGTCGCAGCCCTTCACGTCGTACATCGTCGCGGGTCGGCCGGCACCGCCGCCCGCCGAGGGGGTGACAGCCCGTTCGGAGAACAGTCCGCGGCCCTCGGACGAACAGTCCGCGGCCCTCGGCGCGCCGGTGTGACGGCACGGCACACCCCAGGCAATCGTGGACCGCGGAGCATCCGCTCCACGAGGCACGCACGGGACGATCAAGGGGCAGGCTCCTCTGCCCCCGGGAACCTTGACTCAGGTCCGAACCATCAGATGTAGCCTTCCCGCAAGGCATAGGCCACGGCGTGGGCACGGTTGCGGAGTTGCAGACGGGTCGTCAGACCGTGCATGACATTTTTGACCGTGCGTTCGGAGTACGACAGTTTGCTGGCAATCTCCCCGGTATCCATCCCCTCGGCCACCAGCCGGAGGACGTCCACCTCGCGCGGCGCCAGACCCGACGCGGGGGCGCCCGGCACGTTGGTGGTGCCGCGCTGCAACGTGCCGACCTGGGTGATCAGGCGCCCCAGCAGGTCGGACGGCAGGTCTCCGTCACCGCGTGAGGCGGCCAGGACGGCCTGGAGGAGCCGGTGTCCGGTGGCCTCGCGGCGCCAGACGATCGCGCCGACTCCGCACTCGATCACCTGGAGCAGTTCGGCCTCACGGATCAGACTGGTGACGAGGACGGCCCGGGTGCCGTCCGCCCTGACCAGCCGGCGCAGCCGGGACAGGGTGGGTTCGTCCAGCGCCTCGGCGAGCAGCACCGCGACCGTTCCCGGCCGTCCGGTGGCTTCTTCGACGAGCTCTATCTCCGGCTGCCTGCGGAGCTGGCTGGCCGCTCCGGCGAGGGAGAGCGGGTCCGATGCGTGGACCTCGACCGGGATTCTGGCCGGGGTACGGAGAACCATTCCCTTACGTCCTTGCGTTAGCGGAACAATCTCTTCCCACCGTCCCTCTCTCAGGGCAAGGGCCGCAACCGTGGCCCACCACGAGACCGACCACGAGATCGGCGGGAGGTCCACCCATGACCGCGGCATCGGACGCGCCCCTGGGCGCCGGGCCGGGCACCGGCCCGGACCACACCACCACCCCGTTCCCGAGGACACCCCCACCCCCACCCATGTCCCCTTCCATACCCTCCCCTTCCTCCCCCTGGCCGAGGCTGCTCGAACGCGAGGCCGCGCTCGACCTCCTCGCCTTCGAGGCGGGGCGCGCGCTGGACGGTTCCGGCCGGCTGGTCGTGTTCCGCGGCCCGACCGGCACGGGCCGCAGCACGCTGCTCGAAGCCGCGGCGGCACTGGGCACGAAGCTCGGCATGCGGGTGCTGCGGGCGCACGCCTCCCCCGGCGGCGCCGAGGGGCCCTTCACCCTCGTACGCCAACTCCTGTCCGTGCCCGACCGCTTCGCCCCTGACGAGGACAGCCCGGGGGCGCTGTCCTCGGCCCGGCTGTGGCAGGTGCTGTGCGGGTACGCGGCCCTGTCGCCGCTGCTGGTCGCCGTGGACGACGTCCATCTCGCCGACCAGGAGTCCCGGCGCTGGCTGACGGAGAGCGCCCGCAGGCTGACCGGGCTGCCGGTGCTGATGGTGGTGACCGAACGCGGCCAGTACGACATCGCGCCCCCGTCACCGGGCCTGGCCCACGCGCTGCCGCCCGCGACGGTCGGCTCGCACGCGCTGGCGCCGCTGAGCCGGGCGGCAGCCGAGCGGCTGATACGCGGCGCCCCTGCCGGGACCGGGGAGCAGGCCGCAGCCGCGTCCGAGGAGTGGGTGGAGGGCTGCGTACGGGCGGGCGCGGGCAACCCGCTGCTGCTGGGGGCGCTGCTGGACGATCTGCGGGCGGTCTTCCCGGACGCGCACGGAGATACGGAGGCGAAGCTGCCGACGAGCACCGCCGAGCTGTATCCGGGAGCCTTCGTCGCGGCCGTGTCGTGGTGGCTGGAGAGCGCGGGGTCCGGCACGGCGACCGTGGCCAGGACGCTGGCGGAGCTGGCGGGCGACGACGACACCGACGACGTGGGCGGCCTGCTCGCCGAGGTGACCTGGGCCGACCCGTCCCGTGTCGCCGGCTGGCTCACCGCCATGGTCCGGCTCGGCGTGCTGCGCCGCGACCCCGTCCACGGCGGCCCCCGCTTCGCCCACCCGCTGCTGCGCGAAGCCGTGCTCGACGGCTGGCCCCGCTCGCACCGCCAGGCCGTGCACCGGCGCGCCGCCGAGCTGCGCCGCCGCCGGGGCGACCGGGTCGGCGCCGTGGCCGCGCATCTGCTGCGTACGCCGTCGGACGGTTCGGCGTGGGTGCCGGGGACCCTGCTGGACGCCGCGTCCGCCGCGGCGCGGGAGGGCAGGACCGCCGACGCGGTCGCCTTCCTCCGCCGCGCGCTGGACGAACCGCTGCCGCGCGAGCGCCGGGCGGCGGTGCTGGCCGAGCTGGGCGCGCTGGAGTTCGCCACCGTACGGTCGTCGGGGATATCCCGGCTCGCCGAGGCGCTACGGCTTCAGGAGCGGCCGCGGGAGCGCGTGATGACGGCGGTCACGCTGGGCACGGCGCTGGCCCAGGGGGGCGAGCCGCACGCGGCGTTCGACGTACTGCGCGGGCTGGGCGCCCTGGAGGACGAGCCCGTCCTGGCCCGTACGGTGCAGACCGCGGCCGCGCTCCTCTCCGACCACGACCGGGAGATACGGCGCCGCGTCTACGCCCGGCTGCGCGAGACCGCGGCGAACTCCCCGGAGGGGATGAGTCCGGCCGTACGGACCCTGCTCATCCGGTACGAGGCGACGGCCGGGCTGATCTCCGCCGACTGGGCCATGCGGCAGATCCGGCGGCTGCTGACCGCGCCGGAGGATCCGCTGCTGGTGCCGTACCTGCTGGGTACGGCGGCCGCCGTGGCCCAGTGGGCGGACGCCCGGGACGACGCGGAACGGCTGGTCAGGGCCGGGCTGACGGAGCACCGGCTGTCGCCGCTGCACCCGATCCACCCGTCCCTGGTGAACGTGCGGGTGGACACCGCCGCCGCGGGCGGGCAGTACGCGCGAGTGCTGGAGGAGACGGCCGGCGTGGTCCCGCCACCGCCGGACGCGCCGCGCGCCGGGCCCAGCAACTTCCTGGCGCACCGGGTGCTGGCGCTCGTGGAGCACCACCGTACGGCGGAGGCGGAACGGCTGGTCACGGGCGTCAACGTCAGCGAGGCGCACGACAGTTGGGAGCTGAACCGCTTCCTGTACGCGCGCGGCGTGCTGCGCGCCGCCACCGGCGACCACGCGGGCGCGCTCGCCGACTTCCTGGAGTGCGGCAGCCGCCAGACCGGCCGGGACATCGAGAGCCCGGTCGTCACGCCGTGGCGCTCGGCCGCCGCCGAGTGCTATCTCGCGCTGGGCCAGCCGCAGGAGGCGCTGGCGATCGCGGAGGTGGAGTACCGGTACGCGACCGTGTGGAACACCCCCCGGGTACGGGGCCGGGCGCTGCGCGTCCTGGGCGCCGCCACGGGCGGCAGGCGCGGCCTGGAACTCACCGGCGAGGCCGTCGAGGCCCTGCGCAACACCCCGCTGGACACCGAACTCGCCCAGGCCCTCGTCGCGCACGGCCGCCAGCTCGTCGCCGCGGGCCGCCCGGGCCGGGCCCGCCCGCTGCTCCGCGAGGCGGCATCGACGGCCGAACGCCTGGCGGCGCCGCGCCTGCTGACCATGGCGGAGACGGCACTGCGGGCCAGCGGCGCCCGCCGCAGGAACACCCCGCTCACCGGCACGAATTCCCTCACGGCGAGCGAACGCCGGATCGCGGCACTGGCGGCGGACGGCAGCACGAACGCGGAGATCTCCGAACTGCTGCACCTGGCCAAACGCACCGTCGAGACCCATCTGACCAGCACCTACCGGAAGTTGGGCATCCGCAGAAGAGCGGAACTCAAATCGGCCCTGGCCCCGCTGCCGCCGCACCCCACGGAATCCCCCTAGGCGCGCGGGCCGATAACTCGGCCGGCGGGATTCGTACAGCGGGATTCGTACAGCGAGGCTCGGACAGCGGGGTTGTGAGCGCGAGGTGGTGAGCGCGGGTTGTACGCGACCGGGGACGTGGCGCGCCGTACCGGGCTGAGCGTCAGCGCCATCAGGGTTGGCCCCGGAGTCTCCGCGGGCCCAGGACATCGCCACCCGCCTGCCGACCTCGATCGCCGAGTTCGACGCCGGGTTGAGCGGGCTGAGCCGGATCCCCGAAGAGCCCCTCCCGGTGCTGACGTTCGCGGTTCCGCACCGCACCGCACCGCACCGCACCGTGCTGCGCCGCCGTGTCAGCCTGCTGTGCCGCGGGGCTCGTCGCGGTCCCAGAGCATCCCGGCGACCGTGGCCGGCAGTGCTGTCGCGGCCCAGATGACCACGGTCGCCACCACCGCCGTCCAGGCGTCCCAGACCTGGCCCGCGAGGATCGCCACGGCGATCGGCAGGGCCACCACGCCTACGCATTTCGCCGGACCGAACGGGACCCGGGGTGCGAAGGGGCGGCCCGCGGCGAGGCGGCGGGCCCGACCGGCGCCCCGGAACGTGGCGATGAAGGCCAGGATCGCCAGCCACGCGGCGGCCAGCGCGACCCCGACGAGCATCGTGGCCTTCTCGTCCGGCAGGCCGGGCAGCGTCTCGCCGAGCCCGTCGTGGCCGACGGAGACCTGGACGTTCCGCCAGGTGGTGACCTCCACCTCGTCCCCGGGCTTGATGCGCTCCGACAGGTCGCCGTGCGTATCGAGGTCCAGCGGCCGGTCCGCGGGAGCGGGAACCGGGCCCCGCAACCGCACCTGGAAGACCATCGCCCTGCCGCTCTTGACCGGCTCGGCGGAGAGCACCGTTCCGCGGATCGTGCGCAGGCAGTCCGCCGTGTCCTCCGGCGCCGCCTCGCTGCCGCAGGGCCGTGCGCCCTGGAACGCCTCCTCATCGGCGACCCGTTCGCGTACCGGAACACCCGCGGCGGCGGAGAGCCCCAGCAACACCACCCCGAGCAGCGCCCACGCCACCGCCCGCAGCCACGCCACCCGTGGCCGGACCGGTTCCGCCCGCCAGCCTGTCCGCACCGTCATCCCCGTCATCCCCGTTGCCCCCTCCGGTCTGCGAGCATTGAGCCACACAGCGCCGATCGGGCGACAGGGTGGAGTACGGCAGCGGCGTACCGCCGTGAGGCTGCCGGGATCCGGCAACCTCACACGACCGGGACGGCGATCACCCCTTCCGTGCCGCCTCCCCGGAATACGGGCACACCCCTCGCGCCTGACGCGCCCGCGCCGGATCGTCGAACGAGAAGCGGCCGACGTGAAGGCGGTCGTGCCCGTACATGTTCCGCCCGAGTTCCGTCGTCCCGTCGAGCTCCAGCGACCAGGCGGCACCGTACAGTTCGAGCCCGCCGGGCTTGGGCAGGCCGCGCCCGCTCCACCCGACACAGATCAACCAGCACGCCTCGGCGAAACCGGCCCCGGCGGCCGAACCGTAGAGCCGGGCGGGATCGTGCCGCGCGGCAGTCCCCATGAGTGACAGATCCGGCGCGGCGGGGGTGGGTACATGGCCGATGACGGCGGTGTCGCCGACATGGCCGGTGGTGGTGTAGGCGAGAACGGCATACCGGTCGGGCCAGGTGTGCAGCAGCGCCAGTACGGTCACCCGTCCGGTCCCCGTCATGATCCGTCCCACGTTCTCCCTCTCTGATGAAGGAGCACCCCGGTCAGGGCGGGTCCCGGCCTGACCGGGGCGCTCCTCGCTGGTTCACCGGCCTCAGGCCACAGGGCCCGCGAGCTCAGGCCGCGTTGTCTCCGCAGCCCGAGGACGGATTGGACCCGCCACCATCGCCGTCCTCGATATCGGTGTTGTCCGGGTCCGCCTGGACGAGCGGCCCGATTCGTGCGTGGATGATGGCCATGTGCCGTTCCCTTCTTCACGACGGGCGGTGCACGGACCCGCTTCGGTCGCTGTCCTGCCAGGGAAAGAGCGGCCGGAGCGGGCATCGAACGGCGCGCGACGCCTGAGCAGCCCTTGGCCCGCGTCACAGGCCGACCCCACCCTTTGCGTCGATATGCGCGTTCATGTCCGGGACCGTAGACGCCCGGGTCGCGCCATCTCAAGCAATGTGCATGGATGTGCGCACAGCGATTTCACGTAACGGTATGGCGGCTGCACGTCCTTGACGAGCCGTCAGTTCGGCTTGAGAATCGTGCACATTGGCACACAGCCCGAGAAGGAGTAGGCGACCATGGACTTACAGTTCATCGGCATCGACCCTGAAACAGGGAACGTAGGTTCACCCACCGCGTGGGTGGACAACAGCACGGCAGACATCCTGATGCAGAGCTACACCGCGGACGACGCCACGTGCCGCGCTTGCGCGGAGAACACCGCCCCCGGACACGCCAAAGGGATCCCGGCCGGCGAGACCGTCATCCGTATCCCCGTCCATCTGGTGCCCCTGCTGAGGAAGGCGTGCGATGTCGCAGAACAAGCCCGACTTTAAGGAGCTCCTGGCCGCCACTCAGCGCTCCGCCGTCCATCTGGAGATGCGCGACGTCTACGGCGTGGGCGACGAGTCCGCCGACTTCAGCGAGTGGAAGCGTTCCGGCCGACGGGACACCGACCCCGCGTCCGAGTACTGGGCTCCCTGGGTCGACCTGATCAGTGGTGCCACCGCCCGAGGGGTCGTCGTACGGCGTGCTCGCGTCGTCTCCGAACCGGTCACCGACTACATCCGGTACGAGCACGCCGGGGCCGGGGTCAATGTGCACGCGGGTGAGCAAGTGCGATGGCTGGCCAGGCGCAATGCCGCCACGCTGTTGCTTCCCGGCAGTGATCTGTGGATCTTCGACAGCGCGACCGTGATGTTCAACCACTTCGGCGGAGAAGGGGATTGGGCGGAGCCCCGGATGGAGCTACGGTCGGAGGCGGACGTCGTCAAGCAGTGTGTCGACGCCTTCGAAGCCGTATGGGAGCGCGCCGTCCCGCACGGCGCGTACGAGATCCGCTGACAAACGAAGACCGGTAGGCCAGTTCCCGTGCCCATATCCCCGTCCTCCTCCGCCCAAGCCGCCCGCAAGAACGTCGCCCGGCGGCTGCGCGACCTCAGGAGGGACGCGGGACTCACGGGTACGGAGCTGGCCTCTGCGTGTGGCTGGCACCACGCGAAGACCTCGCGCATGGAAAACGCGCGGACTCCGCCGTCACCGACCGATATCCGCCTGTGGTGCCGGGCCTGCGCGGCCGAGGACCAGGCGGAGGACCTGATCGCCGCGTCCCTGCACGCGGAATCGCTCTACACGGAGTGGCGGCGCCGGGCCCGTACGGGTCTCCGCCAGATCCAGGAGAGCTACACGCAGCTGTACAGGTCCACCAAGGTGTTCCGTGTGTACACGACTGGCCTGATCCCCGGCATGTTGCAGAGGGAGGGTTACGCGCGAGTCCTGCTCAGCACGAACGCACAGCTCCTGGACGTTCCGGACGACGGTGCCGAGGCGGCAGCGGCCCGCGTGAAGCGGTCTCAGATCATCCACGAGGCCGGACATCGCTTCGTACTCCTGGTGGAAGAACACGTACTCCGCTTCCAACTGGGCGACAGCGACACGATGGCCGCCCAGCTCGGTCATCTCCTCGGCGCGGGCGCCCTTCCCTCCGTTTCGTTGGGAGTGATCCCGATGAACACGGCGCAACGGCCGTTGTGGGTGCAGGAGACGTTCAGCGTCTTCGACGACACTCTGGTCAATGTGGAACTGCTGTCGGCGCAGGTGAACATCACCCAGCCATCCGAAATCGCCCTCTATCTCAAGGCGTTCGAGGAGCTTCAGGCCCTGGCCGTGTACGGCGCCCAGGCGCGGGCGCTGATCGTGCGGGCGATCGAGGCCCTGGACCGGGACGACCGGTGAGTCGGGCGCGGAGCCGGGTGGCGTCCTGTCCCGGGGGCAGGCCGTAGGCGCTGCGGTACTCGCGGCTGAACTGGGTGGCGCTCACATATCCGACCGCCTGTGCGATCTGGGCCGCGGTGGCGTCGCCCGCGACCAGGCGCCGCCGGGCCTCCTGCAGCCGCAGGTGCTTCTGGTACTTGAGCGGGCTCATACCTGTGGCCGCTTTGAAGTGCCGGTGCAGGCCGGCCGGGCTCAGGTGCGCGACCGCGGCGATCGCGTCGATGCTGAGCGGCTCGGTGTAGTGCTCGCAGATCCACCGGGCCACCCGGCGCACCCGGCTCGTGGTCGAGTCGGCGAGCAACCACTGGCGCAGGACGGCGCCGAGAGAGCTACGGAGCAGCCGGTAGAGGATCTCGCTCTCGATCCGGGGGGCCAGGGGGCCGATGTCCTCGGGGGTGTCGAGGAGTTCGGCCCAGCGGGTGACCGCGTCGACGAGTTCCGGGGGCATCTCCGCGCTGATCTGCCCCGCCGCGGCCGACGGGACGGCCGGGCCGGTCTCGTCCAGTTCGATGAGCAGGCCGGCGAGCACCTGCTCGTCCAGCCGCATGAGGACGGACCGGTAGGGCACCTCTTCCAGGCAGACGGCGGCGGGCAGGTCGACCGTGGTGAGAAGCATGTCGCCGGCGCGTGCGACCAGGCCGAGGTCTCCTGCGGTGGTGCGCTTCGCGCCGTCGGCGATGAAGCAGATCATCGGCTCGTACAGCAGGTCGGTGGGCTCGACGGGTTCGTGCACCGCGACGAGGGAGAGCCTGGGGATCTTGCCGTCCGAGTCGGGTACCCCGCAGTGCCGGTCGATGACCGTGGCCAGGCGATCGAGCACCGCACGCTCCGTTCCTGAGGGGATCAGGCAATTCTATGCGACCCGTGCCCCATGCCCGCCGGGCTCCGGTTCTCTAGCGTCGAGGGCATGGCACACGACACGACGAACCTCCCCCGCCGGACTCTGGGCGGCCAGGGGCTCCAGGCCGGGGCGATCGGCCTGGGCACCATGGGCATGACCATGGCCTACGGGGCCCCGGACGAACAGAGCGGCATCGCCACGATCCGCCGCGCCCACGAACTCGGCGTCACCCTCTTCGACACCGCGGAGCTGTACGGCCTGGGCACCGGCAGCAATGAACAGCTCCTCGGCCGCGCGGTGAAGGACTTCCGCGACGACATCCTGCTCGCCACCAAGTTCGGCTTCGACCTCAGCGACCCGGCCAGGATCGGTGCCGCTTTCGACAGCCGTCCCGAGCACATCCGCGAGGTCGCCGAGAGCAGCCTCCGCCACCTCGGCACCGACCGCCTCGACGTGCTCTACCAGCACCGCGTGGACCCGGACGTACCCGTCGAGGACGTGGCCGGCACGGTCGGGGAACTGATCGCCGAAGGCAAGGTGCGTTACTTCGGGCTGAGCGAAGCCGGCCCCGACACCATCCGGCGGGCCCACGCGGTCCACCCGGTCTCGGTGCTGCAGACGGAGTACTCGGTGTTCGAGCGGGCCGTGGAGGCCGACGTCCTGCCGGTGGTCCGGGAACTGGGCATCGGCTTCGTGCCGTACTCGCCCCTCGGCCGCGGCTTCCTCACCGACGCCGTCAAACCGGCCGCCGACTACCCCGCCGACGACATGCGCAGCCAGGACGACCGCTGGCAGCCCGGCAACTACGAGAAGAACCTCGCCGCGGTCCGCGAGCTGACCGCCCTGGCGGAGGGCAAGGGCATCGCGGTCACCCAGCTGGCCCTGGCCTGGCTGCTCGCGCAGGGCGACGACATCGTGCCCATCCCGGGCACCCGCAGCCCACGACGCCTGGAGGAGAACGTGGCCGCCGCCCAGGTCACCCTCTCGCCCGAGGACCTCCGCCGTATCGAGGAGATCCTGCCGCACGGGGCGGCCGGCTCCCGCTACTCCGCGGCCATGATGCCGGACTGGCGGTAACCGACGGCCCGGGCCCCTGGCCCGGCCGAACCAGCCGAACCGCCGGGCCGGTCCCGTCCGGACCCGTCCGGACCCGTCCGGACCAGCCGCTCCCTCCCCACTGCCCGCGGGGAGGGAGCGGTTCCGCGGGTGCATCTGCTCCCCAGGTACCTCGGCTCAGGGCCTACGTCGCGCAGGGCTATGACCGCGTCCTCACGGAGCGCTCCCGGGAATCACGCCGAGCTGCCGCATCTGCGCGAAGACATCGACGACGCCCCAGACCTCGGCGATCCGGCCGCCCGCGAAGCGGAAGATGAAGATCTCGTCGTATCTGACGGACCTACCGGTGGGCGGGAGGTCCCGGTACTCGCCCCGGTGGGTTCCGGTCACCGTGTTTCTGACGACGACCTTGTCCCCCTCGGCGATCACGTCCTCGATCTCGACATGGAGGTCGGGGAACGCGCGAAGGAGCACCGTCCACACGTGCTTGAGCGCCTGCGCCCCCGTCGCGCCCATCGGTACGGGCGCGTGGAAGAGCAGGTCCGGCGCGACGACCTCGTCGATGGTCTGCGCGATGGCCTCCGCGTCACCGCTGTTCAGGACGGAGTGGAAGCGGCTGAACGTCGCTTTGTTGCTGGCTGTCATGGGGGAACTCCTCCGCCGTGCCGGTGGTTTCACATCCCTGACGGGACGGCCCCTCCCCGATGTGACATCGGCGAACGTGCACCTGCTCCGTACAACCGCCGGTCCGTCACTGCGACGTCTTCGGCACGTCCGTCACTGCGACGTCTTCGGCCGGTCCGTCACTGCGACGTCTTCGGCCGGCCCGTCACTGCGACGTCTTCGGCCGGCCCAGGACCAGGATCTGGATCGCCAGGACCGCCGCGCCCCGCGCCCAGTCGTTGAAGTCGGAGATCTTGGTCTCCAGCGCGACCGGTTCCGCGAGCGGGTGGCGGTTGGCGGCGATCGCCTCGTCGATCGCCGGGTTCGCCACCTCGACCAGGCCCACGCCCTCCCCCGCGAGGAGAATCTTCTGCGGCATGGCGAAGTTGGCGATCTGCGCCACCACCGTGCCGAGCGCACGCGCCGCCTCGTCGATCACGCGGGCCGCCAGGGGGTCCCCCGCGGCGGCGAGCGTGAGGATCTCGTCGTACGTGTGCTCCCGGCCGGTGGCCGCCGCGACCTGGTAGCGGATGCTCGGGATGGAGAGCAGCGAGACGGCGCTGCCGCGGTCGCCGTCCGGAGTGAGGGGGCCGTGGGGGTTGACGATCCAGCGGCGCCCGATGCCCCGGCCGTCGTCGCCGGAGCGGACCAACCGGCCGCCGATGACCAGGCCATACCCGACCCCGGCGCCGATGGTGAGGACCGCGAAGCGGTCCAGGCCGCGCCCCGCGCCGAACCACGCCTCCGACTCGACCAGCGCCGCCACGTCGTTCTCGACGACGACGGGCAGGTCCGTGCGCTGTTCGAGGAGGTCGGCGAAGGGGGCGCCCTCCCAGCCGAGGAAGGGGGAGGTGACCACGCGGTCGGGGCCGATGACATGCCCCCCGATGCCGACGCCGATCCCGGCCAGACGCGGGAACTCCACCGCGAAGTCCGTGGTCATCGCGTCCAGGAGGTCGGCCACGTCCACCGGATCGCGGGTCCGGAGGGAACGGGCGCGGGCGGCGACGACATCGCTCCTGAGGTTGGTCACCACCCCGTAGACCGTGTCCTCGGTGATCTTGAACCCGGCGAAGAAGCGGGAGTCCGCGACGACGTCCAGCGGCTGGGAGGGGCGGCCCTGCCGCGTGGCGGGGGAGGGAGAGGGGGGAGGGGAAGGGGGAGGCGAAAGGGAAGGCGAAGGGTAGAACGCCGGGGGCGGGTCCTCCACCAACAGGCCCGACTCGATCAGCGGCTTGGTGAGCCGGGTGAGGCTGCCCGCCGACAGGTTCAGCTTCCTGGCGATCTCGCTGCGCGACACCGGTCCGTGCGTCAGCACCTCGATCGCCACCGCGCGCTCGGCGGGGCTCAGCGGTGCCCAACTGGCGGAAAGCATGCCCGTGTTCCCCTTGTTCCGGTCGCTCGCAGTGGAGTCCATGACGGTGCTCCCGGTTCATCGTAGCCAGGACCAGTACCCTCATTTTATTTCACCACGGAAGAAACTGAACCCCCGCACCGAAACTTCTGCGCCTTGAACTCGCATCAGCACACCCCTTGACGCGGTGATTCTTTCAGTACGAAAGTAACCCCCACCTCCGAGGACGAGTCATGGACAAGGGAGTCTCTGATGACTGTCGCCTCACACGGCGCACCATCGGGCCGCGCGGCGCCCGGCACCACGGTGATGCCGAAGACCGCGCAGACCAGGAACACCGACGGCGGCGGGCGCGGGGACGGGCTCCTCGCGGCGGTCTTCATCGCCCCCGCCCTGCTCGGCTTCCTGGTCTTCCTGCTCTGGCCCACCCTGCGCGGCATCTACCTGAGCTTCACCCGCTACAACCTGCTGACGCCCGCCGAATGGGCGGGCCTGGACAACTACCGCCGGATGATCGACGACCCCATCTTCTGGGGATCCCTGCGCGTCACCCTTGAGTACGTCTTCATCAACATCGGCGTCCAGACGGTCGCCGCCCTCTGCATCGCCGTCCTCATGCAGCGGCTGACCAATTCCTCCCTCCTGCGCTCCGTCGTCCTCACCCCGTACCTGGTCTCCAACGTCGTCGCCGGCGTCGTCTTCCTCTGGATCCTCGACACCCAGACCGGCATCGGCAACGAGATCCTGGGGGCGCTCGGCTTCGACCGCATCGCCTTCCTCGCGAGCCAGGAATGGGTCATCCCGAGCGTCGCGCTGATCAACGTGTGGCGCCACGTCGGCTACACGGCCCTGCTGCTCTTCGCCGGGCTCCAGGCCATCCCCGGCGATGTGTACGAGGCCGCGCGGGTGGACGGCGCCGGTGAGGTGCGGATGTTCTGGCGGATCTCGCTGCCGCTGCTGCGGCCGGTCCTCGCGGTGGTCCTGATCATGACGGTCATCGGCTCGTTCCAGGTCTTCGACACCGTGGCGGTGGCCACGACCGGCCCCGGCGGCCCCGCCAACGCCAGCAATGTCCTCCAGCTCTACATCTACGACTCGGCGTTCGGGCGCTTCCAGTTCGGCTACGCCTCCGCCATGTCCGTGGCGCTGCTGGCCGTCCTCAGCGTGATCACGATCATCCAGTACCGGGTCACCCGGGCCGGCGAGACGGACCTCGGCTGATGCGCCCGCCCCCGTACGAAGGAGTTGTGCCGTGGCTGTCCTGACGCCCGCGCAGTCCGACGCCCCCGCGCCCGCGCCCGTATCCCGGCCCGCGACGCCGGGGCGCCGCCGGCCCTCGCCCGGCCGGATCGCGGCCTGGGCGGTGATGGTCGCGGTCGTGCTCATCACCGTGCTGCCCTTCTACTGGATCGCGCGTACGGCCCTCTCCTCGAACTCCGCGCTCACCACCGACCCGGCCAACCCGCTTCCCGTGGACTTCAGCTGGGGCGGATTCGAGCGGGTCTTCGGGCTGCAGAGCACGGAGGAGGCGCTCGCCCAGGGCGGTTCCGGCGGCTCCCTGAACTTCTGGCGCTATCTCCTCAACTCGACCCTCGTGGCAACACTGGTGACGGTCTGTCAGCTCACGTTCTCCGCCATGGCCGCCTACGCCTTCGCCCGGCTGCGCTGGCGCGGCCGGGACCGGGTCTTCGGGCTCTTCCTCGCCGGGCTGATGGTGCCGTCCATCTTCACGCTCCTGCCGAACTTCGTCCTGGTGAAGGAACTCGGCCTGGTGGACACCCTCCTCGGGATCGCCCTGCCGACGATGTTCATGACGCCGTTCGCGGTCTTCTTCCTGCGGCAGTTCTTCATGAACCTGCCCCGGGAGCTGGAGGAGGCCGCGCTGCTGGACGGCGCGGGGAAGGTACGGATCTTCTTCCGGCTCGCCCTGCCCATGGCGTCCGCGCCGATGGCCACCCTGGGCGTCCTCACGTACATCACGGCGTGGAACGACTACTTCTGGCCGCTGATGGTCTCGTACGGCGACAGCTCGCGCGTCCTGACCGTGGCCCTGTCGGTCTTCCGGTCGCAGACCCCGCAGACGGGCACGGACTGGGCCGGGCTGATGGCCGCGACGCTGGTCGCCGCGCTGCCGATGCTCGTGCTCTTCGGCGCCTTCGCGCGGCGGATCGTCAACTCCATCGGCTTCAGCGGACTCAAGTGAGGCGGTACCCAGTGAAATGGCATCAAGTGACCAGTTCACGCCGGCTGTCCCGGAGGTCGGCCGCCCTCGTCGGTGCCGTGTCCCTCTCGCTCCTCGCCGCCGGGTGCGGCGCGCAGGACTCGTCGTCCTCCACCTCGCGAGACAACACGGTCTCGTACTGGCTCTGGGACGCCAACCAGCTGCCCGGATACGAGGCGTGCGCCAAGGGGTTCGAGAAGGAGAACCCGGGCGTCCGGGTCGACCTCTCCCAGACCGGCTGGGACGACTACTGGACCAAGCTCACCGCGAGCATGATCGCGGGCACCGAGCCGGACGTCTTCACCGACCACATCACCAAGTTCGCGCAATTCGTCGACCTGGACGTGCTCGCGCCCCTCGACGAACTGCCCGCCACCCGAGGCATCGAGGACTCCGACTACCAGCCCGGTCTCGCCGCCTCCTGGGTCGGCCAGGACGGCCACCGCTACGGCGCGCCCAAGGACTGGGACACCATCGCGATGTTCTACGACAAGAAGAAGACCGACGCCGCGGGCATCTCCGCGGAGACCCTCAACTCCCTCGACTGGAACCCGGTCGACGGCGGCAGCTTCGAGAAGACCGTCGCCCGTCTCACCGTCGACACCAAAGGCCGGCGCGGCGACGAGCCCGGCTTCGACAGGAACAGCGTCAGGACGTACGGGCTCGCCAGCAACGACGCGGGCGAGGGCGACGGCCAGACGCAGTGGAGCGCCTTCGCCGCCTCGGCGGGGTGGAGCTACACCGACAAGAAGGCGTGGGGAACGCGCTACAACTACGACGACAAGGCCTTCCAGTCCACGATCGACTGGTACTTCGGCCTCGCGAAGAAGGGCTACCTCGCCCCGTACACCGTCTTCTCCCAGTCCAACCAGGCCGACGTGCAGCTCGGTTCGGGCAAGGCGGCGATCGCGCTGCACGGCTCCTGGATGACCAAGACCATCTACGGCTTCAAGGGCATCGACGCGCGCACCGCCCTGACCCCCGTCGGCCCCTCCGGCAAGCGCGCCACGATGCAGAACGGCCTCGCCGACTCCCTCACCAAGCGCGGCGCGAAGAAGCCCGCCGCCCAGAAGTGGGTGGCGTATCTCGCCTCCGACGCCTGCCAGACGGTGATCGGGCGGCAGGGCGGCGTCTTCCCGGCCACCAAGGCGGGTACGGACGCGGCGATCGCGGCCTACCGGAAGGAGGGCATCGACGTCACGGCCTTCACGCGGCCGGTCGCGGACGGGACGACGTTCTCGTTCCCGATCACCAACTACGCGGCGGACGTGGCCGGGCTCATGCGCCCCGCCATGCAGGACGTGTACGCCAACGGCGCGCCGGTGGGAAGTCTCACCACGACCAACCGGCAGATCAACCTCATCCTCTCGCAGGACGGCTGAGACACACTCCCGGCCGCCTGCCCTCTCGACGCAACAACAACCATGAAAGGTGTGTCATGTCCTTCTCCCTCGGCATTGTCGGCGCCGGCCAGTTCGCGGGGCAGTTCGCGAAGCTCTGGCGCCTCCACCCCGGCGTCGGCGACATCTTCGCGACCGACCTGCTCCCCGAGCGGGCCGAGAAGCTGGTCTCCGAGTACGACCTCGCCGGCACCCTGCCGTCCTTCGACGCCCTGCTCGACTCGGACGTCGACGCGGTGGCGGTCTTCACCCAGCGCTGGACGCACGGCCCGCTCGTCGTCCGGGCACTGCGCGCCGGGAAGCATGTGTACTCGGCGGTGCCGATGGCCGTCTCCGAGGAGGAGATCGCCGCGATCATCGAGGCCGTACGGGAGACCGGCCTGACGTACATGATGGGCGAGACCAGCCAGTACAACCCGGCCACCGTGTACGCCCGTGACCAGGTCGCGGACGGCGCCTTCGGCCGGATCTTCCACGCCGAGGGCGACTACGTCCACGACATGGACCTGGGCTTCTACGAGGCGTACCAGTACAGCGGCGGCGAGGAGTGGAAGTCGACCGCCAGCTACCCGCCCCTCCTCTACCCGACCCACTCGGTGGGCGGGGTGCTCGGCGCCTGGCGGACGCACGCGGTGAGCGTCTCGGCGATCGGGGTCAGGGACGAGCGGGGGGACGGGGTCTTCGACAAGGACGTCAGCCAGTTCGACAACGACTTCTCCAACGCGACGGCGCTGTTCGAGGTCGCGGGCGGCGGTTCCTTCCGTATCAACGAGTTCCGGCGCGTGGGCTACCCGTCTCACATCCGGGAGTCGCGCTTCCGGTTCTTCGGTACGGAGGGGAGCCTGGAGCAGCTCGCCACGGTCAGCCTGTGGCAGGACAAGGAGGGCGTCCAGGACGTCACGGACCACCTCCGGCCCAAGCCGACCCTCTCCCCCGACGACCCGTCGCTCGAACATGTCGCACCCGCGCTGCGGGACGCCTTCACGTCGGGCTCGGCGCCGGTGCACGACCGGTCCCGGCTGCCGGAGGAGTTCAGCAACGTCTCCAACGGCCATGAGGGAAGCCACCACTTCCTCGCGGACGACTTCGTGACCGCCGTCGGTACGGGCACCCTGCCGCCGGTCAACGCGTGGGTCGCGGCGCGCTACACCCTGCCGGGGATCGTCGCGCACGCGTCGGCGCTGAAGGGCGGGGAACGGCTCCCGATCCCCGACTTCGGGGACGCGCCCGAGCGGTAGGAGCGGGGGGAGCGGGAGCAGCGTCGGCAAGAGGATCGCGTACGGGGATCGCGTACGGCGTGAGCCGGCCGGGAAGGGCCGGCTCACGCCCGCTCAGTCGAGGACCGCGGTGGCTTCGACCTCGACCAGGAGATCGGGTGCGGCCAGGGCGGCGACCCCTATCCCGGTGAGCGGCGGGACCGGGGTGACCCCCAGCTTCGCCGCCGCCCGGGCGACCCCCGCCTCGACCAGCGGCATCTTGTCCGGGGTCCAGTCGACGAGGTAGACGGTCAACTTCGTCACGTCGTCGAAGGAGGCACCGGCCCCGGCCAGCGCGGTGCCGACGTTGAGATAGCACTGCTCGACCTGCGCGGTGAGGTCGCCCGCGCCGACGGTGGCCCCGTCGGCGTCCCAGGCGACCTGTCCGGCGACGGAGACCAGCCTCGATCCCGTCGCGACCGACACCTGGCGGTAGAGATCGATCTTCGGCAGTCCGTCGGGGTTCATCAGGGTGATGGTCATGCCGCCCACCTCTTCTGTGGTCTCTCGTGGTCTCTTGTGGTTACTCGGAAACCGTAGGAGAGTGAGCGCTGACATGGAAGAACGCACTTTTCGGTGACTGGGGAACCTGATGGTGACCAAGCAGTACAGCGGCTCGCCCGACGAGGCCGACCTCAGGCGCGCGGACTCTCTGGCGCGGGAGATCTTCTCGGACATCGCCAACAAGTGGGCGCTCCTGATCATCGAGGCCCTCGGTGAGCGCACGCTGCGCTTCAGCGAACTGCGCGACGAGGTGGAGGGCATCAGCCACAAGATGCTCACCCAGAACCTGCGCCTGCTGGAGCGCAACGGCCTGGCCGTGCGGACGGTGCACCCCACGGTGCCGCCGCGGGTCGAGTACACCCTGACCGAGCCGGGCCGGGCCCTGCGGTCGACCGTCGACGCCATGTGCGACTGGACCCACCGGTACCTCGCCCACATCGAGGCGTCCCGCAGCGGCTTCGACGCCTGACGGGCGGTGCCTCCCGTACGCGCGGCTCAGCCCGCGGGCTCTCGCTCCTCGGACGTCGACGCCCGGACCCGCGCCAGCCGGTCCGCGAGCGCGCGCAGCCCGTCGAGGCGGTGGGCGTCGTACGCGAGCGAGAGACAGGGTCCCCTGCGCGGAATGATCGTCACGCGCGGCCGCGCCCCGTCGCTGAACTGCAGCCGGGGCTCCTGCCAGATGTGATAGCGGTGGGTCCCGGAGAGACCGAACACCTCCAGCACACTGCCGTCGAAGACGAGCAAGGCGTTGTCATTCGCTTGCGCTTCGTACCAGAGCATGCACGGGAGGCTAGACGAACGGCGGCCGGGCCCGGCAAGCGGGTCCGCCCCTCCCGGGATCCCGGGAGGGGCGGACGCGGTCGGGAGTCGGGCAGAGGCACCGACACCGGGATCAACTCACCGGCTGCCGCGCCGCCTCCGCGTCCCCGTCCGCCTCCGTCGCCGTCGCCGACTGCGCGGCGGCCTTCGCGGCCTCCCGGCGGGTGGTGAGCGCGCTGCCGACGAAGACCGCCACCAGCGAGGCGAGGATCAGCACGATCACCGCGGCGTGGCCGAACCGTACGGCGCTGCCGAGCAGGAAGCCGGAGACACCGAAGTCCGCGTCGGAGAAGGTCGAGTTGGCCAGGCCGACGTCGCCCAGGAAGGGCAGGACGAGCAGCGGCAGGAAGGTGATCATCAGCCCGTTGGTCATGGCGCCGAGCACCGCGCCGCGCCGGCCGCCGGTCGCGTTGCCGATGACGCCGGAGGCGGCGCCCGTCATGAAGTGCGCGACGATGCCGGGGATGATGATCGTGCCGCCGACCGCGACGAGCACGCCCATGCCGATCAGGCCGCCGGCGAAGCTGGCGAGGAAGCCGATGAGCACGGCGTTCGGGGCGAAGGTGAAGACGATCGGGACGTCGAGCGCGGGCTTGGCGTTGGGGACCAGCTTCTCGGAGATGCCCTTGAACGCGGGGATGATCTCGGCGAGTACGACCCGGACACCGGCCAGGATGATGAAGACACCGGCGGAGAACTTCCCGGCCTGCATGACCGCCCAGAGCAGGAACCACTGACCGCCGCTCAGCTTGTCCTCGACGTAACCGGCGCCCGCGATCAGCGTCACGAGCAGGTAGATGACGCCCATCGACACGGCGATGACGACGGTGGTGTCCCGCAGGAAGCCGAGGTTCTTGGGGATCTTCAGGTCCTCGGTGGACTTCTTGGTGTCGCCGAGGAGCTTGCCGACCAGACCGCTGGTGGCGATGCCGAAGTTGCCGGTGTGGCCGAGGGCCACGTTGTCCTGCTGGGTGACGCGCCGCATCCACGGCTGCACCAGCGCGGGCGAGAGGGTGGTGACCAGGCCCTGGGCGAGGGCGCCCCAGAGGACGGCCTGCCAGGCGCTGAAGCCGTTGGCGATGAGGATCACGGCGATCATCGCGGAGAGGTAGAGCGCGACGTGGCCGGACATGTAGATGAACTTGAACCGGGTGAAGCGCGCCAGCAGGACGTTGACGACCATGCCGAAGAAGAAGATCAGGGCGGCCTGCGAGCCGTAGTCGGTGAGGACCTTGCCGACGATGGCCTCGTTGTTCGGTACGACGCCCTGGACGCCGAAGGCGTGCGTGAACATCTCGCCGAAGGGGGTGAGGGCGTCCGAGACGACGCCCGCGCCCGCGGCCAGCACCAGGAATCCGACGAACGCCTTGATCGTGCCCTTGAGGGTGTCGGAGAGGGACTTGCGCTGGAGTACGAGCCCCAGCAGAGCGATCAGCCCGATGATGACGGATGGCTCACGGAATATGTCGAGCAGGGTGTTCAGAACGCTGTTCATGGCGGAAACGCCTCTCCACGGGCACGGCGGAGCCGTGATCGGTGTGGTGGGTCACTGTGATCGCTGCGGTGGTCCACAAGGGGGGTGGCTCACAACGGGGCAGGACGTCGGCGGTGGGTCTCCGCTGCACCGGACGCATGGCACATGGCACGTGAGCACATGGCGCGTGAGCACATGGCACGTGGGCACATGGCGTACGGGCGCATGGCGCATGGTCCGGTCGAGGACGTTCCTGGGACGGTGGTGCGGTACGGGTGGATGGTGCGGGTCGGTGGTGCGGTCGGTGCGGCGAGGTCCGGCGGTGTGCTGCGGGCCGCGCCGCACACCGGAACGCGGAAGAAGCGGTCGTACGGATGCTCGGAACAGCCCGATGCTCGGAGCAGCCGATACTCAGCGCAGCCCGTAGCCCGGAAGAGCCCGTCGCTCAGAGCAGTCCGTGCCGCCCGGCCGCGGACTTGACCGCGTCGCGCAGCTCGTCCTTGTCGATGATGCTGTTGAGCACCACGACATCACCGAGCCCCTGCGCGGCCTCCTCCAGATCCTTGGCGACGAAGAACACATCGGCGCTCTCGGGACCGGCCGAGCTGATGTCGGTGTGTTCCACCGTGACATCCGGGAGCTGGAGCTCCCGCACGATGTCCTCGATGTTCATCCGCACCATGAAACTGCTGCCGAGCCCGGTGCTGCACATGGCCAGGAACTTCGTCATTTCGAAGCACGCTCCTCGAATCGAGTGATCAGCTGGGTGACGTCGGCGGCGGAGCGCGCGTCGCGCAGTGCTTCGCGGGTCTCCGTGTCCGACAGGATGCGGGCCAGTGACGCCATGGCCTGGGTGTGCGCGGCGGTGTCGGCCGCCGCGAAGCAGAAGTAGAGGTCGACCGCGTGCTCGGGCAGGTCCAGCAGCGGCGCCGGCCGCTCGGTGAGCCGCAGCATCGAGATCGCGGTCCGTACGGCACCGGCCTCGGGCCGGGCGTGGGCCAGGGCGATCCCGTACCCGAGGTTGATGTACGTACCGCCCGCGGCAATCGATTCGATCATGGCGTCGACGTAGCCGGGGGTGATGTCACCGGCGACGAGAAGGGGTTCGGCGACCTGGGCGACGGCCTGGCGCCAGTCCAGGACCTCATTGGAGAAACGTATCTTCTCCTCGGTCAGCAGTTCGCTGAGCATGTGCGGCACACTCCGTACGGTTACGTTGACTACTCGGCGTCGGCGATGATGTCGAAGGACAGCTCCGCCGTCTCCGGCAGGAACTTCGACGTCCCGTGGATCACGGGTTTCCGGTTGAGATCGAACACCCGCGAGGTCGCGAGCAGCAGGGGCGCCCCCGCCTCGACCCCCAGCAGTTCCGCCTCACGCCGGTCGCACGTGTGCAGCCCGACGACGATCTCGTTCCGCGCGAGCAGCACGTCGTGGTGCGCCCGCAGGTACGCGTAGAGCGAGGTGGTGGCGAAGTCCGCGGTCAGGACGTCCGCGAACCGCTCCTCCTCGACGTACGACTCCGCGAGGTGGTGCACCACACCGTTGACCCGGCGCAGCCGCTCCAGCCGTACGACCGACGCGGCCGGGCTGATGTCCAGCGCGGCGCCGAGGCGCGCGCCCGCCCGCATGCGCTTCTGGACGAGCACCTCGGAGGTGACGGTGTGGCCCTGCCGGCTCATCTGGGTGAAGAAGCCGGTGACCTCGCTGACGAACCGCTCGCGGTGCTTCAGCGCGTACCGCGGCCGGGTGACGAAGGTGCCCCGGCCGTGTTCACGGATGAGGTGTCCGTCATTGACCAACTCCTCGACCGCGCGACGCAGTGTGATGCGGCTCACCGCGTACTCCTCGCAGAGTGCGGCCTCCGGAGGAAGCTGCCCGCCCACGGGGAGACCGCTCACCCGGCGCAGCAGGTGATCCCGCACCTGTGCGTACTTGTGCTCGGCCATCCGTGGTCTCCTCGTCGAGTCCCTGCGTCATCAAGACGTCATAATGACCAGAACCCCAGAAGACGTCAATAGGCAATTTTCGCGTTACCCGCGGGATGCCTGACCTGAGGCTTTATCAGCTCAGGGGAGGTCTTCGGCGGTGGGTTACGTTGTCCGAAGTCATCATGACGACATGATCTCCAAGGAGCTGCCGTGACCGCCCGCCCCACCGCCTCTTCCCCTTCCCCTTCGACCTCCGTCTCGGTCCCCGTCTTCGGCGAGGCGGACCGGCGGGCCGTGGCCGTGGCGCGCGCCCTCGCGATGGACGCCGTGGAGGCCGCCGGGTCGGGGCATCCCGGCACCGCGCTCGCCCTCGCGCCCGTCGCGCATCTGCTGTTCCAGCGGCACATACGCCACGACCCGGCGGACGCCGCGTGGGAGGGTCGCGACCGGTTCGTCCTGTCCTGCGGGCACGCCAGCATCCTTCAGTACACGCAGCTCCATCTCGCCGGTTACGGACTGGAGTTGGCCGACCTGCGGCGCTTCCGCCAACTCGGCTCGCTGACCCCGGGGCACCCCGAACTCGGCCACACCACCGGCGTCGAGATGACGACAGGACCGCTCGGCCAGGGCGTCGCCACCGCCGTCGGCATGGCGATGGCGCTCAAGCGCGACGAGTCCCGGCTGGCCGGCGGGGTCCCGGACCGCACGGTCTGGGTCCTGTGCTCCGACGGCGATCTCCAGGAGGGCATCTCCTACGAGGCGGGCGCGCTCGCCGGCCGGCACCGCCTGGACAACCTCGTCGTCGTCTGGGACGACAACAGCATCCAGATCGAGGGCTCCACCGACCTGACGACCCGTGAGGACACGGCGGCGCGCTTCGCCGCGCAGGGCTGGTTCGTCCAGCGGGTGGGGCTCGGCGCGGACGGCGACATCGACACCGGCGCCCTCGACGCCGCGCTCACCGCCGCCTCCACCGGCGAGGAGCACGGCGGCCGGCCCAGCCTCATCGTGCTGAAGTCGCAGATCGCCTGGCCCGCGCCGAACGCCGTCAACACCCCCGCCGCACACGGCGCCCCGCTCGGCGCGGCCGAAGTCGCCGCGACCAAGGCACTGTTGGGCGTGGCGGAGGAGCCGTTCACCGTCCCGGCGGACGTCCTGGAACACACCAGGGGCGCCCTCGCCCGGGGTGCCGCGCTGCACCGCGCCTGGGACAAGGCGCTGGAGCAGTGGGCCCTGGCCCACCCCGAACGCGCCGCCGCCCGCGCCCACGCGATCCGCCCGCTCGACCCGGCCGAGACCGCCGACGCGCTGCCCGCGTTCCCGCCCGGCTCCGTGATCGCGCCGCGCGACGCGTCGGGCGCCGTCATCCAGGCGCTGGCGGAGCGCCTGCCGCGGCTCTGGGGCGGCAGCGCCGACCTGGGCGACTCGAACCGTACGACGATCAAGGCCGGCGGCTCCTTCCTCCCCGCCGACGAGCAGACCGGCGAGGGGACTTCGGGCCACGCCGCGACTTCCGACCTCTCCGGTACTTCGGGCCTCGCCGGGCGCAACATCCACTGGGGCGTACGGGAGCACGCGATGGCCGCCGCGCTGAACGGCATCGCCATCGTCGGCTACGACACCCCCTTCGCGGGGACATTCCTGACCTTCTCGGATTACGAACGCCCATCGCTGCGCCTCGCCTCCCTGATGCGGCTGCCGGTCGTCCACGTCTGGTCGCACGACTCGGTGGCGCTCGGCGCCGACGGCCCCACCCACCAGCCGGTCGAGCACCTCGCCTCGCTGCGCGCCATGCCCGGCCTCTCCGTGGTCCGCCCGGCCGACGCCACGGAGACCGCGGCCGGCTGGCTCGCCGCGCTCGGCCACCGGGGCCCGGTCGGCCTCGTCCTGGCCCGCCAGGGCCTGCCGGTGCTGGACACGGACCCGGCGGCCGTACGGGAGGGCGTGGCGCGCGGCGCGTACGTGGTGGCCGACGCACCCGGCGCCCCGGACGTCCTGCTGCTGGCGAGCGGCAGCGAGGTCGCGCTCGCGCTGGCGGCCCGGGAGGAACTGGCCGGCCGGGGGATCGCCGCCCGCGTGGTCTCCGTACCGTGCAAGGACTGGTTCACCGAGCAGGACGCCGCGTACCGCGACACGGTCCTGCCGCCGGCCGTCCGCGCCCGGGTGGTGGTCGAGGCGGCGACGGTCTTCGGCTGGCACGACCTGATCGGGGACGCCGGACGGGCCGTCACCGTCGACGGGTTCGGCACCTCGGCGTCGGCGTCGGACGCCATGACGGCGATGGGCATGACCCGGGACGCGGTCGTCACGGCGGCCCTCGACTCGCTCGGCGCGGCGGGGTCCCGTTGATTCCCGCGCGGGGCACCGGCCTCGTCGTCTTCGACTGCGACGGCGTCCTGGTCGACACCGAGCGCATCGGCCCTGCCATCGTCGCCGAACTGGCCACGGAGGCGGGGTGGCCGCTCACCCCCGACGAGGTGCGCGAACGCTTCCTGGGCCGCCCCGAGCCGTACCTCTACGAACAGGTACGGGCCCACGCCCGCGCTCCCCTGGGCCCCGAGTGGCTGGACCTCTACCGCGCCCGCGTCCGCGACGCGTTCACGGCCCGCCCGTTCACCATGCCCGGCGTACGGGAGCTGCTGGACGCGCTCGACGCCCGGCAACTCCCGTACTGCGTCGCGTCAAGCGGCGGCCACGACCGCATCGAGCACTCGCTCACGGTCACGGGCCTGTGGAATCGTTTCGCCGGCCGCGTCTTCAGCGCCGAGGACGTCCCCCGCGGCAAACCCGCCCCGGACCTCTTCCTCCACGCGGCCCACACCCTGGCCGTCCCCCCGGCCGCCTGCCTGGTCATCGAGGACAGCCCGGCCGGCGTCACCGCGGCCCTGGCAGCGGGGATGCCGGTCATCGGTTACGCGGGCGGCCCCACCCCACGCGAGGCTCTGGCCCATGCGAGCCGCGGGGTGATCGACGACCTCCGGGTGCTCGTGGAGAAGGGACCGAACGGCCTGTAGGCCTGCCGGGCCGGCGCCCCGGCAGGCGCCGGCGTCAAAGTCGATCATGATCGGGCGCCTGTAGGCAGTGACGGCCGCCGCGGCCGTCACTGTGCCGGGCTTTCCGGCGGATATCACGGTGGGCCGTTCGGCTGCCGCCGCATTCGTCGCTCCTGTCATCCCGAGTCCGATCCCGGCGGTGACAACGATGACATTCATGGCGACGATAGAAAGCTTGCGCTTCATGGAGGAGTTTTCCCTCTGCCTTCCTGGCGTTATCCTAGTGGATCTTCGGAAGGCTAGCGCATGTTTTCGAAGAGGAGAAATCAGCTCCTTTCCCATGGACCGGCCGGCAAGCCGATTCTCCTACCACGCGGCTTATTTGATAGTTGAAGTATTGAGAGCCTGCTCGACTTCGCCCAGTCGGGCCCGGATCCGACCCGCTTCCTCGGCGTCGACACCTTCCACGGCGGCGAGCAATTGGACCAGCTGCGACCGAGCCTCCGCTCCGTCGCCCGCCGCGAGCCGCACCTCCGCCAGGACCGTACGGGAACCGACCTCTTCGTCGAGGTCCTGCGTCCTGACGGCCGTGGCGACCGCCTCTTCCAGGCGCTCCGCCGCCGCGTCGAGCCGACCGCACGCGAAGTCGACCTGCGCGAGCCGGCGTAGAGCCTGCCCCACCTGGTGGGACGCGCCGATCGCGCGAGCCGTCTCCAGGGCATCCAGGTAATATCCGGACGCCTTGTCGCCGTCACCGGCCCTGCGGTACACCTCGCCCACGCCGATCAGCGTGTCGGCCTGACTTTTCCGGTCGCCGAGCGCCTGGAATTCGGCCAAGGACTCCCGGTACAAAGAGAGAGCGCTTTCAGATTCCGCCGACTCCATGAGCAGATCCGCGAGGCTTCCCCGAGCGGTCGCCCGGTCGTACCGATTCCCGGTGGATTCCAGCACGGAAATAGCTTCCTCATAGGAACGGCGAGCAGCTTCCCGATCCCCCACGCGTATTTGTAAGTCGCCCAAATTATTCAAGGTCTTGCCGACCGACACGCGGTCTCCCGCAGCAGCGAAGGACTCAAGAGCATTCTTGAAATGCCCCAGCGCCCGATCATACTGAAGCAGGTACAGCAGGGATACGGCAACATTGTTATAAGCGCGCCCTTTGTCCCATATATCACCTGACAGGGACGTGATGGCGAAGGAGCCCTGAAAGTGGACCAGTGCGCTCCGATTCTCTCCCATGTGCCAGCTCAGTACGCCCTGAATCCGAAGGATCTCCGCCTCCGCCTCGCGGTCCCCCGTAGTCCGCGCGATCTCCAGCGCCCGCCGGTCGGTCTCCCCGGCCTCCGCATAGCCGCCGATGTTCGCCTGGGTGGCGCCGAGACAGATCAGGGCACGGCAGAGCGCACGCCGGTCGGCCGTGCCGGTCCAGTGGGTGACGGCATGCTCAAGAACGGTGGCGGCGTCCTGCCAGTGGCACTCGGCGTCCAGGAAACCAGCGATCCCGTAGGCCAGTTGGGCCGCCAACTCCGGATGCCCATGGGTCCGCGCACACTTCTCGGCCGCCAGCAGATTGCCCCGTTCGACGACGAACCAGGACCTGGCCGCGTCCTCGTCGGCGCTTTTGCCCACCCCGGTGACGGAGCCCGCCCGACCGGGGATCCGCAGGCGACGCGGGTACAGCAGGCGGTCGGCGCGATCAGCCGCTTCGGCGTAGAAGTCGATCACACGGCGCAGCGCGCTTCCGCAGTCCTGTTCGCCGTCCTCGGCCATCGCCAGACCGCGGGCGTACTCCGCCAAGAGATCATGGAACCGATACCTGTCCGGTTCGGGTTCCCTGAGCAGATGGCAGGCCAACAGGTCTTCGATCAATCGCTCGGTCACCGCTTCCGGGAGACCCAGAAGCGCCGCGGCCACGTCCACCGTGAACTCGGCACCCGGGTGCAGCCCCAGACGACGGAACGCAACGCGCTGCGGTCCCGTCAGCGTGCGGTACGAGAGATCGAACGCCAGTCGCAAACTCTGATCGGCGTCGCGGATTTCCGCGAGCCGGCCCGAAGGCCGGCCCAGTCGCTCGGCGAGGGTGGCGAGCGTCCAGGAGGGGCGGGCGCGGAAGCGGTTGGCGACCAGTTCGATCGCCAGCGGCAGGTAGCCGCATATCCGGACGATCCGCTCCGTCTGCTCGACGTCCCGCGTACGGTCCTCCCCGGCGAACCGCCGGAAGAGCGCGATCGCGTCGGCGGCCGGCAGCACGTCCAGGTGGATCGGCAGCGCGTACGGAAGCCCCGCGAGATGCCGACGGCTGGTGATGATCGTCAAGGACGCCGATCCCCCGGGCAGCAAGGGGCGGACCTGTTCCGCACTGGCCGCGTCGTCGAGGACGATGACCGCTCGGCGCTCCGCCAGCATGGTTCGCCAGAGCGCCGTGCGGCCCTCCAGTTCCATGGGGATCTCGTCGGCGGGCGCACCGAGCAGGCGCAGCAGTGTGGCCAGAGCCTCGGCGGGGTTCAGCGGCTCCTGGGCCGGGGAGTGGGCCCGTAGATCGAGGTAGAGCTGCGCGGCCGGAAACCGTCCGGCGAGATGGCGTGCCATATGTACGGCGATGGCCGTTTTACCGACCCCTGCCATTCCGCTGACCGTCTCCAGGGTGATGACCGGCGCGTCCGTCGCCACCGTGTCGATCACGGCGCCCAGCGCCCGCAACTCCGGCCCCCGGCCGACCAGCGGTGACTGATGCGGCAGATTTCTGGGCGGCAACGGCTCCCGTACCGGCGACGGCGCCGGGACCGAACCGGTCGATTTGGACGACGCGGACGGCGTGGACGGCGTGGACGGCGTGGACGGCGTGGCCGACGACGAGCGGAGTGGCGAGGAGGCCCCGTCGGTCCGTGCCCCGGCCGTCACCCGCCCCGGCGCGCCCAGCACGCCCCGTACCAGCTCCGCCGGCGCCACCCGGTCGAGGATCCCCCGGTGGATCCGGTTCAGCTCCACGCCGGGGCGGGAGCCGTACTCCGACAGCAGCAGCCGGCGGATCCGCTCGTGGACCCGTAACGCCTCCGTGTATCTCCCGCAGCCGTACCGCGCCAGCATCAGCTGGGCCGCGATCGCCTCGTCGCCCGGGTGCTGGTCGGCCAGCGCGGAGAGTTCGTCGGCCAGGTCGGTGAAGCGGCCCGTTCGCAGGGCGGCGGCGTTACGGGACACCGTGGCCGCGAGGCGGCGCTCCGCCAGAGTTCCGCGTACGCGCACGGCCCACTCGCCCGGCAGCCCGGCCAGCGCCTCACCCTGCCAGAGCTGTTCCGCGCCGGCGAGCAGGGCCAGCGCCTGCTCGTCGTCCCCGCCGGTGACCAGCGTGGCCGCCCGCGCCACAAGTCGCTGGAAACGGAACCAGTCGACGTGCTGGGCGTCCACCTCCAGCACATACGTGTGCGCACGGCCGATGATCTGCGGGGCCCCCGGCGCGTCCCCGGCCAGGCGCAGCCGTCTTCGCACCCGGGAGATGTACGTGTGCGTGTTCGCACGCGCGTGCTCCGGCGCGTCGTCGTTCTCCCACAGCCGGCCCATGAGCGTGTCGATGGAGACGGGACGCCCCACGTCCAGCGCGAGCGTGGCGAGCGCCGCCCTCTCCTTGTCCGATCCCAGCTCCAGCCGCTGCCCGTCCAGCCGGAGTTCCACAGGCCCGAGTAAGTGGAAATCCACCAGCGCCCCCCGCTGGTTCGTCCAATTTCATCCGAGCATGGCACGAAGAGGAGAGGCCCGCCAGACAGCCTCCGTGTGCCCTGCATCGTTCGGGTCACGGTCTGGGTAGGAACCCGGACAGCGAGCGACGGGGGCGAGCGGATGAATACGGCGCGCGACGAGAACCGGGGCAACACCATAGGCGGCTCCGCCCAGTTGTACGGACCCTCGGTCCAGGCCGGGACCGTACAGGGCGGAATCCATCTGCACGCGGCCCCTGTGGACGGGGAACGCCCACCGACACCACGGCAGCTCCTGCCCGTGCCCTCGCACTTCACCGGCCGGCGCACCGACCTGGCCGCTCTCGACGCCCTGCGCGCGGGCGACGGGGACCGGCCGCTGATCGTCGTCACCGGCCCGGCCGGGATCGGCAAGACGACCCTGGTGTCGCGCTGGCTCCGGGAACTCCAACCAGATTTCCCGGACGGCCAGTTGTACGCCGACCTGCGCGGCCACTCGGTCGGCGACCCGGTGCGGCCCAGCGAGGTCCTGGCGCACTTCCTCCGGGCTCTCGGCGCCCGGTCGGTCCCCACCGATCCGGCCGAGCTGGCCTCGCTCTGGCGGTCCCGCTCCGCCGCGCTGCGGATCGCCGTGGTGCTCGACAACGCGCTGACCGCGGCGCAGGTGAAACCTCTGCTCACCGGTGGTCCCGACACCCTCGTCGTCGTGACCAGCCGCCGCCGGCTCCCCGGACTCCGGCTCGACGGGGCCCGGTTCCACCCGCTCGGGGTACTCGGTCCGGCCGCGGGCGTGGAGTTGCTGTCGCAGGGCATCGGCGCCGAGCGGGTCGCCGGTGAACCGCGCTCCGCCCAGCAGGTGGTGGCCCTCTGTGCCGGGCTGCCCCTCGCGCTCTGTCTCGCCTCCGCACGGCTGGCGTCGCGCCCCAGACAGCCGCTCAGGACCCTCGCGCACGCACTCGCACACGAAGCGGGCCGGCTGGCCGCGCTCGACGCCGCAGGAGAAGGAGAAGCCACCGTGCGCAAGGCACTGGACGTGTCGTACGCGGTGCTGAGCACCGAGTCCGCGCTCCTCTACCGGCGCCTCGGCGTGCTCCCCGTACGTACCTTCGACGCGTGGACGGCCGCCGCGGTCTGCGCCGAGTCGCTGGAGTGGGCCGAGCGCCGGCTCGACGAACTGATCGAGGCCAATCTGGTCGAGGACATCGGTCCGGACACCTGCCGCTTCCACGACCTGGTCCGTATCCACGCCCGGGACCGCGCGGTCGCGGACGACACCGGAGCCGTCCGCGAGGAGGCGCTGCGCCGGGTCTGTGTCTGGTATCTGCGGACGGCGACGGAGGCCCAGAAGCGGCTGACACCGGCCCAGTTCACGTTACGGAGCACCTACGGCCCGCCACCTGGAACGGACCCGGGAACGGGAACGGACCCGCTGCCGTACGCGGACGACGTCGGCGCGCTCGGCTGGCTGGACGCCCACCGGATGAATCTGATGGCCGCCGTACGGACCTCGGCGGAGCGCGGCTGGTATGCAATGTCCTGGCAACTGGTGGACAGTCTCTGGCCGCTGTTCCTCCGGTTGCGCCACTACGACCTGTGGATCGAGGCCCACGAGATCGGCCGGGACGCCGCCCGGCACGCCGGCGACAAGGACGGCGAACGGCAGATGCTCAACTCCGGGGCGATCGGACTGAGCGCCGCCGGACGGACCGACGACGCCGCCGCGTGGTACGCCGCCTCCCTCGGGGCCGCGCGGGAGGCGGGCGACGTACGGGACGAGGGGCAGGCCCTCCTGGGCCTCGGCTCCTGCCACCGCGAGGCGGGACGCCCGGCCGAGGCGGCCCCGTACCTGCGTCGCGCCATCGAGGTCTGGGAAGGGTGCGGCTATCCGCGCGGCGCCGCGCTGGCCCGGATCGTGCTCGGTGAACTCGCCCTCGCGGACGGCGACCACGCGGGCGCCCTCGCTCTCTTCGGCCGGGCCCGCGAAGGTCTGCTCGCCGTGCGCGACCCGCACGACGCGGCCCGCGCCCTCGCGTTCCTGGGCCGGGCCCGCGCCGCCGCCGGCGCGTACGCGGCGGGGGTGGCCGAACTGGAGGAGGCTCTCGCCGTGTTCACCGCCTCCGGGGCCACGCACTGGCAGGCACGCACGCTGGAGATGCTCGGCGACAGCGCCCGGGAACACGGCGGGACCGGCGAGGCCGGCGATCACCACGCCCGAGCACTCGCCCTGTACGAGACGACCAGCCCGGCCGACGCGCGCAGGCTCCGGCTCAGCCTCCGTTCCCCTGGCACCGGTTGAGGCGCGGCTCGCACAGCTCGCGCAGCGTGTGGCCCGCCACCAGCCAGCCGTGCAGACAGGACGGGACCAGCGACCAGCCCGGAGTCGTACGACCGGAGGGCGTCCCGTACGGGGTCCCGTACGGCAGGAAGGCACCGGACGGCACGAGGACTCCGGGCGACGGGAAGACACCCGGCGGCAGGAGGACACCGCCCCGATCGCCGTCGTCCCCGGCCGCCGCCCAGCCGCCACCGGGGAGCGGCGCCGCGATCAGCCGGGCTCCGGGGTGGGAGGCCCGGGTCTCCGCGAGCCACCGCAGCGCGTCGGTGGCCGGCCGCGTCCGGCCCGTCTGGAGCACATCGGCGCACTCCAGCCGGCCCGGATCCCGGCAGGCGTCGGCGTCGACGGCCAGATGCTCGTCGAGCGGCGGAGCGCACGCTCCCTCCCGAGCGCGGCCGGGGCAGCCCCCGGCGGGGGCGATACGGGCGACGAGCGCCCGGCCGGGCAGCGCCGGCACCGTACCGCCCCCGGGCCCCCGGAGCCCCGTACCGCCCGGGTCGGCCCAGTCGACGGCGACGAAGTGCGCGACGAAGCCCCTCACGCCGACACCTCCCGCCGCCCCGGCCCCGGCCCCGTGCGCCAGGTGTCCGGGAGGCTCGGGTCCGGCAGCGGGACCGTCGCCGGCTCGTGCGCCGGCTGTCCGAGGCCCAGGACCCGGTACATCAGGCGCCGCATGTTCCGGTTGAAGCGGCCGGGCTCCGAGGTGATGCGCGCGGAGATCGCCGCGTGTTCGTCCCGCCGGTACTCGGCCGCCGCGTAGTCGAGCTGGTCGGCGAGCGGATGGGCCGGGGAGAGCGCGGGAGCGGCGAGCGCGAGCGCGGCGGCCGGCGACGCCGGGTTGATCTCGGCCTCCGGCGACGAGGCCAGCAGCACCGGGGCTCCCGTGAGCGTTCCGTACACGGTGGCCGAGCCGTGGTCACCGATGATGGCATCCGCGGCGATCAGCACACTGCGCCAGTCGGCCTCGGGCGGCACCAGTCCGATCCCGCGCTGGACGCACCGCGCCAGCCACGCCTTGACCTGCCACGGCCCGTGTCCCGACCAGACGTTGGGGTGCACGAGGACGGCCGTACGGTAGCGCGCGGGCGGCAGCTCCCCGATCAGCCGCGGCAGCAGCGTCTCGAACCCGCCGAACGCCGACCTGGGCCCCCACGTCGAGAGGACGGCCACCAGCTTCTGCTTCTTGCCGACGCCGAGCGCACGGCGGTACGCGGCCCGCAGCGGCAGGCTCGCCATGATCCTGTCGTGCACCGGGTCGCCGACGACATGGGCGACCGGCAGCGCCTCCGGGCAGTACCGGTGGAGTTCGCGCAGATCGTCGTGGTGCGGCACGACGACGGCGGCGGGCATCACCCCGCCCGGGATCAGGTCGCGCCGTCGCAGCCCGGCCACACCCGCGTCCGGGCCGCCGGTCAGCCGCTTCACGTAGTTGGCGCCGTGCGGCAGCGTGATGAGCGGGGCGCGCACCTGCTCGACGCCGCGCGGCCCCGCCGTGAGGGCGAGGTCGAACCTCGTCCTCGTGGCCTCGTCCCACGGCAGCAGCGGGCTCCCGAGCCGCCCGAGGAACTGCGGCACCTCGCCGCCGAAGGCGTGCGGCGGCGCCGTGAACACCACCTGTACGCGGAAGTCCGACTCCAGCAGCGCCAGGACGTCGAGCAGGCGCTTCGCGTACGTGACGGTGTGTGCCACGGCCAGGACCCTCTTGCGCTCCACCAGGGTCAGCCACTCGCGGCTCTCCGCCGGCACCGGCTTGACGGACGTACTCGACACAGACATGTCTCCCCCGAAGTGTGTGTGCGTGCGTGCATGTGAGCGTGTGGATGGGTGAGTGCTCGTGCTCCCCGTGTGCGTGTGCTCCCCTTCACTGCCCCGCCCCGCGGACGGAAGCCTTGCCGGACCCTTGCGGAATCCTTGCTAGAAAGGCAGAGGCCGGTTCCGGTCATCTCAAGTCGCCGACAGACCGGGAGCGGGCGTGACAGGGCACGGGATACCCGACGAGTACATGGACGGGTACGCCCGGATCCTGGTGGCCGTCGCCGCCACCGGCCGGCGGCTCAGCCGGGAGGAGCTGCTCGCCCGGCGGGAGCTGGGGGAGCAGGCCGCCGAGGCCGGGTTCGCGCTGCGGGCGCTCGTCGGGGCGCATCTGGCGGCGGCGCGCGCGCACTGGCCCGCCACCGGGGCCGACAGCGGCGCCGCGGACAGTGTGCTCGCCGCCGTCGAGCAGGCCGTGGACGCGTTCGCCGAGGGGTACGAGCGGGCGCAGCGGCTCGCGGTGCGCCAGGAGGCCGCCGCGCGGCGGGAGTTCATCGACGACCTGCTGTACGGGCGCAGCGATCTGGGGCGGCTGGCGGAGCGCGCCGAGCGGTTCGGGCTGCGGCTGTCGTACGAGCACGCCGTGGCGGTGGCGGAGGGCTGGGTCGCGTACGACGAGGAGGACGCCGTACCGCGCTCCGTGGAGCAGGCCCTGATCGGGCGGTTCGGGGACCGCAGTGTGCTGCTGACGACCAAGGCGGGGCGGCTGGTGTGCATCGCGCCCGGTGATCAGGGCGAGGTCCTCTCGTACTTCGCCAAGCAGGCCTTCGCGGCCACGGACGGCGGCCGGGTCGCCGTCGGCCGGCCGCAGCCGGGGGTGGGCGGGGTGGTGCAGTCGTACGAGGAGGCGCTGAGCGTGCTCGACCTCGCCGAACGGCTCGATCTGGAGGGGCCCGTGCTGCGCGCCGCCGATCTGCTGGTCTATCCGGTCCTGACCCGCGACCGGCAGGCCATGGCGGACCTGGTCCTCAACACGCTCGGGCCGCTGGAGTCGGCGCGCGGCGGTGCCGAGCCGCTGCTCGAAACGCTCTCCGTCTACTTCGACGCGGGGTGTGTGGCGGCGGAGGCGGCGCGGCGGCTGTCGTTGAGCGTGCGGGCGCTGACGTACCGGCTGGAACGGATCCACCGGCTCACCGGCGCCGACCCGGGCGATCCGGTGCACCGTTACACCTTGCAGACCGCGGTGATCGGGGCCAGGCTCATGGACTGGCCGGCCAAAACCTTCTGAAACCTTCTGAATCCTTCCGGGACCGATCAGGGCGCCGCGGGGAACTTCCGCACACCTACCGGCATTAAGAACGCGTTAAGACTGCCGGAAAACGGCAATGTCGGGTTCCGGCCAACTATGCGACGATGGGGCCCTGGCCGAGGACATCGCGCCAGTGGGGGAGGTTGATCCGATGACCTTGTTTCTCGGTATCGGCATCGCGGGGATCGTGCTGCTCGTCCTTTCGCTGATCTTCGACGGGGTGCTCGAAGGGCTCTTCGACGGGGCCGGGGTCCTGGACGGGCTCTTCGACGGTCTGCTGTCGCTGCCCGTGATCGCCGGGTTCGTCTCGATGCTCGGCTTCGGTGGCGCACTCGTCCTCGGCACCACTCAACTCGGCACCGGCCCGGCCGTCGCTGTGGGGGCGGCGGCCGGTGTCGGTGCCGGCTGGCTGACGTGGAAGTTCAGCAGGGCGCTGATGCGTGACCAGACGGCCGTCACTCCGCGCGGCGACGACCTCGTGGGGTCGTCGGGCACGGTGGTCACGGCGATTCCGGCCACCGGCTACGGCGAGGTGCTGCTGCGGCTCGGCGGACAGCCGATGAAGTTCTCCGCCAAGAGCGTGGAGCCGGTGGCGTACGGCACGGAGATCTGGGTGGAGGCGACGCTCTCCGCGAGCTCCGTCTCCGTACGGCCCGTCCAGCGCTGACCGGACCGTCCGGGTCGTCTGCGGGCGTCCCCCGTTTTGTACAGCGCGCGGCACATGCGGCGCATACGGCTCATGTCGCACCCGCGGCGTCCGCCGCCGCACCGCCGCCGCGCGAACCGTTCCGATCTGCCGTCCCCCGGGAGGCAAGGGAGAGAGCCCCATGAGTCCAGTCGTCATCGCCGTGCTGGGGATCGTCGTACTCGTCGTTCTGCTGGCCCTGGCCGTCATCACGCGTTACAAGGTGGCGGGCCCCAGCCAGGCGTTCATCGTCACCGGCCGACGCGGCAAGAAGTCGACCGACCCGAACACCGGCCGCGTCTCCATCGACAACAGCGGCCAGAAGGTCGTGGTGGGCGGCGGCGTCTTCGTCGTGCCGTTCGTCCAGCAGAAGTTCACCCTGGACCTGTCCAGCCGCCACATCCCGATCGCGGTGCGCGGCGCGGTCACCCTGCGCGGGGTGAAGGCCAACCTCGAAGGCGTCGCCATCGTCAAGGTCGGCGGCACGGAGGACTCCATCCGCGCCGCGGCCCAGCGCTTCCTCCAGCAGCAGGGCGGCATCGTCGGCTTCACCCAGGAAGTCCTCTCGGGCGCGCTGCGTTCCATCGTCGGCCGGATGTCGGTCGAGGACATCATCCGTGACCGCGCGGCCTTCGCCGGCCAGGTCGCGGAGGAGGCGGAGGCGAGCCTCTCCGGGCAGGGCCTGGTGCTGGACGCCTTCCAGATCCAGGACATCACCACCGAGGGCTCGTACCTGGAGGACCTCGGCCGTCCCGAGGCCGCCCGCGCCAAGCAGGAGGCCGACATCGCGGAGGCGGTCTCGCGGCGCGCCGCCGAGCAGGCGCGGCTGAAGGCCGAGGAAGAGATCGCGATCGCCCAGCGGACCTTCCAGCTCAAGCAGGCCGAGATCAAGGCCGAGACGGACGAGGCGGTGGCCCGCGCCGCCGCGGCGGGTCCGCTGGCCCAGGCGGCACGCGAGCAGGACGTGCTCATGGAGCAGGAGAAGGTCGCCGAGCGCCAGGCCGCGCTGACCGACCGCGAGCTGGACACGAAGGTGCGTAAGCCCGCCGACGCCGCGCGCTATCAGGCCGAGCAGGAGGCCGAGGCCCGCCGGATCGCCCTGGTCAAGCAGGCCGAGGCGGACGCCGAGCGCTCCCGCCTCACCGGTGAGGGCGAGAAGGCGCACCGCGCCGCGCTCGCCGCCGCCGTACGGATCGAGGGTGAGTCGGAGGCCGCGGCGATCCTCGCGAAGGGCGCGGCCGAGGCGGAGGCGATGCACAAGAAGGCGGACGCGTTCGCGCGGTACGGCGACGCGGCCGTCCTCCAGATGCTCGTCGAGGTGCTGCCGTCGGTGGTGGAGAAGGCGTCCGAGCCGCTGAGCGCGGTGGACAAGATGACGGTCATCTCCACGGACGGCGCGAGCCAGCTCGCCCGTACGGTCGCGGACAACGTCGCCCAGGGCGTCGAACTCCTCAGCTCCACCACGGGGGTCGACCTCGCGGAGCTGCTGAAGGGCGTGACGGCGGGCAAGTCCCTGACGGGGGCGGCCACATCCGCGGCGGCCCCGGCGGCGAACGGCACGGCGCCGAAGGGCACGGGTCCGGACGGCCGTATCGAGGTCACGGACTGACGTTCCGTACGTACCGTTCCGCACGCGGCGTTCCGTACGCGGCACGCGGCAGGCGGCACGCGGTTGCGGTAAGGGAAAGGCCCGGTCGGCGGGAAAGCCGGCCGGGCCTTTGTCCTCGGCAGCGCTACCACTGATACGGGAGGTACTTCCCGTCGAGCGTGATGACCACCCGGTCACCCGCAGGGTCGGGCACGCGCTTCACATCCAGCCGGAAGTTGATGGCGCTCATGATGCCGTCGCCGCACTCCTCGTGGATCAGCTCCTTGATGGTCGGCCCGTACACCTGGATGACCTCGTAGAGCCGGTAGACGGTCGGATCGACGGGCACGGCCGAGTCGAGCGCGCCGCGCGTGGGCTGGAGCCGGAACGCCTGGACCACGTCCGCGCCGAGATCGAGCAGCGACGCGGCGGCCTCGGCCTGCTCCGCACTCATCGGATGCTGGCCGAGCAGCGCGGCGGTGGTCCAGGCCACGGGCCGGCCGACCGCCTCGGCGAGCTGCGCCCACGTCAGACCGAGTTCGGCCTTGGCGCCACGGACTGCTTCGGCTGCTTGCTGTTTGGTGAGCATGGGGGAAACGTAGGAGGACATACCCGCCCGCGCAACGGCGCCGTGCGCACACGAGTCGCGGGGCCGACGGCCGCGGGGCCGACAGCCGCGGGCTGCGGCCGGGGGCCGGGACCGCCACGGCCCGGGGAGCCGTACAGGGCGATGGCCCGGCCGTCCGGGTCACCGAGGTGACGCCTGGCGGCCGGGCCATCGCCCGTGGACTCTGCACCGGCAGCCGCCTCCGCCGAAGGGGCCGGGCCACGCGCTCACCGCTCGAACGCGTCCTTGGCCTTGTGGCCGGCCTCGCGCAGGTCGCCCTTGGCGCGCTCGGCCCTGCCCTCGGCGGTCAGCCGCTCGTTGCCGACCGCTCGACCGACGGTCTCCTTGATCGCGCCCTTGACCTGGTCGGCCTTCGCGGAGGTCTTCGAGGAATTCTTGTCGGCGGTCATGTCGCGCTCCCTACAGTGTCGAAATCGCTGACACCGGCCCGCCTGCCCGAGCACTCCAGGGGCAAACCCGGCCATCGGGCGACAAGAAGCATGGGGGCCGTGGGGGGCCTGGGGGCCCGAGGGGGGCCTGGGGGCCCGAGGGGGGCCTGGGGGCCCGAGGGGGTCCGGGAGACCCGGAGGGGAATCCGCGGAGTCCCGCCCGGTCACAGCTCCCGGCGGAAGTCGGCGAGGATCTGCTTCGTCCGCTGCGCCGACTCCGCGTGCGCGGCCATGCGGTCCATCGCCTCCTTGTGCTGCGACACCTCGCGGGTACCGTCGAGGTAGAGCGCACCGGTCAGATACTCGACGTAGACCATGTCGGGCATCTCGGGGACCGTGAAGCGGAAGAGGACGAACGGGCTGTACGTGCCGGGGTGGTGTCCGGCGGCGAACGGGGCCATCTGGAGTGTCACGTTCGGCAGTTCGGCGGCCTCCAGCAGCCGGTCGATCTGGGCGCGCATCGCGGCCGGCGATCCGACGCGGCGCCGCAGCACCGTCTCGTCCAGGATCGCCCAGAAGGCGGGCGCGCCGGGTCTGGTCAGCAGCGTCTGTCTCTCCATGCGGAGCGCGACATGGCGCTCGACGCGGGCCGGGTCGCTGCGTCCGACCTCGCCGTAGGTCAGGATCGTCCGGGCGTACTCCTCGGTCTGGAGGAGCCCCGGCACGAAGTGCGGCTCGTAGCAGCGGATGGTCCTGGCGGCCTCTTCGAGGCTGACATGGCCGCCGAACCAGCCCGGCAGTATGTCGTGGAAGCGCTGCCACCAGCCCGGCCGGTTGGCCTCCTCGGCAAGGTGGAGGAAGCCCGTCACCTCGTCCTCGGGGACGCCGTACGCGGCCAGCAGGAGCTGCACGTACGGGATCTTGAGCGCGACCTCGGCCATCTCCATCCGGCGGATGGTGGCCGGCGCGACGCGCAGCAGCCTGGCGGCCTGGTCCCGGCCGAGACCGGCCCTTTCGCGGAACGCCTGGAGCTGCTTGCTCAGGACGAGTTGGCCGATCGTCGGCGCGGACCGCGGCTCACTCATGCCCCACCCCCGTGCTCCGGCATGCGGGCAGTGTGCCACAGGGGAGTGATCGTGGACACAGTGACGACGGAGATGAATTCGGGCTGTGGTCGACCGGTGATATCCGTGAACTTCCCGGGGTTGTTGAGGTCGTTCCGGACAGCGGCCGACCCCTGGGGCGGGCCCTGGAGGCGGGCCCTGGCGACACGCCCGCCGTACGTGTCACCCGGTCCCGGCGCCCTCGTCGTATGTGTGACCGAGCACAGTGCCGTGGCTCCGCCCCCACAGGCCGCCTGGTGCGGGCGTCACGGGCGGCAAGATGAACCTCCGGCGTCCGCCGGAACATCTTCGGGTGTCCGGGGAGTGGAGAGCGCCGGTTAGCATCGACGCACGGTCTTCGCGCCGCCCCCCGTCGGCCCGTGTGTCTTCCGCTGTTCCCCTGTTGTCCGTCTGTCCGTCTGTCTGTCCGTCGTAGAGCGAACGAGTGCTGGAGTGATCTGGACGTGTCCCGACCGCGTGTGGGTGTGGCCGTACTGACCATGGGAACCCGGCCCGTCGAGCTGCGTGCCCTGCTGGACTCCGTGGCCAAGCAGCGGGAGCCCGCCACCCGGATCGTCGTCGTCGGCAACGGCGCCCCGCTGCCGGAGCTGCCCGCGGGCGTCATCGGGATCGAGCTGCCGGAGAACCTGGGCGTCTCCGGCGGGCGCAACGTCGCCATGGAGAAGCTCCGCGAGGCCGGTGACGTGGACGTCCTCGTGGACCTGGACGACGACGGGCTGCTCATCGAGGCCGACGTGTTCACTCGTATCGCCGATCTGTACGAGGGCCGGCCCCGGCTCGGCATCGTCAGCTTCCGGATCGCGGACGAGACCGGCTTCACCCAGCGGCGCCACATCCCCCGGCTGCGCGCGAAGGACCCGATGCGCGCCGGCGAGGTGACCACCTTCCTCGGCGGCGGGCACGCGCTGTCCATGGCGATGCTGGCGGAGACCGGCGGGTGGCCGGACGAGTTCTTCTTCACGCACGAGGAGACCGACCTCGCGTGGCGCGCGCTGGACGCGGGCTGGACGATCCGTTACGAGCCGGAGCTGGTCCTCCAGCACCCGCGCACCTCCCCCGCCCGGCACGCCGAGTTCTACCGGATGACCGCCCGCAACCGGGTCTGGCTGGCGCGCCGCCATCTGCCCGCGGTCCTGGTGCCGCTCTACCTCGCCACGTGGATCCTGCTCACGGTGGCGCGTACGCGGTCGGTGAGCGGGCTGCGCGCCTGGTTCGGCGGATTCGCCGAGGGCGTACGGACGGCGTGCGGGACGCGGCGCCCGATCCGGTGGCGCACGGTGGGCCGGATGACGGCACTGGGCCGCCCGCCGGTGATCTAGAGCCTCTCGTACGGGTCCGGGGAGCGCGGGGAATCGCCGGGCCTCCGCCCGGCCGGGCCTGCTCTCCCTCCGCCCTGCCCTGCCCGCTCCCTCCCGGCGGAGCCGGATATGTGCCGCCTCCGCTCACTCGGCGAAACCGACGCCCGTACGCGACGGACACCCGTACGCGATTGACGCCCGCACGTGACCGACGCCCCTACTTGACCGTGCCCCAAGGGCACGGTTCGGACCGGTGCCGACATGCTCGCCCGTTCGCCCATCACCATGGTCGACCGGATCCGTACCCCGCTGCTGCTCGCCCAGGGCGCCAACGACGCCCGCGTCCACCGGGCGATCGAGCGGCATTTCACGAAGCACCTCGCGAAGCGCCCCGGAGACAGCGACGGCCACGAGAACGGCGAGACCCGCGAGGACGAGAAGGTCCACAACGGTCATGACGATCTTTCCCGTTCTTCGTCCCCTTCCCCTTCCCGTTCCTCGTCCCCCTCCCTCTCCCCCCTCCCGGCTCCCGGCTCCCGGCTCACCGACAATTATCCTCGTCTTGACAAATTTTTTTGTCGGGTGGATTCTGAGTGCCTCGCAGAGATGAACCGCACGCCAGAATCCGAGGAACCAGCATGCGTACGCTGATCAGCTCCGCCTTCATCTCGCTCGACGGCGTCATGGAGGCCCCGGGCGGCGAACCCGGCTACCGCAACTCCGGCTGGACCTTCAAGGACGTCGAATTCGTCCCGGAAGCGTTCACCATCAAGGAACGGGAGCAGCAGGAGTCCACCGCGATCCTGCTGGGCCGGGCCAGCTACGAGGCGTTCAGCCCGGTATGGCCCGACATGGACGACTTCGCCCGCTACAAGATCATGCCGAAGTACGTCGTCTCCACCACCCTCACCGAGGACAGGCTCGTCCCGAACTGGGGCGAGACCACCATCCTGCGCACCCTCGACGAGGTCGCCGCCCTCAAGGAGACCGACGGCGGCCCGATCATCGTCCACGGCAGCGTCGCCCTCAACCACAGCCTCGCGGACGCGGGCCTGATCGACCGCTACCACCTGCTCGTCTACCCGCTGCTGCTCGGCGCGGGCAAGCGCCTGTTCCCCGCCACCGACAAGGACACCCAGAAGCTCAAGCTCGTCGAGCACGCCGTGTACGCCAACGGCCTGCAGATGAACATCCTCGACGTCGTCCGCTGACCGGACACCGCGGCCGTCCAAGACCGATGAGGTCGCGCCGATAACCCGCGGGTATCGTGCCTGGGCATGGAGTTACGCACGCTGCGCTATTTCGTGGCCGTCGCCGAGGAACTCCACTTCGGCCGGGCCGCCGCCCGGCTGCACATGAGCCAGCCGCCGCTGAGCCGGGCGATCAGGCGACTGGAGACCGACCTCGGCGCCACGCTGCTGCACCGCTCCGCGGCGGGCGTCGCACTCACCCCGGCCGGGGCGATCCTGCTGGACGAGGCACGCACCCTGCTCGACCGGGCCGACCGCGTACGCGTACGCGTGGCCGCCGCGGTCGGCGCCGCGACCCTCACCGTCGGCATCCTGGGCGACGGCACCGACCGGGGCGCCGCGCGGCTGGCCGCCGCGTACCGGAGGCGTCACCCGGGTGTCGAGGTCGTCATCCGCGAGACCGACCTGACCGATCCGACCTGCGGGCTGCGCGCCGGTCTGGTCGATGTCGCCCTGACACGCGGGCCGTTCGACGAGACGGGCCTGACGGTCCACGAGCTGCGGACCGACCCGGTGGGCGCGGTGCTGCGCGCCGACGATCCGCTGGCCCGCCACGCACACCTGAAACTGGCCGACCTGGCCGACCGGCGCTGGTTCCGGTTCCCGGAGGGCACCGATCCGCTCTGGCATTCGTACTGGAACGGCGGAGTGCCACGCGAGGGTCCGGTGGTACGGGCCGTCCAGGAGTGCGTGCAGGCAGTGATCTGGAACGGTACGGTCGGACTGACCCCGTTCGGGCACGACCACCCCCGGGAGCTGGCCGTGGTGCCGCTGCTCGACATGGCGCCGAGCCGTGTGGTGGCGGCGTGGAACGAAGGTGACGAGAACCCGCTGATCCCCTCGTTCATCCGGACGGCGACGACCGCGTACCGCGCCTGAACGCTTCCGCGGGGCGCCGCCGGCGTCTCCCGTATACGTAGAAGTCCCTTACTGCACAACGGAGTTACGGGGCCCGCTCAGAGGGCGGCGAGCAGGCCGTCGAGCGGCGCGGGGACCCGGTCCGGGTCGAGGGCGTCGACGAGGACGTGGCCGTACCGGATCTTGCGGCCCTTCTTCGTACCGAAGAAACGCCGCAACTGCTGCTGTGCGGTGCGGCCCTGCTGCGCGGGCTGGCGCAGGAAGGTCTGCAGGGGGCGCAGGTCGCCCTCCGCCCGGACGAGCTCCTCCACCCGGGTCGCCCCCAGCGCGCGGATGAGCTCGTCCTCCAGATCCGCCGCACAGACGAAGATCCCGGCCTGTGCCGCACCGGCCCGTTCCAAGCCGCGGGCGTAGTAGGGACGTTCCGCCTCGTCGCAGAGCCCGGTGAGGCGGAGACCCAGGCCGGGTGGCCCGAGGAGGCCGGCGAAACGCCCGACGCTCATCGCACCGCCCATCGAGAGTACGCAGACCCCTTCGGCCGCCAGGTCCCGCCCGCGGCTCGCGGCCAGCGTGTCCACCGCCGCGACATCGCTCGGCCCTTCGAGCAGAACCGCCGTCCGAACCCCCAGCCGAGCCGCCAGCTCCCGCGCGGTCCCACCCGGACCACCGGGACCACCAGGACCACCGGCTGCCCACGCGGTGACCGCATCCCGGAACGCCCCCATGTCAGCCATAGGAGAAGTCTCCGCCCTTTCCCGCCACCGAGGTAAGGATTTTCCACCGAGCCCCCCGCCCACGATTCCGCGCCGCCAGGCCATTCCCCCCGGAGACCTCAAGCGAAGCGCACAACCCGGTGTACGCGGGCTTCTACTGGTCTCAGGTGGAGGACGAACCGGCGGTGGCCCGCGTGAGCATGGTCGTCCTGCCGCTCGCCGATCCTGCCCGGATCGTCGCGGCCGACTGGACCGACGGGTACAACGGCTACGAACCGGCACCGATGGACGAATACGCCGTCCTGTGCGGCGCCCCGTTCGACCCGATGCGCGTCAGCGGCCGCGATGCCGAGGACGATCTCCGCGAGGCCGAGCGGATCATCACGGCCGGTGACGGCGAGGGCCGTCGGGTCAACTACGCCGAGATCGTCACCGATCCGGACCGCCGTGGCAACGCCCTGTTCTTCCCGGTCGACGGGGAGGAACGAAACGGCTACGAGGCACAGGAGGATGACGGAACGGTCGTCTGCCTCGCCTTCACCGCCTTCGACCGGGACTAGGCCGTTTCGTTCGGATC
The DNA here is from genome assembly GCF_042752355.1 of Streptomyces sp. NPDC059255. Taxonomy (NCBI): domain Bacteria; kingdom Bacillati; phylum Actinomycetota; class Actinomycetes; order Kitasatosporales; family Streptomycetaceae; genus Streptomyces; species Streptomyces sp. NPDC059255. Next base: position 45,655 of record NZ_JBHYZP010000011.1, read on the forward strand.
ACCGAACGCTTGGCATGTGATGTCGAGTGCGGCGCCTCCGGCGGCCTCTGTAGCCTGGCGGCGCTGTACGTCGGGGGGAGCTGACCGTGGAGAACATCCTTTCTGTGGCCATCGGGGCCGCTATCGGCCTCATAGGAGCGGTGTTCGGTTCGTGGTTCACCGCGCGCCGACAGGACCGCATGTGGCTCCGCGAACAGAAGCTCAAAGCCGGGGTCGGCTTCAACACGGCCATAGTTCAGCTACTGGACCACCTGAAGGAGACACGGCTGGGTGACGACGGTCCCGGAGCCAACGAGTTGGCGAACCAGATGCAGGAAGCACGCTCAGCCCTCTACCTGCTCTGTGCCGACGACACCGTCGACCTCGCCGATACTCTCGCGCATCGGGTCTGGAGCACCCGGCCCACCGACGGCAGCGACGACCGCCGGGCCGAGTTCCGAGAAACATTGGACCTCCTGCGTCGCTTCACCCACCAGCTCCGGCAAGAGATCGCCAGGTCATAGTCCCCGTTGGATCACCGGTCGGACCAGAGGAAGACGCCTGGGATGTGGAGTCCGGCCAGGTAGATGGCGACGGTCTTCTCCGGCCTGCCGCGCAAGAACTGCTGGACGATCGCGGAGCGGGTCGGGGAATCCGGCCGCCGGCCACCCTGAGCACCGAAGTCGGTCGCCCCGGGCCAAAAGCCGAGGGGGCATCGGTCGCCGGGAGTAGGTCCTGCGCCTCAGGCGTGCTGCACGCCCGCTTGGCTAGGGTCGGTTCTCATGGAGACCACGGGAGTCGTTCGCCGCCGGACGGCAGAGCGTATACGCGATGTTCTGGAGCGGCTTGTCACCGAGCGGGATGTATGGGTGTCGACGGCTCATCCTGATCACGGGCCGCACCAGGTGCCGTTGTGGTTCCTGTGGGATGGGCGAGCAGTGTGGATGTGCACCGGCGCCACTTCCGTGACTGCGCGGAACGTCCGCGAAGAGCCGCGCGTGCGCCTGGCGCTGCCGGACACCTTCGACGTGGTGCTCCTCCAGGGTGAGGCGGAGTGCTTCCCGGACCAGGAGGTGCCCGGGGACGCGGCGGAGGCGTTCACCGACAAGTTCGAGTGGGACCCACGCGGGGAAGAGGGTTCCTTCCTGTATGTACGCGTGGTCCCGAGGACTGTGCGCGCTTGGCGCGGCGAGCCGGAACTACGCGGGAGAGTCGTCATGCGCGACGGGATGTGGCTGGAGTAACGGCCGTCCCTCGCCGGCACGCCTCTCTCGGATCACGATCTACAGCTGGAGTACGAGGCGCTGTCCGATCGGGCCCCACAGGCCACCCCGACCACCCGAAGTCCTGGCCGCTCAACGCCGCGAACCTTCCCGTCAAGCGGGTGGAACCCGGCGGGCAGGAACCTCGAAGACGAGTTCACGACCGTCCTCCTCATCCCACTGCTCTCCGACCTCGACGAAGCCGAAGCCCGAGATCGTGGCCAGAGATGCCACGTTGTCGGGGCTGATCGTCGCCCGCACAGTCGTGACCGTGGCTTCGGCCGCTGCCCGGCGGAGCAACTCGATCAGCGCGGATCGGGCATATCCCTGGCGCCGGAAGTCGGGAGCGACGGAGTAGCCGATCTCGACCATGCCGATCTGATCAGGCGGTCCGTGGAACCCGGCATGCCCGACGACGAGACCGTTGTCGCCGACGATCGCCTGTCGCACCATCCACCGCGCCCGGCCGGGATCGGCGGCCATCTGGTCGAGCCGGAACCGCCATAGCCACCGCGCTCTGTCGGTCACGAAGTACTCGGTCAGCGAAACCCCGGCCACCCTGCCGGCTTCGGGCAGGTCACCATCGAGCAGAGCGGACATCGCTCCGCCGGACAGCTCGACAAAACGTACACATCTCGGGCTCCGCGTGAACGGTCCCCCGCAATCGGCTTCATCTGTCACCTACGGATGCTCGCCGACCAACCCACAGGGCGTCCAACGGTTTCGGCGCCAGGGACCCGTACGAGACGCCGCCCACCGGTACACCCACCAGTACCACCAGCACGTCGGCATCCTCACCGGGACCTACGCGCCCACACCCGAACAGACACTGAACAGGGTCCGGTTCACGGCTGGTCGGAAGTGGGGGGCGCGGGGGCGCCGGCCGGTACTTCGGTCTCGCTCCTCGGGACCGGTTGTACCGCCGAGGGGTCGGCGGACGGCGGGATCGGGATCGGGACCGGTACGCGCGACGGGTCCGGGTCCGGGGTGCGCGGGGACTCCGTCGGCTGCGTCGACTCGGTGGGGCCGGCCGGCTCCTGTGTCCGGCCCTGGTCCCTCGGTACGAGGACGAGTACGGCACACGCCACCACCGCGGCCAGGCCGAACGCCAGCAGCGCGGTGCGGCGCAGCCGTACCGGGACCGGGAAGCGCCGGCGCGGATACGTGGACGGCGGGGAGGCGCGGCGCAGGTCTCCGGGTCCGACCGTACGGGCCCCGGCCTCCAGCGCCTCCCGCAGCCTGCGTTCGAGCGCGTCGGGGCCGGGGCCCGGCCGCTCGCGGCGCGTGGGGGTCGTCGGGGTCATGCGGCTATCTCCAGCTTCCGGCCCAGGGCGTCCAGGGCCCGGCTCGCGGTGGACTTGACGGTGCCGCGCGACACGCCGAGGGCGTCGGCGATCTGGGCCTCGGTGAGATGGGACCAGTACCGCAGGACCAGCACCTCGCGCTGGCGCCGGGTGAGCGAGCGGAGCGCTTCGAGCACCTCCCGGTGCTCCTCGTGCAGCAGTACGTACTCCTCGGCGGCCGGGGCGTGGCCCTCCCGTTCGGGCACGTGCGCGCGTACGGTCCGGCGGCGGCGCAGCACGGAGCGCGCCGCGTTGACCACGCACGTACGGAGATACGCCTCCGGGTCGTCCAGGCCGGTAAGCCGTTCCCCGTACCTGCGGAACAGCGCGGCGAAGGCGTCCTGCACCACGTCCTCGGCCGTGGGGAGGTCGTCCACGAGGAGCAGGGCCAGCCGGACGAGTTGGAGCCGGCGGTGGTGGTAGAGGTCGTCGATGGTCGGGGCGCCGTTCCCCATACCGACGCCGATGCCGACGCCCTTACCGATGCCCGTACCGGTGCCGGGGCCCACGCCCGGGGTGGTGTGCGCCCGTTGCTCCCGTGGCCGGGAAAGGCTGCGCAGGAGCGCCCGCCATCTCCGGCGCGGCGGGGCCGGGGCCGAGACCGGGGCCGTACACACCGGACCGGCCTGACCGAACGGGTACGCCGCCGCTGTCGTCATGGGGCTCCTGCGCTGAGGGGGGTGAGGTGGTGGAGGTGGTGGAGGTGGGGCCGCCGGGTGATCGGGCCGGCAGCCCCTGTCGGGTGTGGAGCGGCCATGACCGCCGCTCCACACCCGGCTACCCCCGTGCGGCCTGCGGGTACGGGACCCCGTTCGCGTCCGCGGGGACCGGGACGGGGGCCGGGGCCTCGGTCGGCGGAACCGGCACCGGAACCGGGGCCTCCGTGGGCGGAACCGGCGCCGGGGCCGGGGCCTCGGTCGGCGGAACCGGCACCGGAACCGGGGCCTCCGTGGGCGGAACCGGGACCGGAGCCGGGGCCTCGGTCGGCGGAACCGGCACCGGAACCGGGGCCTCGGTCGGCGGAACCGGCACCGGAACCGGGGCCTCGGTCGGCGGAACCGGCGCCGGGACCTCCGTCGGCTCCGCCGGGACGGGGGCCGGGGCCTCCGTCGGCGCGACGGGGGCCGGTACGGGCGTCGCCGTGCCCGACGACTGGGCGGCGGCCATCGCGCCGCCCGCGGAGAGCGCGACCACGGCCGCGGAGGCCCCCAGCACCATGCGCATCCGGCCGCGGAGGGCGGCTCCTCGTACGGGGCGCGGGGAGCGGTGACGGTTGGACATGTGTTCCTCGAATCAACTCGGGTGGTGACTGGACTCGGGTACTGACCGGACTGGAGGCGCCTCCACCCGGACAGACGTGCGGCCCCGCCCGAGGTTGCGGGTCGGACGAGAATTGTTTTCCCGGGATCTGGATGCAGCCCCGGATGTAGCAGCGCTACATCCATCCATGAAGAACTGTTCGCTGGTGCTGAAGAGACTCGTCTTCGATGCTGGACGCATGATCGGAACGAACGCGGTCCTCGGCGTCACCGTGGTAGCCCTCGGCATGGTGCTCACTCCCGGGCCGAACATGATGTACCTGGTCTCCCGGAGCATCACGCAGGGCCGGCGCGCGGGGGCGATCTCCCTCGCCGGGGTCGCCGTCGGCTTCCTCGTCTACCTCAGCGCCGCCAACCTGGGCCTGTCGCTCGTCTTCCTCGCCGTCCCCGGGCTGTACCTGGCCGTGAAGCTCGCGGGAGCCGGCTACCTGGCCTGGCTCGCCTGGAAGGCGCTGAAGCCCGGCGGTCTCTCCGTCTTCGCCCCGCAGGAACTCGCGCCTGACTCCGCCCGGCGGCTGTTCTCGATGGGGCTGCTCACCAATCTGCTCAACCCGAAGATCGCCGTCATGTACCTCTCGCTCATCCCGCAGTTCATCGACATCGGGGCGGGACACGTCCTGTTCCAGGGGTTCGTCCTCGGCGGTGTCCAGATCGCGGTGAGCCTGGCCGTGAATCTGCTCATCGTGCTCGCCGCCGGGACCGTCGCGGTCTTCCTCGCCCGGCGCCCCGGGTGGCTGCGCGTCCAGCGGTACGTCATGGGCACGGTCCTGGGCGCCCTCGCCGTCAAACTGGCGACGGACCGCACGCCCGCCGTGACCACGTGATCCGACGTGAACCGGCGTGAACCGGCGTAATCCCGCGTGATCCGAAAGGACTTGTTGCACGCGGGACCCGATGGTTAGGTTTGCCTTACTTGGTCCGGGGCAGAATCCGGGCTGCCGTCGAGGAGGCCCACCACCGTGCCGACCACCGTGTCCACCGCCCTCACCCGCCGTATCACCGTGGCAGCCGCCGCCACCGCGCTCGCCGTCACCCTCACCTCCTGCGGCAGCGACGACGAACCGGCGGGCAAGGGCCAGGGCACCGACGCGGGCGCCGGCACGCACACCGTCGAGACCGTCATGGGCGACGTCCAGGTGAAGGACGCGCCCGGCCGGGTCGTCGTCCTCGACACCGACGCGCTCGACTCCGCCGTCACCCTCGGGATCACCCCGGTCGGCGCCACCACCGTCGTCGACCGGGCCCCCTTCTCCACGTACCTCCCCGCCGACCGGCTGAAGGGCGTCAAGTCCGTCGGGCTGATCGCACAGCCCAACCTCGAAGCGATCAACGCGCTGAAGCCGGACCTGATCCTGAGCAGCAAGGTCCGCGACGAGAAGAACTACAAGGCGCTCTCCGCGATCGCCCCCACCGTCTTCTCCGACACCACCGGCCCCTCCTGGCGGCAGAACTTCGAGCTGCACGCGGACGCGCTCGGCAGGAAGAACGAGGCGAAGAAGGTCGTCTCGGAGTACGAGGCGCACGTCAAACGGGTGACCGAGGCGCTCGGCGGGGCCGCGGAGGCACAGCGGCTCAAGGTCGGCTTCGTACGGTTCATCGAGGGCGCGGACACCCGGCTCTACCTCAACGACACGTTCGTCGGCTCCCTCTTCAAGGACCTCCGGGTCGGCCGCCCCGCCAACCAGGACAAGGACGGCTTCGCGCTCGACATCAGCCCGGAGCAGATCGACCGGGCCGACGCGGACGTCATCTTCTACTCCGTCTACGGGGACGCGAAGAAGTCCAAGGAGACGGAGACCACCGCGGGTCCGCTCTGGAAGAACCTGGACGCGGTGAAGAAGAAGACGGCCTTCAAGGTCAACGACAACCTGTGGATGCTCGGCATCGGCTACACCGGCGCCGGCCAGGTCCTCGACGCCGTGGAGAAGAGCTATCTCTCCGCGGATCGGTGACGGTCCGGTGACGGACCGGTAGGGCCGGGCCCGACAAGGTGCTGTCAGGCCGCCCGCGCCGGCGGGTTGCGGACCGTTCCGTGGCGGGCGCCGCCCCCGAAGCGTTCGCGGTTGGGGGTGGCCCGTGCGAACGACGGGGCGAGCAGCCCGAACGCCCCGGAACGGCCCGCCAGTTCGGGGAAGCGGGCGCGGTAGCGGTCGATCTCGGCCCGCACCAGCGCCCAGAACTCCCCCTCCGGTACGCCGAGACGGCCCGCCGCCAGCGGTCCGAGGAAGCGGAAGTGCCCGGTGAAGACCGTGCCGAGCAGCGAGTGCCCCAGCTCCTCCGCCGTCCGGCGCGGCGTACCGGCGGGGTGGTCCCGGGCCGCCGGCCGACGCCGCCCCGCTTCCGCCCATGCGTCGTACAGGGGACGGTTCATCGGGGACTCCCCTCCGGCCCCCCGGGAGACCCCGGGCCCGGGGCTCCGAAGGTCGTCCACGCCGCCCGCTCCGGCACCCGCAGCACCGTACGCCCCGCCACCGCGTTGAGGATCGTCGCCGCCCGCCACGCGCCCAGGGTCAGATCCGGGGCGCCGACGCCGTGCGTGTGCAGTTCCGCGTTCTGGACGTAGAGCGTGCCGGAGACCCGCGGGTCGAGCGCCACCCGGTAGTCGCCGTCGATGCGGTAACGGCCCCGCTCGTCCCAGTCCACCAGCTTGGCCAGACCGTCCAGGAAGTCGGGGCGCGCCGCCTCGTACCCGGTGGCCGAGACGACCGCCGACGTACGCACCTCGAACCGCTCGTCCTGCTCCGTGTGGCGGCACGTCAGCACGTAACCGTCGGCGCCCCGCTCCGCCGCCTCGACCGACACGCCCGGATGGAGCGCGGCGCGCGGCTCCGTGCCGCCGATCGTCCGCTCGTACAGCTCGTCGTGGATCTCGCCCAGCGTCTCCTCGCTGACGCCCTTGTAGAGCTGCCACTGCTCCCGTACGAGCCGCTCGCGGCGGGCCTCGGGCAGGGCACGGAAGTAGCGGATGTAGTCGGGCGTGAAGTGCTCCAGGCCGATCTTGGAGTACTCCATGGGCGCGAACGCGGGCGTACGGGCCAGCCAGCGCACGTACGGGCCGCCCGCGCCGCCGCCGTCCTGGTGGCGCAGCAGGTCGAGGACGACCTCGGCGCCGGACTGGCCCGCCCCGACGACCGTCACGTCGTCCAGACCGGCCAGCCGGGCCCGGTGGGCGCGGTACTCCGCGCTGTGCAGCACCCGGGGCCCGTCCCCTGTGCTGCTGTTGGTGTGTGCGTCGAGATACGGGCGCAGGGGCTCCGGGACGACCGGGTTCGTCCCGACCCCCAGGACGACCTGCCGCGCCCGTACGGACGAGACCGTGCCGTCGGCCGAACGGTAGGTCACGAGGAAGACATCGGCGCCCTCGTCCCACGCCAGCTCGGTGACGCGCGCGTCGAAGTGGCAGGACGGCAGGTTCTCGGTGACCCAGCGGCAGTAGTGGTCGTACTCGCGCCGGGGTATGTGGAAGCGCTCGGAGAAGAAGAACGGGAACATCCGGTCGTGTTCGCGCAGATAGTTGAGGTACGACCAGCGGCTGGTCGGATCCGCCATGGTCACCAGGTCGGCGAGGAAGGGGACCTGGAGGATCGTTCCTTCCAGCAGCAGTCCCGGATGCCAGGAGAAGGCGGGCCTGGCGTCGAGGAAGAGCGTGCGCGGCCCCCCGGGAACGCCGTCCGCGAGGGCGGCCAGGGAGAGGTTGAACGGGCCGATCCCGACACCGACCAGGTCGTACACATCGTGAGAGGTCGTCAACGCAATTCCTCCATAGGGGAGTTGATGAACCCGGTGAGGGGCGGCGCCGGAGTCCGCGCTCCGGCGGTCTCCGGTGCCGGCCTCACCCCACCACACCTGCCTCTTGCACCTCTTCCGTCTCTCCTGCCCCTTGCGCCTCTTCCGCTTCCGCCCCTTGCGCCTCTTCCGCTTCCGCCCCTTGCACCTCTTCCGCCTGCCCGGCGGCGACGACCGCCGCCAGCAGCCGGTCGACGTCGTCGGCCGTGGCGTGCGGGTTGAGCAGGGTGAGCTTGAGCCGTACGCGGCCGGGGCCCTCGCCCGGCAGCTCCGTACGGCCGACGACGGCACGGCCCTCGCGCAGCAGCCGGCGCCGCAGCGCGGCGTTGATCGCGTCGCTCCGCGCCCCGTCCGCGACCTCGTCCCCCGCAGTCGGCACGTAGCGGAACAGGAAGGCGGTCAGCACCGGTTCGGAGTGCAGCTCCAGCCGCGGATGGTCCCGTACGCCCCGGGCGCCCGCGACCGCCAGCTCCCGGCAGGCGTCGACCAGCCGCCCGAGCCCGTCCCTGCCCAGCGCCCGCAGCGTGACCGCGATCTTGAAGGCGTCGGCGCGCCGGGTCGTACGGAGCGACAGGCCGAGCAGGCTCGGGTAGCCGGCCTCCTCGTCGTCCACCGGGTTGAGGTAGACCGCCCGGCGCGCGAGCGAGGCGTACGTCTCCGACTCGCGGACCAGGAAGATCCCGGCCGCGGCCGGCTGCCAGCCGAGCTTGTGCCAGTCCAGGGAGACGGAGTCGGCGAGCGCGAGCCCGTCCAGCAGCGGCGCGAGCCGGTCGGAGAGCAGGGCGCCGCCGCCGTACGCCGCGTCGACGTGCAGCCAGGCGCCGTGCGCGGCGGCGAGGGCGGCACACGCGCGCAGCGGGTCGATGGCGCCGGTGTCGGTGGTGCCCGCGGTGGCGACGACGGCGACGGGCAGTTCGCCGCGCTCGGCGCAGCCGTCGAGCGCGGCGGCCAGCGCGGCCGGATCCATGCGCAGTTCGTGGTCGACGGGGACGGCGAGCACCGCGTCCTCGCCGAGCCCGAGGAGGGCGGCGGCGCGCTGTACGGAGAAGTGCGCGGCGGCGGAGGCGAGGATGCGCGGCCGCCCGGCGGGGCCCGGCCCGGCCGCGCCCGGAGGTTTTGCCACGCCGGAGAGTTCGATCTGGCGGCCGGTCGCGGCGCCGAGGACCCGGTCCCTGGCGAGCATCAGGCCCATCAGGTTCGACTCCGTACCCCCGGAGGTGAGCACCCCGGCGGCGCGCGCGTCGTCGTACCCGACGAGCCGTGCCATCTCTTGGAGCAGCAGCGTCTCCAGGGTGGTCGCCGCGGGCGCCTGGTCCCAGGAGTCCTGGGAGGGGTTGAGCGCGGAGACGGCGAGATCGGCGGCGACGGCGATCGCGAGGGGCGGGCAGTGCAGATGCGCGGCGCACGCGGGGTCGGCCGGGTCGGCGCTGCCGTGGGCGAGGAGTTCGGTGAGCCGCGCCAGCGCGGCGGCGCCACCGGGCCCCGCGCCGGCCGCCGGCCCGCCCGCTGTCACGTCCTCCGTCGCGGAAACGCTCGCGGACGCGCTCGCGGACGCGCTCGCGGACGCGCTCGCGAGGGCTTCCGCGACCGAGGCCGCGATGGCCTCGGGGCGGCCGGGCGCGACGGGTCCGTCGCGCCGCTTGGCGCCCTCGGTGAGGGCGGCGAGGACGGTCGCGACCAGGGGTTCCAGGGCGTGGGAGCCACCGGGCCCGCCGGAGAGCGGCGCCCAGCCGCTCTCCCCGCCCACCTCTGCCACCTCGGCCGCCTCGGCCGCCTCGGCCGCCTCACCCACCTCGCCCGCCACCCGCGCCCGCATTTCCGTCCGCTTCGCCGTCCGCTTCGCCGTCTGCGTCCCCGCCCGCGTTTCCGTCCGCGTTTCCGTCATGCCTGCCGTCCCTGGCCCGCGGCCCGGCGCGGCGCGTCCTTCGTGGCCGTCGCGATCGCGTCCGCCAGCCGGTCCACCACCGCCTCCGCCTGCTCGTCCGTGATCACCAGCGGCGGCAGCAGCCGTACGGTCGCGTCGAACCGCCCGCCCAGTTCCACGATCAGCCCCCGGTCGAGACAGGCCGCGCGCACCCGCCCGGCCAGCTCCGCGTCGGCGGGACGGGCGCCGCAGGAGTCCGACGGGCCGTCCGGGTCCACCAGTTCGACGCCGATCATCAGGCCGCGCCCCCGTACGTCGCCGATCGCCGGGAGCTCCGCGCGCAGGCCGTCGAGCCGCGCCGTCATCCGGGCGCCGACGGTCGCCGCGCGTTCGCTCAGGCCTTCGGCGGTCACGAACCGCAGCGTCGCCGCGCCCGCCGCCATGGCCAGGGTGTTGCCGCGGAAGGTGCCGGTGTGGGCGCCGGGCAGCCAGCCGTCGTAACTCTCGTCGTACACGATCACGGCCATCGGCAGCCCGCCGCCGATCGCCTTCGACATGACCAGCACGTCCGGGGTGATCCCGCTGTGCTCGACGGCCCAGAAGGCGCCCGTGCGCCCGACGCCCGTCTGTACCTCGTCCACGATCAGCGGAATCCCGCGCTCCCGCGTGATCCGCCGCATCTCGCGCAGCCAGGAGTCCGGCGCGGGCACCGCCCCGCCCTCGCCCTGCACCGCCTCGACGATCATCGCGGCGGGCGGGACGACACCGCCCGCCGGGTCGTCGAGCAGCCGCTCCGCGTACGTGGCGGCGAGGGCGGCCCCGCGCTCGCCGCCGATGCCGAACGGGCAGCGGTACGCGTACGGGTACGGCAGCCGCGTCACCTCGGCCCCGCCACCCGCGACCCGTTCCTTGACGGCGACGCTGCCGGTCACGCCGAGCGCGCCCGCCGTCATGCCGTGGTACGCCCCGGTGAACGCGAGCAGTCCGCTCCGCCCGGTCGCGGTCTGCGTCAGCTTCAGGGCCGCCTCGACCGCGTCCGTACCGGCGGGTCCGCAGAAGTGGACACGGGCGCGGTCGGCGAGGCCGGGCGGCAGGGTGGCGAAGAGGGCGTCGGTGAAGTCGTCCTTCTCGGGGGTCGCCAGGTCGAGGACGTGCAGGGGCGCCCCGCTGTCCATCGTGCGCCGGACGGCCTCCAGCGTGACGGGGTGGTTGTGGCCGAGCGCGAGGGTCCCCGCGCCGGAGAGGCAGTCGAGATAACGGCGGCCGTCCGTCCCCTCGACGGTCATGCCCGAGGCGCGGGCGGGCACGATCGGGAACGAGCGGGCATAGGTACGTGCCGAGGACTCCCGGGCGCGCTGGCGCCGCAGGATGCCGTCCGCGGCCGCGGCGGCGGCCGGGACGGGCAGGGTGACGGGGGGCACGGTCATGACACGACTCCGGAGATACGAGGAGGGCAGACGGAGCGGATACGGACGCGGACACGTACGCGGATACGGATACGGATACGGATACGGATACGGATACGGATACGCACTTGTACGCGGATGCGGATGCGGACAGGTACGCGCATGCGGATACGGGCTCAGAGCAGATACCGCTCGGCGACGGGGTGGCCGAGGAAGGAGTGCGGGGCGAACTCCCAGCCGTACGAGCCCGCGCAGGGGAAAACGATCAGATCCCCCGCGCGTACCCGGTCGATCAGGACATCACGCAGAAGGGTGTCCTCGGGAGTGCACAGCTCACCGACGACGGTGACGCGCGTGTTCTCGGCCACCGGGCGCGGACACTCCTCGTCCCACCGCTCGACGGGCAGTACGGCCACGTTGTGGACGGCGTCCCGGGATATCGGAAGCTGGAAGTGGTGGATGCCGCCGCGCAGCACCGCGTACGTCACGCCGTACGACGTCTTGACGTCGGTCACCTCGGCCGCGTACCAGCCGCAGTCGGCGACGAGGAACCGGCCGGGTTCGAGGATCACCTTCACCCCGGCCGGAGGCTCGGTACGGCGGACGAGTTCGCCGAACCGGACGACGTCGAAGGGGAGTTCGCCCCCGGCGGGGACGCCGATGCCGCCGCCGACGTCGACGTGCCGCAGCTCGATCCCCGCCGCCCGGGCCGTCGCCGCGCTCCACTCCACGCACCAGCGGAGATAGTCGGCGTGGGCCTCGGCGTCGAGGTTGCCCGACGCGGCGTGGATATGGAAGCCGACCAGGTCGATACCGGGCAACGCACGTGCCTCGCACAGCACTTCGGGTACGTCGGGCTCCGCGACGCCGAACTGCGACACGACGCCCCGGGCCAGCGGCGTCCCGGCCGGGTTGACGCGCAGCGCGACGCGCGCGGTGACCCCCTCGGCGACGGCGATCCGGCTGATCCGGTGGAGTTCGAGGATGCTCTCGGCGTTGATGGCCTCGACGTCGGCGCGGACGAGGGAGGTCAGTAAGGAGACGGGCTTGGCCGGGCCCGCCGCGACGACCTGGACGGACGTGCCGGCCGGGAGGTCGGCGCACGAGCCCGCGTACAGGGCGAGTTCGAGCTCCGCGGCGGAGGCGACCTCGAAGCCCTCGACGTACGGGGCGAGCGCCTCGACGATGCCCGGGTACGCGTTGGCCTTGACCGCGTAGTAGACGGACGCCCACTCCGGCAGCGCGGCCCGCAGCTCGCGCGCCCGCAGCGCGGCGATCTCGCTGTCGTACACGTACGACGCCACCGGCTCCCCGGCCGCGGCCAGTTCGAGCAGCCGGTCACGGACCGGGGCGGGGAGGACGTCGACCGGGTACGAGGAACGCGGCGCGGCGGAGGGCGGGAGCTGTACGGTCACGGCTGGCACTACCTCGGAGTGGGGGGTGCTGCGGAAAGGGCACATGCCCAACAGCTTGCACCGCAAAGGTTTTGCTGAGGAGCCGTCAGGGACTCCCACCGGAAGGTTAGGCGAGCCTAACCTAACTTTCCACTCCACAGAGCGCCGGGCGCCCCCCACCACGCACGGACGGGGGACCTGAAACGCTACCCGACGGCCCCGGGTACCGGGCCCCGCATGTGGGCGCTGATCCACTGGATCAGGCCGCCGTCGACCAGGTTCGGCACGTACGTACGCGCGTTGTGCCCGCCTCCCCGGATCACGCTGAGCCTGGTCCTGACCGGCCCCCTCGTGTACGTCCGTACGAAGTCCTCGACCTTCGGCCGGGCGCGGGCGTCCGAGCCGGCCGTGCCCACCTGGAAGGCGAGGAAGACCTCGGGGCCCCCGGCCTCGACCAGCGCCGGGGCGAGGACCCGCGGGTCGTTCGCGCGCCGCTGCCGCTCGTGCCCGGCCCACAGCCGGGAGTCCGGCACGATGTCCGGGCCGGAGGCGATGGCCGCCTTGAACCGGCGGGGTTTCTGGAGCACGGACTTCAGGGCCGCGAATCCGCCGGTGGACGACCCCATGACCGCCCAGCCGTCGCGCGACCGCAGGGTGCGGAAATTGGCCCTGACGAGGTCGGGTACGTCCTCCGTCAGCCACGTCCCCATCTTCGGCTGCCCAGGGATGTCACTGGCGTCCCAGTACAGCCCGCCGGTGTCGGGACGGGGGTTGAGCACCGGCATCGCCAGGATGAAGGGCAGGCTCCGGCCCTCCTTGGACCACTTGGCGATGCTCGCCTCCAGTTTCAGATCCGTGCCCATCCAGTAGTTGACGGGGTAGCCGGCACCCCCGGGCAGCGCGATCAGCACCGGGAACCCGCTCCTCGCGTACGCCGGGTCCTTGTACTGCGGCGGCGCCCAGACCCAGACCCGCCCCGTGAATCCGGATTTCCTCCCCTTCAGCGTCGTGACGGCGATCTTGGACCCGTCCTCGGGAACGGTGGCCGCCACGGAGAAGGCGGCGGCAGGGCCGGTCGGCATCCGCACCTCGGACGCGCCGGCCGTCACCCCGGGGCGCCGGCCGCCGTCACCGCCGCTCACGGCCGGGGCCGGGGACAGGGGCACGTTCCCCTCCGTGGCGAAGCTGATCGGGTCGCCCGTGTCGGAGAAGACCCCGAGAGCGTCGAGCACGGGCCGGGCGACCAGCCCGAGCGCGACGGCCAGGACCACTCCGAGGGCCCACAGGCGGCCCCTGCGGCAGAGGTGCGACATCGGCGGTTCTCCTCGGGGCGTGCCGGTCCGTTCCACCCATCGAGAGGGGCATCGCGCGCCAAAGGGTTCCAGATGGACCAGATTGATATGACAAATCTACGTAAAGTGACCTGCCGCCTGACCTATCGCCTGACCTATCGCCTGACCTGTCGCCGCCGAGCGGCGGACCCGGAATAGATTCCGCACCCCCTGCCGTTGTAAGGTTCGGAAAGAAAAGTTGAAGCTTCAACTAAAGCGTTGAAGTACTGAGCCGGTCCACCGAGGACGAAAAGGCGAGAGGCAAGAGGTGAGCTCGATGCAGTTCGGGATCTTCACAGTCGGCGATGTCACGACCGACCCGACGACCGGACGTACGCCGACCGAGCACGAGCGGATCAAGGCGATGGTCGCCATCGCGCAGAAGGCCGAGGAAGTGGGACTGGACGTCTTCGCGACGGGCGAGCACCACAACCCGCCGTTCGTGCCCTCCTCGCCCACCACCATGCTCGGCTACATCGCGGCCACCACCGAGCGCCTGATCCTCTCCACCTCCACCACCCTCATCACCACCAACGACCCGGTGAAGATCGCCGAGGACTTCGCGATGCTCCAGCACCTGGCCGGCGGTCGCGTCGACCTGATGATGGGGCGGGGGAACACCGGGCCGGTCTACCCCTGGTTCGGGGAGGACATCCGGCAGGGCATCCCGCTCGCCGTCGAGAAGTACGCCCTGCTCCACAAGTTGTGGCGCGAGGACGTCGTGGACTGGGAGGGCAAGTTCCGTACGCCGCTCCAGGGCTTCACCTCGACGCCCCGGCCGCTGGACGGGGTCCCGCCGTTCGTCTGGCACGGGTCGATCAGGTCGCCGGAGATCGCCGAGCAGGCCGCCTACTACGGGGACGGCTTCTTCGCCAACAACATCTTCTGGCCCAAGGGGCACTTCCAGAAGCTGATCAACCTCTACCGCAGGCGGTACGCGCACTACGGCCACGGCACCCCGGAGCAGGCGATCGTCGGCCTCGGCGGCCAGGTGTTCCTGCGGAAGAACTCGCAGGACGCGGTACGGGAGTTCCGGCCGTACTTCGACAACGCGCCGGTGTACGGGCACGGTCCCTCCCTGGAGGAGTTCACCGAGCAGACCCCGCTCACCGTGGGCAGCCCGCAGGAGGTCATCGAGAAGACGCTGTCCTTCCGGGAGAGCTTCGGCGACTACCAGCGCCAGCTCTTCCTGATGGACCACGCGGGACTGCCGCTGAAGACGGTGCTGGAGCAGCTCGACCTGCTCGGCGAGGAGGTCGTCCCCGTACTGCGCAAGGAGTTCGCGAACCTGCGGCCGGCCGGGGTGCCGGACGGACCGCTGCACCCGGCCGTCTCCGCATCCGAGAAGAACGTGACCGACAAGGCCGTGAACGAGAAGAAGGGGGTCTGACGATGACCACAGCGCCGCTCGCCTCCGTCACTGTGGAGCCGTTGAGGCTGGTCGCCGTGTCGGCCGGGCTCGGCAAGCCGTCCTCGACGCGCCTGCTGGCCGACCGGCTGGCGGAGGCGTCGGTGCGCGCCCTCGCCGCCGAGGACCGCAAGGCCGAGGTCCAGGTCGTCGAAGTGCGCGAACTGGCCGTCGACATCGCGAACAACCTGGTCACCGGCTTCCCTTCGGCCGCGCTCGGCGCGGCGCTGGCAGCGGTGAGCGGCGCTGACGGGGTGATCGCGGTGACGCCGGTGTTCGCCGGTTCGTACAGCGGGCTGTTCAAGTCGTTCTTCGACCTGGTCGAACCCGACGCGCTCACCGGGACGCCCGTGCTGCTCGCGGCCACCGGCGGGACCGCCCGCCACTCGCTCGCGGTGGAGCACGCGATGCGGCCGCTGTTCTCGTACCTCCACGCGCTGACCCTGCCGACCGCCGTGTTCGCCGCGACGGACGACTGGGGCGCGGGCGCCGACACCCACGCGGGCGGGCTACCGGCCCGGATCGAACGGGCGGGCGGGGAGTTCGGCCGGCTGCTCCAGGGGCGGACGGCACGCGCGGCAGGCCCTGGCGGTGCGGGAGGCACGGGAGGTGCGGGAGGCCCGGGAGGCCCAGGAGTCGTGGGAGGCGGGAGCGACGATGAGGTGGTTCCCTTCGAGCAGCTTCTCGCGAACGTGACGCGCTGACCCGATCGGCGAACGAGGGCCCGTTGTCAGTGGGGCCTCCTATCGTTTGGGTATGACCCCTGCTCTCATCGGGCGTGACCACCCCATGGGTGTCCTCCGGGCGGAGATCGCCCGGACGGCGGACAGCCATGGGGGACTCACGCTGGTCACGGGGGAAGCGGGCATCGGCAAGACCGCGCTCGTCACACGGGCCGCGCACGAGGCGCGGCGGCGCGGGGCGCTCGTCGTCGGCGGCTCGTGCTGGGACTCCGACAGCGCGCCGGGTTACTGGCCGTGGGTGCAGGTGCTGCGGGGGCTGCGGCGCGGGGTCGGTGAGGAGCGCTGGGCGGAGGTCGAGAGCGCGGCGGGCGGGCAGCTCGCGGTGCTGCTGGGCGAGCCCCCGTCCCCGGCCGGGCTCCCGCCCCCGGATCCGGCTCCCGCTCCGGACCGGGACCGGGACGAGGACGCCTTCGCGCCGGACCGGGAGGACGCCTTCGCGCTGTACGACGCGGTGACCACGGCCCTGGTCACCGTCTCGCAGGACCGCCCCGTCGTGGTCGTCCTGGACGATCTGCACCGGGCGGACAGCGCCTCCCTCCGGCTCCTCGAATTCGCCGCGCAGCACGCCTGGTTCGAGCGGCTGCTGCTCGTCGGGGCGTACCGGGACGTCGAGGTGGAGGCGGCGGACCATCCGCTCCAGCCGCTGATCCTCCCGCTGGTCGCGCGCGCGACGACGACGGTGACGCTGACGGGGCTCGACCGGGACGACGTGGGTGCGCTGCTCGCGCTCACCGCCGGGCGGGAGCCGGACGCCGCCGTCATGGACGAGGTGCACCTGCGGACCGGCGGCAATCCCTTCTTCGTCGAGCAGACGGCCCGGCTCTGGTGCAGCGGCAGCCCGCTCTCCGCGGTGGCGCCCGGGGTGCGGGAGGCGGTCCGCAGCCGGCTCGCCCAACTCCCGCCGCCGGTGCACGCGTTACTGACCTCGGCCGCCGTGCTGGGCCGGGAGTTCCACCGCGGGGTGCTGGCGGGCGTCGTGGCGGAGCCGGTGCCGCGGGTGGACCGGCTGCTGGAGCGCGCGGTGGCGGCCCGGGTGGTGGTGGGCGCGCGGTCGGGGCGGTTCGCCTTCGCGCACGATCTCGTACGGGAGGCGCTGTACGAATCGCTCCCCGCGCCGGACGTACGGCGCCGGCACGCCGCGGTCGTCCGCGCCCTGGACGCCGATCCCGCCCTCAACGCCCATCTGCTCCCCGCCGAGCTGGCCCGGCACGCCTATCTGGCCGGCGCCGCGCTGGAGCGTGACCGCAGGCTGGACCTGCTGCTGGCGGCGGCCCGGGACGCCTCCAGCAGGCTGGCCGGCGAGGAGACCCTCGGCCACTACCGGCGCGCGTTGCGGATCGCCGAGGGGAGCGCGGAAGGAAGCACGGAGGAGAGCACGGAGGGAAATGCGGAGCCGGAACCGCTGCGGGCGCGGGCGCGGGCGAACGCGGGCGGGCCGGGCAGGACGGAGAGCGAGCCGGGCGGGCCGGAGCGGGGGGAGAGCGAGCCGGGCGATCCGCGCCGGGCCGTGCTGATCGCGCTCGACCTCGGCGGGGAGTTGCGGAACTACGGCGAGGAGGAGGAAGCCTGGCGGTACTTCGAACGGGCGGCGCTCCCGGCCCGCGAGCTACGGGACGCCGAGCTGCTGGCCCGGGTGGCGATCACCCTGCACCGGCGCGGCGGGGTCCCCGGGCACGAGGCGCAAACCGCCCGGCTGCTCCGGGAGGCCCACCGCACCCTGATCGGCGGCGAGGCCGATCCGCGGCAGCTCGACCCGGCGCAGCTCGCGCAGGAACTGACCGTGAGGTCCACGGCGTTGGCGCGCCGCGGGGAGGACGACGACGCGCTCGCCTTCTCGCTCTGGGCGCGGCACGACACGATCTGGGGCCTGGGCACGGCGGCCGAACGGCTCGCGCTCACGGACGAGATGGCCGCCATCGCCCGCCGCACGGGCGACCGTGACATGGAGGTGCACGCCACGGCGATGCGCTGGGTCACGCTGCTGGAGCAGGGCGATCCGCGCTTCCACGCGGAGCTGCGCGCGTATGTCGCGCTGGCCGAGCGGACGGGAAAGCGCCGCTTCGAGCTCGGCAGGGCCATCGACCTGTCCATGGCCGCGTCCCTCGCGGGCCGCTTCGACGAGGCGGAGGAACTGCTGGCCGAGGCGCTGGAGCCGTGGCGCGAGCACGCGCCGTACGGGTTCATCAGCGCGCACCTGGACTGGGCGCTCAAGCTGCTCCGGGGCCGTTTCGACGCGGCGCACGCGGTGGCCGGGGCGCTGGCCGGGCTGGGCCATCCGTATCCGCGGCTGCCGGCGGCGCTCACGGCACTGGAGCGCGGTGACACGGCGAGCGCCGTCCGGTATCTCCGGGAGACGGAGACCGGCGCCGATCCTCCCTTCCCGCGTGTCTTCGCCCCGCTGTGGCTGCGTTTCCGCGCCCAGGCGGCCGCCGCGTCCGGCGACGAGGCGCTGATCGACCGCGCGCGGGCCGCGCTCGCGCCGTACGCGGGCCAGTGGATGGTCTCCCTGTACGGCTGCGACATCAGCGGCCCCGTCGATCTCTGGCTCGGTGTGCTGGCCGCCGCGAGCGGCCGCCCGGACGAGGCGGTGACGGCGCTGACGGCCGCCCGCGACGCGGCGGACCGGCTCGGAGCGGCCCCGTGGTCGCACCGCGCGGCCACGGCCCTGGCCGCAGCCCTGCGCAGCCGCGACCACGACGGCAGCCGCTCCCCCTCGCACACAGCCACAGCCGCCCCCACCCCGGCGCCCGCGTCCACCGGGCCGCCCGCTCCCCCCTCCGTGCCGGTCCCCGCCGCCCGCATGCCGTCCCCCCGGGCCGAGTTCCGGCGGGACGGCACGGTCTGGGCGCTGGCCTTCGCGGGGCGGGCGATCCATGTGCCCGACGCCAAGGGGCTACGGGACCTGCACACGCTCCTCGGCCACCCGGGCACCGACCTGCCCGCCGGGGAACTCCTCGCCCCCGAGGGCGGCCGCGCCGTGGCCGCGACCCGGGCGCTGGGCGGCGACGCGGTACTGGACGAGGCCGCCAAGGCCGCCTACAAGCGCCGGCTGGCGGAGCTGGACGAGGAGATCGACCGGGCCTCCGTCCGCGGGGACACGGACCGCGCCGCCGAGGGCGAACGGGAGCGGCGGGCCCTTTTGGACGAGCTGCGCCGGGCGGCGGGGCTCGGCGGCCGGACCCGGCGTCTCGGCGACGAAGCCGAGCGGGCCCGCAAGACGGTCACCGCCCGGATCCGGGACACGCTGCGCAAGCTCGACACCCTCCACCCCGAACTCGCCGCCCACCTGCGGGCGTCGGTGTCCACGGGCACCACCTGCGCCTACCGCCCCGCCCCCGCCACCCCACCCCTCACCTGGCACCTCTGACCGGCCCCGGCCCCGGTCCCGCCCTCGGCCCCGGCCCCGGCCCCGGCACTCACAGCGGTACGACGTCCGCCACCACGCACGCGATGTTGTCCGCCCCTCCCGCGTGACGGGCCAGCTCGATCAGCTCCCGCACGGCCGGCTCGGGTCCGGCGGCCGCGGCGACCGTGCCGCGGATCACGTCCGCGTCCACCGCCGTGAACAGCCCGTCCGAGCAGAGCAGATACCGGTCGGCGGCGCGCACGTCATGGACGCGCAGTTCGGGCCGGGCCATCTCCTCGCTGCCGTCGAGCGCCCTGAGCAGCATGGCCCGCTGAGGGTGCGAGGCCGCTTCCTCGGGGCTGAGGCCGCCCGCGTCGATCATCGACTGCACCACGGTGTGGTCATGGGTGATCTGGAAGAACTCACCGTCGCGCAGCAGATAGGCGCGGGTGTCCCCGACATGGACCAGCGCGAGCCGCGAGCTGGTCCACAGCAGCGCCGTGAGCGTCGTGCCGGAGTCGACGAACCCGTCGACGGCCCGGTTCGCCTCCTCCACCGCCTCGGCGAGAGTGCTCAGCAGGTCGTCCCCGTCCCGGGCCTCCGGTCCCGTCCCGGGCAGCGACTTGAGCACCTCGACCGCGGCCTCGGACGCCGGGGCGCCCTCGCGCCCGTAGCCGTCGGCGACCGCCAGCAGCCGCGCACCCGCGTACGCCGTGTCCTGGTTGGTCTCCCGGACCAGACCCCGATCGGATCGCGCCGCGTACCGGAGGCCGAGCCGGGCGGCGGGAGAAGACGCGGACGAGGAAGTGACCGTAGAGGGGGACGAAGAGATGGACGAAGAGGGAGACGAAGAGGTGGAAGGGAGTTCGGATGATGACATGGCGGTGACGTCCTTCCCTGCCGGATTCCCCGACAGATGGCCGATGAGGAAGGTCGCCAGGTCCCGGCGGGCGGCCGTCTCGGCCTCCACCTGGATCCAGTACGCCCCGATGTCCCGCGCCGCGGCGTCCGCGTCCGTCTCACGGAGGTCGCACACGTACCGGATACGGGCCAGCGGCATCCCGATCCGCCGCAGCCACGCCACCAGCCGGGCCCGGTCCAACTGGGTCTCTTCGTAGTACCGGTAGCCGGTGTACGCGTCGACCCGGGCCGGTCGCAGCAGCCCCAGCTCGTCGTAGCGCCGCAGCGCCTTCGCGGACAGCCTGGACACACGGGCGAACGCACCGATCGTCAGCGAACCGGGATCCGGCGCCGGGCCCATGCTTCCTCCCTCGTACCGGGCTCCGTGCCCGGCCCCACCGATGCTGGGGCTTCCCCGCGGAGGAAGGTCAAGGGAGCGGTGAGCGTGGGCCGGTGAGCCCTGCGGGAGCGGCAGCGCTGTCATCTTCGGTTGTAGAAGCGCATCGTGACCGTACCGAACGCGATCAGCAGGACCGCCGACCAGCCCAGCGACCAGGCGATGGCGGCCGTCGGCCAGTTGCCCGCCATCAGTTCCCGCACCGCTGTGGCCACATGGCTGACCGGGCTGTTGTTGACGAACGCCTGGAGCCAGCCCGGCATGGTCTTCGGGTCGACGAAGACATTGCTCAGGAAGGTCAGCGGGAAGATCACCATCATGCTGACGCCCATCACGGACTTCTCGCTGCGCAGCATCAGCCCGAACATCGTCCAGACCCACGAGAACGAGAACGCGAAAACGAGCAGCAGCACCACGCCCGCCACGACCCCCGGCACGCCGCCCTGGGGGCGGTAACCGATGAGGATGCCGACGCCGAGCATGACGGCCGACGCGATCACATAGCGGACGACGTCGCCCAGGAGATAGCCGACCATCGGCGCCGGGCGCCAGATGGGGAGCGTGCGGAAGCGGTCGAAGACGCCCTTGCCGATGTCGGTGTTGACCGCGACGCCCGTGTACATCGTGACCATCACGACGCTCATCACCAGGATCCCCGGCAGCAGGAACTGGATGTACTCCGCGACCGAACCGGCCAGCGCACCGCCGAAGAGGTACGAGTACAGCAGCACCATCATGATCGGGAAGGCCGTGACGTCGAAGAGCTGCTCCGGCACGTGCTTGATCTTGAGCATGGTGCGCCAGCCGAAGGCCAGCGAGGCGGTGAGCCCACTGGGCCGGGCCGGCCGGTCCTGGTCGCCCAGCAGCTCTGCCAGGACCTCCGCCGTGGGGGACGCCTGCGCGGGATCCACGGAATCGGGCGCGTGCTGCGTCTTCGTGGCCCCGGTACTCATACCGCCGCCTCTTCCTTCGTCGCCGGGTCCACACTGTCCGCCGGTCTGTCCTCCTGCGGGCTGTCCTCCTGCGGGCTGTCCTCCTGCTGCCTGTCCTCCTGTTTGTCCGCCTGCCTGTCGTTCTGCCTGCTGTCCTGCCTGTTGTTCTGCCTTTTGTCCTGCCCGCTGTCCTGGTCTCGGGCCGGCTTTCTCTCGGTGAGGGCGAGGAACACCTCGTCCAGACTCGGCTGGCCCAGCGCGAAGTTGTCGACCGTGATCCCGGCGCGGGCCAGCTCCGCCAGCGCCCGCGCGGCCTGTTCCGCCGCGCCCCGCTCGGTGCTGTGGCCGTTGACCGTCGCCGTCAGCGCCACCGGGTCGGGGTCGAGCTGCACGGCCGTGTCGAGCGCGCGCGCCAGCACCCGCTCGGCCTCCGTCCGCTGCCCGGCGTCCCGCAGCCGCAGATGGACCGCCCCGGCACCGACCGACGCCTTCAGCTCGCCCTTCGTGCCCTCGGCGATCATCCGGCCGCGGTCGATCACCGCGATACGGGAGGCCAGCTGATCCGCCTCGTCCAGATACTGCGTCGTCAGCAGCACCGTCGTGCCGTGCGCGACGACGGCCCGCACGATGTCCCACACCTGATTGCGGCTGCGCGGGTCGAGACCGGTCGTCGGCTCGTCCAGGAAGAGCAGGTCCGGCGTGTTGAGGAGGGACGCGGCGATGTCGATACGGCGCCGCATCCCGCCCGAGTAGTGCTTGACCTGGCGTCCCGCCGCCTCCGCGAGGCCGAACGCCGCCAGCAGCCGCGCCGCCCGCTCGCGCGCCGCCCGGCCGGAATGGCCGAGGAGCCGGCCGAGCAGCACCAGGTTCTCCGTACCCGTCAGGTCTTCGTCGACCGACGCGTACTGACCCGTGAGACTCACCCGGCCGCGCACCGCGTCCGCGTCCTTCCGTACGTCCTTGCCGAAGACCCGCGCCTCGCCCCCGTCGGGCCGGAGCAGCGTCGCCAGCATCCTGACGAGGGTCGTCTTGCCCGCCCCGTTCGGCCCGAGGAGCCCGTAGACCGTGCCCGCCGGCACGGCGAGATCGACTCCGTCGACGGCCCGGTTCGCGCCGAAGACTTTCACCAGCTCTCTGGTCTCGATCGCCAGATCAGTGCTCATTACCGTTCCCTCACGCATTCGACAGTCCGCTTCGAGGGCGCCCCCTCACCACTCAGGCGCGAGACATGACCGCGCGGACCTCAGGGTTCTCGCGTGTAAAAGCTGTAGAACGTGGCGATGACCGTCCCGGCGCCGATCGCGAGGCCGATCCCCGAGGACAGCAGCACGCTGTGCCCGGTGAGGCTGTAGAGGAAGCCGATGGATCCGCCCACCAGCACCCCCCAGGCCGCGGCCCGCAGTTCGCGGGGCAGGACGTGCTGCACCCGGAGCAGCCCGAAGAGCAGCAGTGCGAAGGCCGCTCCCGAGATCAGCGCCAGGGCCAGCTGCCCCCAGGTCGCGGGGCCGCCGCTGCGCGCGATCTCCTGCGCGTAGGCGCCGTACGCGATGCCCAGGAGGAGCGGTACGCCGATGACGAGCGGGGAGACGCGCCCGCGGACACCCGCGTGCCGGCGTCGGTCGGGTGCGGCAGTGGTGGCGGATGTGGCAGTGGTGGCAGAGGTGTCATGCGTACGGTGCGCCCCTCGCGTGCGGAACGGCGCGCCACCGTGCCGCCCCGGCAGCCGGACAGGTGTGGCCATGACCGGGAACTCCTTCCCTCACACCCCCCGCACCCCCCACTTCTCCAGGGCACACCCGCCCGCCGTGCCCGTCAAGCCCGTTCCTCCCCTCTCGCGTCCTTTCGCTCCTCTTCCTCCCTCTCACCGGGTCGGCGGCGTACCGCTCGCGCCGCCCGGCCGCGCCACGTTCCCTTGAGATGTGCGGACCATTCACCGGACTTCCCTTTCCACGGCGCTGATCCTGCTGCTGACGGTCCTCACCCCGCTCAGCGCGATCGCCGCCTGGGCCGATCTGGAGATCGGCGACACCCACCGCTTCGTCGCGACAACCGCGCCGCTCGCCTCCGACCCCGCGGTACGGAACGCTCTGGCGGACCGGATCACGGACCAGGTCATGTCGGAGATCGCCAACGGCGGGTTCAATGTGGGGCCACTCCAGGACGACCTGCAACGCGCGATGCGCGGCCTGCTGCACGACGCCGTGCTCTCCTTCACCGAGGCCGGCGCCTTCAGGAACGCGTGGCGGACGGCCGTGCGCGCCACCCATTCCACCGTGGAACGGGCCCTGACCGAGGGGCGCGGCAACGCCGTGACCCTTGATCTGGCGCCTGTCGTCCGGCAGGTGAAGAGCCAACTGGTCGCGGACGGGGTGCCCTTCGCCGACCGGATCCCCGTGCAGGGCACCCGGATCGTCGTCGTGGAGGCCAACGGGCTCGGCGTCTGGCGCGATGTCACCGAGGGGCTGCGCGCCGCCGGGATCTGGCCCGCCGTGGGCACGTCGCTGCTCGCGGCGGCGGCCGTACCGCTCGCCGCGGCCGGCCGTCGGGGCCGGGCGCTGACGGGCGTCGGTCTGGCGGTCGCGGCGGGCGGGGCACTGCTGGTGGTGGTCGTCGCGGTGACGCGGGGGACCGTACTGCAGGATCTGCCGGACAACGGCGACCGGTCGGCCGGGGCCGCGTTCTACGACGCGCTGACCGGCTCGCTCCGGGGCACCGGCTGGGCCCTGCTGGCCGCCGGGCTCCTGCTGGCCCTGGCGGCGTGGCTGACGGGGCGACTGCGGCCGGCGGGACGGCTGCGTCGAGGCGTACGGACCGGCCCCGTCGACGGCCGGGGCAGCGGCCCCGTGGACGGCCCCACCGCCGCCCCGGGCACCGGCCCCGCCGACGGCACCGGCACCGGTCCTTCCACCGGCCCCTCAACGGGCCCCGGCGGCCCTCCCGACGGCCCCCGTGACGCCTGGCGCACTACCCGTCCCGAGGCCCGTCACGATGCCCGCCGCGCCTGACTTTACTAAATCTTTATGCCGATAACGCCCAGTCGAATGTCCCTTTTGTGGCGTTTGGAGCACCATGGGGATATGAGCCAGAACACAGCACAGCGGCCCCCCACCACGGGCATGGGCACAGGCACAGGTACTGGTACTGGAATGGGCATGGGAACCACCGGCGTAGGAACCGGAACCGGAGCCCATGCGGAAAGGAAGGCCGCTTGGGCAGTTGGCGGTAGCTTCTTCGCCGGCGTACTCCTGCTGGTGACCGGAGTGACAGACATTCTCCAGGGCATAGCGGCGGTCAGGAGGAACGCCTTCCTCAACGCCGCGGGCTACACCTACTCGTTCAACCTGACGTCGTGGGGCTGGATCCATGTGGCGATAGGCATCGTGCTCTGCCTCGTGGGTCTGGCGATCCTCGGGCGGGCCAGGTGGGCGCGGTACGCGGGTATAGGAATTGCGTCGCTGAATCTGATCGCGCAGTTCATGTATCTGCCGCACCAGCCGGTGTGGGCCATCGTCGGCATGGCACTGTCGGCGTTCATCATCTGGGCGCTGGCCACGGACCGAGGCGCTCTCGGCGCCGGAGCCGGAACCGGAGCGGGCGCCAGAACCTGACGGTTCGGCTCGCCGGAACAGAGAACCCCCCACCCATCTCGCGGGAGCAGCGGTCGTCATCGCTGTTCCCGCATTCACATGTGTGCTTCGTGCGTCCGTACGGCTTGAGGAAAGATGGACACCTCCAGCAGGCCGAGCGCGAGAGGCCAACCCCTTTGAGCGGCACGCACGACACGAGCGGCACGGACGCCACGGACGGCGAAACCAACAGCGCGGACGGCACGGACGGCACGAACCGCACGCCCCGTAAGGACCGTAAGGACCGTAAGGCCCCACCGGCACCGTCGGACACACCGTCACCGCCGGTCGCCCGTCCCCTCCCCCAGCGCCTGCTGGTCGGCGCCACCGGTCTGTTCCTTCTCGCCGCCACCGTCCTCCTCGGCTGCCGCGCACTCGGCAGCGACGGCGTCACCCCCGTACCGCAACTCCTCGCGTTCCTGCCCTGGCTGCTCGTCCCCGCCGCCCTCGCCCTGCTCCTCACCGCACTGCTGCGCTGGCGCGCCGGGGTGGTCTGGGCGCTGGTGGTGACCGGCGCCGTGGGTTGGTTCCTGCGGCCGTACGAAACAGGCACCGGCCCCGAAGTCAGGGCGGCGGGCGCCGTGTCCGGCTCCGGCGGCACCGCGCCGACCACGCTCAAGGTGCTGACGTCCAACGTCGAGTTCGGGCAGGCGGCGTCCGGCCTGGCCGACGCGATCCGACGCGAGAAGCCCGACCTCATATTCGTCCAGGAGTGCGAATTCGGCTGCACGCGCCTCCTCGACGAACGCATACCGGCCGCCGACTACCCGTACCGGAACATGGTCAGGGCCAGTGGCGCCGAAGGGTCCTCGATCCTGTCCCGCTTCCCGCTCACCGACACCGCGGGCCTCCCCGGCACCCTTGCCATGCCCGGCTCCGCGGCGCACATCGGGGACCGTACGGTGCAGCTCCAGCTCGCCCACCCGCTGCCGCCGATCCCGGGCATGGTCGACGACTGGCGGACGGAACTGGGCCGTATCCGTGACTACGCCGCCACGCAGAAGGCGGCCGGCGCGCCGCTGATCCTCGCCGGGGACTTCAACGCCACCCGCGACCACGCCGTGTTCCGCGCCCTCCTGGACGCGGGCCGGCTGCGCGACAGCGCGCTCCTGGCGGGCGCGGGCCACACCCCGTCCTGGCCCTCGGACGTGCCGCGGCCGCTGGGCGCCCAGATCGACCACGTACTGGTCAGCGACGACTTCTCGGTACGGAGCGCCCGCTTCCTGGACCTGGCGGACACCGACCACCGGTCACTGCTCGTCACCCTCGAACTGCACTGACCCTCGTACATCTCGTACGTCCCGCACGTCTCGCACATCTCGTACGTCACGCTGGCGTCATGGGAGAACATTCCGAGAGCAGTGTCCCGAGCGGCGCTTCCGGCGCCGGTCCGCCCTCGCCGCGCCGCCCCGCCGCGCCGCCGTGGCTGCTCGCGGGCCTGCGGCCCAGCTCCGCGCCCGTCCCCTGGGCCGCCGCCGCCCGCGCCTCCGTCGGCATGGCCGCGCCGCTCGCGGTGGGAATCGCCGCCGACCGGCCCGCCTATGGGGCGCTGGCCTCGCTGGGCGCCCTGTACGGCGTCATCGGCGACACCGCGGACGCGTACCGGATGCGTATCTTCAACATCGCGGTCCCCCAGCTCTTCGGCGCCGTCGGTGTCACGCTCGGCACGCTCGTCTTCGGCCGGGGCTGGTGGGCGGTGGGCGTCCTCACGCTGCTCGCGCTCGTCTCCGGAATGATCTCCTCCATCGGCGCGGTCGCCTCGTCCTCCGGGCTCCAGCTCCTTCTCTTCGCCGTGCTGGGCGCCGGCCTCGCGATGCCCGAGCCGTGGTGGGTGGCGCCGCTCCTGTTCACCCTGGGCGGGCTCTTCGTCCTTCTGCTGTCGCTGCTGGCCTGGCCGTTGCGCGGGCTGGAACCGGAACGGGCCGCCGTCGCCGGTACGTACCGCGCCGTGGCCGACCTCCTCGCGGTGGCGGGCCGTCAGCCGCCCGCGTCCGGCGCGCCGTACAACACGCACGGCACGCACGGGACATACGGCACGCACGGCACGTACGAGACGAGGCGTCAGGCCGTCACCGACGCCCTCAACAACGCCTACGACCTGGTCCTCGCCCGCCGCGCCCGCGAGCACGGCCGCTCGGAACCGCTCGTGCGGCTGCTCGCCCAGCTCAACGTCGTCATCCCGCTGGTGGAGGCCGCCCCCGCCGCCCATCAGCGCGGCCGTCCGCTGCCGGACGCGGTGCCCGCCGCCGTACGGGAGCTGGCGGACGCGGTGGCCGAAGGCCGTACGGACCGCGCGCGCTCCGCGCCGGAGCCCGCGCGGCCGGACCCGACGCGCCCCGGCGCCACCTCGGCCGAACGGGCCGTGGACGCCGCGCTCCGCCACGCCACGTCCGTCGTGCACCACGCCGAGCCCGACCCGGACAACGTCGACGACCGGCTCGGCCGCCCCGCCGCCCTGCGCGTCCGCGCCCGGCGCGCGACCCGTGACGTCCTGCTCTCCGGGGACTCCTGGCGGTACGGACTGCGCCTCGCCCTCTGCATCGGGCTCTCCCAGGCGCTGGTGTCCCTCATCCCGGTGCCGCGCTCGTACTGGGTGGCCCTCACCGTCACCTTCATCCTCAAGCCGGACTACGGTTCGGTCTTCTCCCGCGCGGTGCTGCGCGCCCTCGGCACGGTGGCGGGGCTGGTCGTCGCGGCGGTGATCCTCTCCCACGTCGCGCGCGGCTGGTGGGACGTGGCGGTGATGCTGGTCATCGCGGGGCTCGTGCCCGCGATGACGGTGAAGGGCTACGCCTTCCAGACGGCGGCCGTCACCCCCGTCATCCTGCTGCTCTCCGACCTCCTCAGCCACGAGGGGTCCGGGCTGCTGCTCACGCGCTTCGTCGACTCGATGATGGGGTGCGCGATCGCCCTGGTCGCGGGCTATCTGCTCTGGCCGGAGAGCTGGCACACCCGGATCGGGGACCGGCTGGCGGACGCGGTCGAGGAGACGGCGGAGTACGTACGGTGCGCGTTCGCCGCGGCGCCCGACGCCGACCGTGCGGAACGGGTGCGCACGCGCCGTCGTATCTACCGCGATCTCTCCGTCGTCCGCACCGAGTTCCAGCGCGCCCTGACGGAGCCCCCGCCCACCGGTACGCGCGCCAGGGCCTGGTGGCCGCTGCTCGTCGCCGTCGAACGCGTCGTGGACGCCACGACGGCGGCCCGGGTCCGCGTCGACCACGGCGCCCCGGCGCCCGCCCCCGCCGAGACCGCCGCGATCGAGCGCCAGTTGCGGGAAATGGCGGCCGGTATGCGCTCCAGCGACGTCCTGGTGGAGGTACGGGCGGAACTCGGCGGCGACGAGAAGGGCGTACTGGCCCCGCTGCGCCACGAGGTACGGGCGGCCCGCGCCATCGCCTCCCCGCAGCGCCGCACGGGCCTCGGCGGCACCACCGGGCTCACCGGTCGTGCGAGGTGACTCCCGGTACAAAGCCCCGCGTACCCCCGCCGGGCACCTTCAGCAGCGCCCAGACCCGCTTCCCGGGCCCCCTGCGCGGCGCCACGCCCCAGTCGTCGGCCAGCGCCGCGACCAGCGCGAGCCCCCGCCCGCACTCGTCGTCCGCACCCGGCACGCGCGGCCTCGGCAGACGGTCCCCCGCGTCCTCGACCTCCACCCGGAGCAGCCCCTCCGCGTGGTACAGGGTGACGGCGATCTCCCGGCCCGGCGGACTGCCGTGCCGCAGCGCGTTGGTGACCAGCTCGGACAGGAGCAGGGCCGCGGTCTCGCCCGGATCCCCGGGCAACCCGATCCGCGTGTGCAGGACTTCGCGGGCCCGGCCGACGCTACGGGGGTGACTGGGGAGCCGGAACGTGACGTATCGGCCCTGCGGATCGCGCTGTTCGTCGTCGTGCTTCATGGGGGCGTCGTGGTTCATGCGACAAAACTTCCCCGTAACAGGACATTTACGTTTTCCGGCCCGAATATCTCGGCCCGAAGTCCGCCGCCCGCCCGGAGCCGGGCTCCCCCTCGAAGTCCGCCGCCCGTCAGAAGTCCCGCCGCACGCCCGACGTCAGAACCCGGGGAAGACGCGCCGCAGGTCGTCCAGGGTGATCGCGTCGCCCGTGAGCACGACCGCGGCGGGGGTGTGGTCGGGGGCGTGCCGGCCGGTGACCGCGCGGAGCCACCACTCGGCCGGGGCGGTGAGGACACCGTCCGGCCGGTCGGGGGTGTCGCCGACCGTGGCGGCGTCGCCGAGTTCGAGGCCGAAGGAGCGGTCCGGGGAGGTGAGGCGGACGGCGAGCGCGACCTGACGGCCGTCGAGAGCGGCCGGCTTGGCGAGGAAACCGATGAGCGCGGCGGTCTGGTCGAGGAGCAGCCTGGTCGCCTCGGGCGCCAGCGCCGCCGTGGGGTCGAAGCCGACCCTGACGTCCCACGCGTGATGCGCGAACTCGCTGAGCCGCATGGTGGCCGCGGTGGCCACGTCGACCGGCGCGGGCAGGAAGCCCAGGTCGATACGGAGGTCCGCGCGGGCCTGCGCGTCCAGGCCCTCGTACCGCCGGACCAGGACCTCGTCGGCTTCGAGGAAGCGCTCGGCCCGCTCGGCGGGCGTCATCGCGTCCCAGCGCGCCCAGACGGAGCGGTTGAAGTCACCGTCGGGGCGCTCCGTGCCGTTCAGGGCGCTTTCGAGGACGGCGAGGTTGATCTCGGCGCCGCTGCCGAGATGGCTGAGCACCTGCGACACGTCCCATTCCGAGGCCCCGGTGGCGTGGGTGAGGTCGTCCGCGGTGAAGTCGCGCACGAGGGACGCCAGTTCGTCGTGTCCGGTACGCAGGGCCTTGATCGTCAGGTCGGCGCGGTCGGTCGTCATTGCTGTGGTCTCCGTCATCGGCGAGGCAGGTGGTCGGGAAGCAGGGCGTAAAGGAGGGGAGGAGAAGGGGGCAGGGGTAGGGGGTACGGGGCCGGTCACGCTACCGCGCGGGTGAAGCGGAGGGTGGCGTTGACGGCCGTCAGGCCGCGCATCATCCCCATCTGGTTCCACCCGATGCCGAACTGGGCGCGGTCGACGTCGAACTCGGTCTCCAGCGTGACCGCGCCGGCGTCCGCCCGTACGACCCGCGCGGTCAGCGTCTGGGGCCGGCTGACGCCGCGCACGGTGAGCTCGCCGGTCACCTGGACGGTGTCGTCGGGACGGAGCTCGGCGCCGTGGACGGCGAAGGTGAGGGCGGGGTGGTTGTCGGCGTCGAAGAAGTCGGCGTTGCGCAGGTGCTGGT
This sequence comes from Streptomyces sp. NPDC059255, assembly GCF_042752355.1. Lineage (NCBI taxonomy): Bacteria > Bacillati > Actinomycetota > Actinomycetes > Kitasatosporales > Streptomycetaceae > Streptomyces > Streptomyces sp. NPDC059255. The sequence continues at coordinate 75,944 of NZ_JBHYZP010000011.1, forward strand.
CGCGCTTGGCGTGCTTGGTGTCGAGGGAGGCGGCGCCGAGCGTGACCGTGCCCTGGGCGGAAGCGCCGGCCCGGACCTCGCCCTCGCCGCTCACGGAGGTGAAGGTCCCCTTGACGTTGACCAGGCCCCACATCGTCTTCTGCTGTACGGCGACGACGGAGGCGGCCTGGTCGAGCCGCCACAGGCCGGTTTCGACGGCGACGGTCATGAGAGCGCTCCTTGCGGGGGACGGCATGCCGGAGGACGGCACGGGTCATCGGACGGGAAAAGTCATCCAAATTTGAACAACGCCACCGTAGCCCGTAATCCAAATATGAACAACCTACTCCTCCAAAATTGGACGACCGATAGAATGGGCCCCATGCCGGAACCCTCCGACCACCCAGCCGCACCCGAGTGCACCGCGCCCCGGGGGGACGCGCTGCTGCCGCCCGAGCTGCGCGCCTGGATGCACCTCCTGGCGGCGGCCGGCGTGGTCGAGCAGCGGCTGCGCTCGGACGTCAAGGAGGCCCTCGGGGTCTCGCACGACGAGTTCCTCGTGGTGTGCCTGCTCGCGGACCAGCCGGACGCCAGCCTCCGGATGACCCGGATCGCCGAACTCCTGGGCCGCCCGAAGACCCGGCTGACCTATCAGGTCGCCTGCCTCCAGCGTGCCGGGCTGGTCACCCGCCGGTCGGTCTCCTGCGACAAACGCGGCGTCGAGGTCGCCCTCACCGACAGGGCCCGCCGCGTCCTGGGCGAGGAGTTCCCGGCCCTGGCCGCCGCCGTCGTCCAGGCGCTCGCCGAGGACATCGACCCCACCCAGCGCGCCGCGCTCTGCGGGCTGCTGCCGCCCACCCGCGAAGAGGGCACCCCGTAACACCCTCAGCGGCGCCCGGACCGTCGCCGCGACGGCCCGGCGGTTTCGCTTCCCGCGCCGAAGTCGCTCACCTCGGCGAAAGGTGCGGAGGGGAAGCCAGGGAGGGCTAGGAGGGCTAGGAGGGCTAGGAGGGCTAGGAGGGCTAGGAGGGCTGGGAAGCCGGGGACGCCGGTTCGGCGGGACCCTTCCGCCAGACGCGGACCTCGGTGCTCGGCACGCGGCCGGAGAACCGGCCGGACGAGGAGGCCCGCCACAGCAGTCGGCGCAGGTCCGCCTCGAACGCGTCGCGACGGGCGCCGAACAGGTGCGGGGCCGAGAACGACATCGAGAAAACCCCCGCGACGGCGTCGTCCACCGTACGTTCCAGCGGCTGCCCGCCGGGCACGACATGGCGCTCGGGGCCGGTGAACCCCGCCCGCGCGAACACCGCCGCCTCTCCGCCGGGCGTCCCGTGCGGCAGCACCCCGCGGCCGGCCCGCCGGACCGGGCCCAGGTACTCCCTGACCAGTGCCCCGATCGCCGCGTCGGGCTCCGCCGGATACGGCACCCCGCTAACAGAGCTGACAGAGCTGACCGAGCCGACCGAGCCGACCGAGCCGACAGACTGGTCCGCCGACTTCAGGTCCGCGACGTGCACCAGCGCCCCGCCGGGAAGGAGCAGGTCCCGGATGATCGCGGCCACCCTGTCCTGATCCATCCAGTGGAAGGACTGACCGAACGTCGCGGCGGTGAACGTCCCGAGCCCCGGCGGCAGTTCCTCGGCCCGTGCCCGCACCCACCGCGTCCTGCCGGCCACGCCGGTCCCGGCCGCACCGCGCTCCGCCTCGGCGATCATCCCGGCGTCCGGGTCCACCCCGACGGTCTCGCGGAACGCGTGCGCCAGGCTCAGCGCGAGGGTGCCCGGTCCGCACCCCACGTCGATGAGGCGTCCGCGCCCGTCGAGGTCGAGCACATCGGCGAGCACGCCCGCCAGTCCGGGGGCGTACGGCGGTCTCCCGCGCCGGTAATAGGGCGCCGTGCCCAGGAACAGCGTCTCGTCCCACTCCCAGCCGGCCACCATGTCCGCGCACCACTCCTCGAAGAGATCACCCACCGGTCCGGCGGCCCGATGATTCCACGGCCCGCCCGGGCCCGCCGAACCCTTTTCACGGACGCCCGGACGCACGGACGCACGGACGCCCGGTCGGCCCGGAGACAGCCCGTCGCCACACCCGATCGCCCCAACCCGTGGGAGACAACTCACCTGACACCTAGGCTTCTTGAACTATGAAGGTGCTGATATCCGTTGACATGGAGGGCATCTCGGGGGTCGTACACCCCGCCGAGACGAATCCGGACCGCTACGACTACGAGCGCGGCCGGGCGTTGATGACGGCCGAGGCGAACGCCGTGATCGCCGGTGTCCTCGACGCCGAACCCACCGCCGTGGTGTGGGTCGCCGACGCGCACGGCCCGTACCGCAACCTGCTGCCGGAGGAACTCGACCGGCGGGCCCATCTCGTACGGGGCAAACCGCGCGCCCTGGGCATGCTCGGCGGGATCGACGAGGACACCGACGCGGTGCTGTTCATCGGCTACCACGCCCGCGCCGGCGTCGGGCCCGCCGTCCTCGCGCACACCATGAGCGGCGACATCCTCGACGTACGCGTCGCCGGACTCCCCCTGGGCGAGATCGGCCTCAACGCCGCCCTGGCCGGAACCCTGGGCGTGCCGGTCGTGCTCCTCAGCGGCGACGACACCGCCTGCGCCGAACTGCGCGAACTTCTGCCCACCGCGGTCACCGTCCCCGTCAAGCAGTCCCTCGGCCAGGCCGCCGCCGTCGCCCTGCACCCCGAGGAGGCCCGGGAGCGGCTGCGCCGCGCCGCCGCCGAGGCCGTCGCCCGGCGCGCGACGGTTCCGCCGCTGGCCCTGACCGGACCGTTCGACGTCGAGGTCGACCTCTACAGCCCGGTCTCGGTCGACCTGGCGACGCTCATCCCGGGCGTCTCACGCGCCGGCGGCGACGGGGGCCGCACGGTCACCTTCACGGTCGACGACTTCGCCGACGCCTATCGGCTGGTCCTCCTGCTCGTACAGCTCTCCTCCGTCAAACCCGGTTAGCGGTCCGCCGTTTCAGGTTGGATCGGATTACCAGGCACCACAGCGACAGTGAGGAACACAGATGCGAATACTCTTCAGCGCGACGCCGGCACACGGTCACCTCTTACCGATGGGCTCACTGATCCGTGCGGCAGTGGACCGCGGTCACCAGGTGGCCCTGCTGACCGGTGGGGGAATGGCTCAGGTGGTGGCGGAGGAACTGCCCCCGGCCGTGGAACTCCTGCCCGCCGGCCCCATGCCCGCGGAACTCCTCGCCGAGGCGACGCGGCGCGTGGGCAACGATGTCATGAACCCCTCGCCGGACGAGGTCGGCGAGATCTTCGCCGCGAGCAGGATCGACCTGACCGTCGAGGAAGCGGTGCCGGCCGTGTTCGGCTGGAAGCCGGACGTCGTCGTCGCCGAGGCGTACGACACCGTCGGCCCTCTCCTGGCGGCGATGCTGAACGTCGAGTGGTACGAGGTGGGCCTCGGGCCCGCCATGCCCGCCCCGTTCGCCGAGGCACTGGCCCGGGAGGCGGCTCCTCGCTATGCCGCGCGCGGGGCGCGGCCGGCGCCGCCGCGCAGTTACATCGACCCCTGCCCGCCGCTGCTCCAGGTACCCGAGTGGTCCAGCCCCGTCCGCCACTGGCCGATGCGCCCGGAGGCCCACCGCCGCCCCGGCAGCAGCTGGTCACCGCCGGCCTTCGCGGATCCGGCCAGGCCCCGAGTCCTCGTCACCCTCGGAACCATCTTCTCCGAGGCGGAGTTGCTCAACACGGTGGTGGAGGCCGTCACCTCGCAGAACACCAATGCCCTGGTCACCGTGGGCTTCGGCATCTCGCAGGGCCTGAAGACCGGAACGGGGCCGGCGGACGGTGCCGGCGGCGGTCCGGTGAACGGGGCGGGCGAGGCGCTGTACGTCCCCTTCGCGCCGATCCACGATCTGCTCGACGGCGCGGACGCGGTGGTCGGCGTCGGCGGCTCGGGCACCGTCCTGGCGGCCCTCAGCCACGGGGTGCCCATGGTCCTCTGGCCGCAGGGCGCCGACCAGCCGTTCACCGCCGCGCGCACGGAGGCCGCGGGCGTCTCGCTCGTCGCGGACAGCGCCGCGACGGTGGCCTCGTCCCTGTCGGAACTGCTGGCCGACGGCCGGTACCGCACCGCCGCGCGGGACGCGGCGGACCGGATCGCCGCGATGCCGAGCCCCGGCGACGTACTGGACGCGCTCGTGGCGGAAGCCGCCGCGAACGTCCGCTGACCCGGAGGACCGGAGACCTGGAAGACCGAGGGTCCTGGAAGACCGAGGGTCCTGGAAGACCGGAGGCCCCGGGGCCCGGGCGGCCCCGGGGCCCTCGTGCGCCGTACCCTGCGGTCCCTCAGCTCCCGCAGCGGCGCCGCGGACCCTTCCGCCGTCCCATCCACGCGTTCCAGGGACCCCGCGTTTCCCCTGCTCAGGGCACTTCTCAGCGTTCCACCATCCCGAACTCCCCGCTGACCGTGGCGGCTGGGACGGATGACCGGACAAGCTCTGGTCATCCAAGCAGCACCCCACCCGACGCCTAAGGGGAACCGCACCATGTCCCGCATCCGTAACTCCCGCACCCGTCTCGTGACCGTCGCCGCGAGCGTCGCACTCGCCGCGTTCTCCCTGACCGCGTGCCAGGACGGAACGGGCCTGGCCGACGAGGGCGCGTCGAAGGACTCCGCCGCGACCGCCCCGGCCGACGAGAGCGCGAACGCGTCGAAGGAGTCCGCCTCCGGCTCCTCCGACGGCAGTTCCTCCGGCGGCAGCTCTTCCGCCAACGGCTCCTCGGGCAGCGGCTCCTCCGGCAGCGGCTCCTCCGGCGGTGACGCGAAGCAGAACACCGGCGGCTCGCAGCCGAACGCGGAGGCCCCCGACCAGAAGGACTCCGCCTCCTCCGGCAAGACGGTCACCTGTGAGGGCTCCGTCACCAAGACCGTCGCGACTCCGCTGAGCCGCCCGCTGAACCACCTGCTCCTCACGGTCACCAACACCGGCAGCAACACCTGCTTCCTGTACGGCTACCCGGCCGTCCAGTTCGGTGAGGCCCAGTCCGTACCGCCGGTCATCGAGGACACGCAGCCCCAGGCCGTCGTCACCCTGGAGCCCGGCCAGTCCGGCTACGCCGCCGTGAGCCTGTCCGCCGGCGACGGCAGCGGCGCCGACGGCAGCACCGAGAAGTCCCTGGGCGTCTACTTCCAGGGCCGCTCCGGCAACGCGAGCGTCGGCAAGGGCGCCAACCCCCCGCTGCCCTCCAAGGGCGTCCACATCGACAACTCCCTCAAGGTCACCTACTGGCAGTCGACGATGGACCTCGCCATCAACTGGTGACCCCGCGGCTCTCCCCGCCCTCACCGCGCCGGGCGGCGGATGCCGCCCCCATGACCGTCCAGAGGGCCATGCCCCACAGGCTGAACGCGGCGATGAGACCCACCGCGAGGCGGACGGTCTCGTCCGGGCCGTCCGCGAGCCACACGGCCAGGCCCGCTGCTCCGGCCGCGACCAGCAGGGCCGCCGGCACGCGCAGCCGGGGCTGCCCGAACGCCGTCGCGAGCGGGAGGAAGTGCAGCCCGACCACCATCGCGACCAGCGGAGGAACGAGCACCGGCACCCCCGCGCGAGCGCACACCAGGGCGATGACGACGATCAGCAGCCACTGGAGACCGTTGATCTGATGGAACCGCCGGCGCCGGTCGGCGGGGAACGGTCCCCCGGCCGACGCGGGGAGAATACGTCGCGCGGCGAGCATCAGCCCCACCGTTACGGCGCAGCCGGCCACGACCGCGACCAGCCTCGCCGGGCCGTCGAACGCGCTGGTGGCCAGGGACCACCAGCCGAGGCCGAACAGCGCGAGGAACCCCACCCCTGACTTGAACATGATCAATATCCTAGAGGGAGGAGTGGTTCGTGGGACCGGAATATTCCCGGGCCGGCGCCCGCCTCGCCGACGGGCGGCCTCATCCGTTACCGTCCGGGGCCATGGAGGACGCGCGGCGCTGGCTCGCCGAGCAGGGCATCACGGAGCAGAGCATCACGGAGGCCGCCGGCAGGTGGTTCGACGCCGAGGCGCCGGACCGTCCGCTCACCGGCCACGAGGTCGCGCTCGCCTGGGCGGGCCAGCTGCTCGCCGACGGGTCCCTGGACGCGGCCGAGCGCGTACGGCTGGCCTTCGGGCTGCTGGATCTCCTCGGCGAGTACTGGGTGAGCCACGAGATCCGGTCCGCGGACCAGGGCCCGGAGGGCCCCCTGCCCGCCGACGCGCTGTGGGAGGGTTACCGCCGCGGACTGGAGGCGGACCGGGACGCCGAGGCGGTCACCTACTCGCTCTGGGTCGACTGGTTCGAGGACTCCGACACCGCGGCGACCGCCTTCGCCGAGGTGCTCGGGAACGACATCGACCGCGTCGTGGCGGAGGGAGCGGAGGGACCCGCGGCCCCGCTCCGCCGGGCCGGCCGCGTCCTGGCCGTCTCGGGCCCCGTCCCCTGGCCGGTGAAGCGGGCGGCGTACGAAGCCGCCGCACGGCTCCCCGCCCTGCACGGCCCGCTGTTCAAGGGCCTGCTCGCCGGCTACCACGATGTCCGCGGCGACCTGGATCCGGCGGGCGCCCGGGCCCTCCTCGCCCGGCTGCGGCTCCCGGCGGACACCCCGCATCTCGCGGAGCTCCGGTCCGTACTCGCGGCGGGGCACAGGAATCACTACCGCAGCCCCCACGCCTGGAACGACGCGGTGCGAGCCACGGCGGACTGATCCGCCGCGGCCCCGGCCTCGTAGCGCCGTACCGCCGTACAGCTCGCTCCCAAGAAGCTCACGGGGATGTCTGCGTCGCCCGTGCGGCCGGCGCCGCGTTCTCCAGGTCGTCGATGCTGCCGGACATGATCGTGCGGACGTGTTCGGTGAGGTGCTGGAGCGGCCAGTCCCACCAGGCCACGGCCAGCAGGCGGTTGACGTCCGCGTCGCTGTGGCGGCGGCGGATGAGACGGGCGGGGTTGCCGCCGACGACGCCGTAGTCGGGGACGTCGTCGACGACGACGGAGCCCGCGGCGATGATCGCCCCGTGGCCGATGCGGACGCCGGGCATCACCATGGTCCGGTAGCCGAACCAGACGTCATGGCCCACCACGGTGTCACCCCGCCCGGGCAGACCGGTGATGAGGTCGAAGTGCCCGGACCAGGAACCGCCCATGATCGGGAAAGGGAACGTGGAGGGGCCGTTGCGAGATCGTCGTCGGCCGGGCGGTCCGGCGCGGCGAACTCCCGCCGCGCACCGACGCCCGGCCGCTGCTCATCGCCGCCACCGCGCCGCTCTACCACCAGCTGGTGCTCCTGCGCACGCCACCCGACCCGCGCCTGCCCGGCCGTGCGGCCAGAACCGCCGCCCTCGCCGCGGCCGCGGGCGCCTTCGCCGGAGCTTCACCCACCGGGCCGCCGCCCACCGGGCCCCGCCCGCCGGGCCTTCGTCAGCTCAGCGCCGCGCGTGACGGATCTTCAGCCGCCCGAACCCCATCGTCCCGGAGATCCGGATCCTGGGCACGCCGGGGCGGTGGCCCCGCGGGACCCTGTGGAGCGAGTCCTTCCACCCGGTGCGCAGATCCTCGATGTCGACCGTCGCGTCGCGGGGCACCGTGATCTTCGCTCTGCCGGTGCCGAGTTGCAGCTCGATGTCGACCTCCGCATGGTCGAAGACCGCCCGGGACAGGTCCAGGTGCACCTTTCCGAACGCGGACTCGACCTTGAGGAACCGGGGTACCCGCCATGCGCCGCGCCGCCGGATCCGTCCGCCGGCGACGGCGATCGTGGACGTGGTGCCCGCGTTCTCCGCCGGGAGCGAGGCCAGAGCCGACACCAGCTCGCCGTGCGTCCTGGCGGTGAGCGCCCTGCCGAGCCGCTCGTCCATCTCCTCGTGCGAGAGGTGCCCCTCGGCATAGGCGTCCTGGAGGCGCCGCACGGCCGCGTCCCGGTCGTCCTCACGGATCAGCGACAGCGGGTCTTCCGGCAGCGAGGTCACCGTTTCACTGTAGTGCCGGGGTCACGACGCGAACACGCCCGGATCGCCCGGGAGTTCACGACAGGCACCGGGCCCGGCGGCGGCGTACGGGCGCCGTCGCCGTACGATCAAGAACTTTTCGGCGCCTGGCCCTGATCGAACCCCTGCAACCGCTCCATCTCCCGCCGGTCCCGCTTCGTCGGGCGGCCCGCGCCCCGGTCGCGCACCGGGACCGACGGGGTCAGCTCGCGGGGTGGGGGCGGGGGGCTGTTGTCGACGTAGCACTCGACCGCCACCGGGGCGCCGACCCGTTTCCGTACCGTACGGGAGACCACGACCACCCGGTCACGGCCCGCGTGGCGCAGGCGGACCTCGTCGCCCGGCTTCAGGGCGTACGCGGGCTTGACCCGCTCGCCGTTGACGCGGACATGGCCCGCGCGGCAGGCCGAGGCCGCCTGGGAGCGGGTCTTGGTGAGCCGTACGGACCAGATCCAGGTGTCGACCCGGGCCGTTCCCTCGTCCTGCCCTGTCCCCGTCCCCGTACCGGAAGCCTCAGAAGCCATACCCCGAGGGTAGCCCGGCCCGGCACGCGGAAGGGGTGGCGCCGGTCCGAGCGGCGCCACCCCTGGTCATACGTGTCTCACGCGGCCGGCGTCATACGGGTCGCACGCGGCCGGTGTCACACGTGTCTCACGCGACCGGCGTCACACGCCGATGTCACGGCCGTCGTTGCGCCACACCGAGACCACCGACGGACGGACGATCCGGCCCGGGCCGTCCGGCCACGCGCTCGCCGGCTTCTCGACCGACGCGCCGTCGACCTCGCCCGGGTGCTGGACCGCGACCAGGACCCGGCGGTCCTGGATGATCGGGCCACAGGTCTCCGCGCCGTTCGGCATGGTCAGGAACTGCTTCAGCTCACCGCGCCGCTCGCCCTGCGTCGCGACGCCGAACAGCCCGTCGTGGTTGCCGAGCGCGTTGCCGTCCGTCGAGATCCACAGGTTGCCGTGCGGGTCGAAGGCGACGTTGTCCGGGCAGGAGATCGGGGAGACCTTGTCCTTCGGGAAGCCCGCGAAGTACGTCGCCGGGTCCTTCGGGTCGCCCGCGACCAGGAAGAGCCGCCAGGCGAAGCCGTCGCCCGCCGGGTCGTCCCAGTTCTCCGCCAGCTCCAGGATGTGGCCGTGCTTGTTGGCGTTGCGCGGGTTGGCCTCGTCGGGACCGGCCTTGCTCGCCTTGCCGCGGTCGGTGTTGTTCGTCAGCGCGACATAGACGCGGCCCGTGCGCGGGGACGGCTCGACGTCCTCGGGACGGTCCATCTTCGTGGCGCCGACCTTGTCGCCCGCGAGGCGCGTGAAGACGTACACCTCGTCGGCGGACATGCCCGGGACGTGCGAGACATCGCCGGTGGCCAGCGGGATCCAGACGCCGGAACCGTCGAACTCGCCGTCGTTCGGCAGCTTGCCCGTGCCGTCGATCTCGCCCGCCGGGCTGTCGCCGGTCAGCTTCGCGACGTACAGCGTGCCCTCGTCGAGCAGCGTGAGGTTGTGCTCGTGGGCGGCGCGCCCGCCGCCCTTCTTCATCTTCTTCGAGGAGACGAACTTGTAGAGGTAGTCGAAGCGCTCGTCGTCGCCCATGTAGACGACGGGCCGGCCGTCGGCGGTGAGCCGGGGCTGCGCGGCCTCGTGCTTGAAGCGGCCGAGGGCGGTGCGCTTGCGGGGCGTAGAGTCCGGGTCGTACGGGTCCAGCTCGACGACCCAGCCGAAGCGGTGCGCCTCGTTGGGCTCCTGCTTGAGGTCGAAGCGCTTGTCGAAGAGCTCCCACTTGCGCTCGGACGCGCCGGTGCCGATCCCGTACCGCAGGTCGGTCGGGCTGGAACCGTTGGCGAAGTACTGGTTGAAGTTCTCCTCGCCGTGCAGCGTGGTGCCCCACGGAGTGGTGCCGCCGGCGCAGTTGTTGAGCGTGCCGTACACCTTGCTGCCCGTGCGGTCCGCGGAGGTGCGCAGCAGGTCGCTGCCGGCGGCCGGACCGGTGAGGCGGAACTCGCTCTTCACGGTGATCCGGCGGTTGAGCTGATGGCGGGTGACGGCGGTGAGCTTGCCGCTCTTGCGGTCCTCCTCGACCACGACGACGGAGAGGCCGTGGGCCGCCCAGGCGATCTCGACCTGCTCGCGGGTCGGCTTGGCCGGGTCGTATCCCTTGAACATCAGGATCTCGTCCGTGTACTCGTGGTTGGCCACGAGGAGCTGCCGGCCCTTCTCGCCCTTCTCGGTCAGGGGCAGCAGGCTCAGGAAGTCGTTGTTGTAGCCGAACTGACCGGCCTGGGCCTTCGCCGTCTGCTTGTCGGGGTCGAAGGCGGGCGCGCCGCGCAGGATCGGGTCGCCCCAGCGGATGACGACGTTCTGGCTGTGACCGGCGGGGATGGTCACCTTGTCGGCGGTGTTGGGCGCGACGGCCTGGAAGCGCAGGCCGCGGGCGCCGTCGGCGGTGGCGGAGCCGCCGCCCGTACCGGCGTTGCCGTGGCCGTTGCCGACGACGGGGGCGGCGGAGGCGGAGGAACCACCGGGGCCACCGAGGGCGAGCGCGCTGCCCGCGGCGCCCGCGACCGTGACGACGGCGGCGGCGCGCATCATCGAACGTCTCGACAGGGCACCGGCGATGACATCACCGACGTACTCGTTGTCGCTCTTGTTGGGCACCTCGTGGAAGCACGCGTCGCCGCAGCGGTAACGGCAGGTCAGGGCGGAACGGCCGCCGGGATGAGGGGATGAGGGGGAGCTGAGCAACGGGAGCAGCTTGCGCACGTACGCCTCCGGTGATGGTTCGGCGCGCACCGCGCCGACAGGCTGTCGGGATGACTCGGCGGCCGACGCTAGGCGCGGGCACCGGCAGCACGGCGGCCGGAAGATGAACGGAACATGAATCCACATCGACCGGGTGGTCGGGGGAGAGTAATGTCCGGCGCGCAGGCGAACGCGGGGCGCCGTGGAGGCCACGCCGCTACCCTTCTGCCCGTTACGTGCACCGCCCCTGCCGTAGATCGCCCGGGGCGGCCGCTAACCTTACGTATCCGCCCTGGCCAGGAATGCGCGTTTTCCCGGTGGCGGACACCGCACCCAACTCATCTGAAAGGCTCGCCCATGGGCATTCGGAGCTTGCTGCGCAAGGTGTTCGGACGCGACCGTGCGGAGGAGCGCAACGGGTCGGCCCCTGTTACGGAATCGGCCCCGGAGGCGGCGTCCGACGCGCCCCCGGCATCCACCTCTACTTCTGCCGCGACTTCTGCCGCGACTTCTGCCTCTACTTCTGCCTCGACCTCGACAGCCTCGGGCTCCGATGCCGATGCGGCGTCCGGTTCGGCATCGGTGCCGGCGTCCGTCTCGGTGCCCTCCCAGGCCGACCGTACGGAGAAGTCGGCGCCCGCGCGGAAGTCGCCGGCGACGGCGGGTGCCGGGGCGGGAGCGGGTGCCGGGGCCGCGGATCTGGTGGCCGCGGCGTTCGACAACGCCCGCCCGAGCGAGCCGGAGCGCAGCGTGCCGGCCCAGGCGTCGCGCACACGCTCGGCGGACGAGCCGCTGACGACCACTCAGGAGACCCCGTCGGCACCGGTGGTCCCGACCGTCCCGGCGCAGGCGTCCGCCGAACCGGAACTGAAGCCGGAGGCCAAGCCCGAGCCGGAAGCCGAGCCGGAGTCCGAGAAGACCCCGGAGCCGGAGTCGAAGCCGGAGGCCGAAGCGAAGCCCGCAGCGGTGACCGAGCCCGCCCCGGAAGCGAAGGCGGACGCGAAGGCAGACGCGAAGGCAGAGCCGGAGACCGGCCCCGAGACCGAGCCCCGGACCGGCCCCGAGACCGAGGCGGAGCCCAAGGCCGAGCCCACGCCGGAGCCCGCCCCGACCGCGAAGGCCGAGCCGGAACCCGTGACCGAGCCCGCAGCGGTGACCGAGCCCGCAGCCGTGGCCACGCCCGAGCCGGCCACCGAGCCCGCAGCCGCGCCCACGCCCACGCCGGAACCCGTGACCGAGCCCGCAGCCGTGCCCGAGCCGGTAGCCGCTGCCGCGCCCGTGACCGAGGCCGCTCCCGAGCCGGAGTCGGCACCCGAGCCCACCCCCTCGCCGGAGCCCGCGCCGGAGTCAACTCCCCTCCCTTCCAACGAGGTTGAGCCCCTCGCGGCGGAGATCACTCCCGAGGCCACCCCCGACACCGACACGGAGGGCGACGCCGAGGACGACGCCGACACCGCATCCGACACCGCGGCCCGCCCCGCCCTCGCCCTCGCCCGCGTCAAGTCCCGCGCACCCGGACTCTCCGAGCGCTACAAGGCCGCCGGTGCCGCGCTCAAGAAGTACGGGCTGACCGGGCGTCGCGCCACCGTCTACCTGGTCCTCGACCGGTCCGGTTCCATGCGGCCGTACTTCAAGGACGGCAGCGCCCAGCACCTCGGTGAGCAGGCCCTCGCGCTCTCCGCGCACCTGGACGAGGGCGCGACCGTCCCCGTCGTGTTCTTCTCGACGGAGATCGACGGGACCGGCGAGATCGGGCTCGACGCGTACGAGGGGAAGATCGACGAACTGAACGGCTCCCTCGGCCGCATGGGGCGTACGAACTACCACCGCGCCGTCGAAGAGGTCGTCTCGCACTACGAGAAGTCCGGCGCCGACGGGCCCGCGCTGGTGATCTTCCAGACGGACGGCGCGCCCAGCCTCGTACGCGCCGCCGAGCAGGCGTTCGCCGAGGCCGCGAAGCTGCCGGTGTTCTGGCAGTTCGTGGCGTTCGGCGAGGAGGACTCCAAGGCGTTCGACTTCGCGCGGAAGCTCGGCGCGGACGCGGCCACCGCCAACGTCGGCTTCTTCCACGCGGGCCCGGTCCCGCGCGACCTGCCCGACGCGGCGTTCTACCGCGGGCTGCTCGCCGACTGGCACCCCGAGAGCGGAGTCTGAGGGCCCCGGCCCCCACCGCCGGCCGCTCGCCCAGGCGCCGGACGGGCGCTTTCCCCGCCCATCCGGCGTCGGTGCCGGCACAAGCACCAACGCGAGCGCCGACGCAAGCACCGGCGCAGCCGCCGACACCGACGCCTACACCGACACCGACGCCGACGCCTACGTCGGCCCCTACGCCGGCACGGACTGCCCGACGGAGGCCGACGACCGCACCGCCGACGACCGCACCGGCAGCGTCACTGTCACCACCAGCCCCCCGCCGTCGCCGCCCGGCACCGCGTCCACCGTCCCGCCGTGCGCCTCCGCGATCGAGCGGACGATCGAGAGCCCGAGCCCCGCGCCCCGCCCCATCCGGTCGCGGCCCTCGCCCCGCCGGAACGGTTCGAACAGCGCGGGCACATCCGCCGCTGCGACCTCCGGCCCCGTGTTCCGCACCACGAGCACCGCGCCGGTCACCTCCACGTCCACCGTCCCGCCCGGCACGTTGTACGTGACGGCGTTGGCCAGCAGGTTCCCCACGAGCTGGCCGAGCAGCAGCCGGTTGCCCTGCACCGTCTCGGCGTCCTTGACCGTCAGCGACACGGCGCCCCCGCACCGCACCGTCTCCTCCGCCACCGCCTCGCCGAGGTCGACCGGCTCCAGGTCGTCCACCTCGCGCTCGCTGCGCGCCAGCACCAGCAGTCCCTCGATGAGCTTCTCGCTGCGCCGGTTGTTGTCGAGCAGGGTCTCCTTCGTACGCGCCAGTTCGTCCGGCGAGCAGAGGTCGTCCAGCCCGACCTGGATCGCGGTGCGCTGCGTCGCCAGCGGGGTGCGCAGCTCGTGCGAGGCGTTGGCGATGAAGCGGCGCTGGCTGTCGAACGCCTTCTGGAGCCGGGCCAGCAGGGCGTCCAGGGTGTCGCTCAACTCCTTGAGTTCGTCGTTCGGGCCGCGCGCCCTGATCCGCTCGTGCAGATTGCGCTCGGAGAGCCTGCGGGCCTTCGCCGTCATCGCGTGCACGGGCCGCAGCACCCGGCCCGCCGTCCACCACCCCACGCCCACCGCGCACGCCGCCATGATCAGCAGCGCGACGACCGACCAGAACACCATCTCGTCGGAGGCCGCGTTCGTGACGTTGTCGGCGACCTGGTTGACGGTGACGGGCGCGATCTGCTGCTCGCCGATCAGACGCGTCACGGACTCCGGCTGGACCGCGGGCGCCACCTGGGCCGGCGCCACCCGGGCGGCGATCTCCTCGGCCTCCATCTGTGTTCCGGCGCCGGCCAGCAGGTTGACGATGGTCAGCAGACAGCCGCCGAGGACGAGGAAGACACCGCCGTAGACGAGCGCGATGCGCGTACGGATGGTGGAGCCGGCGAGCGGCCGGAGCAGGCGGGCGCCGCCCTGACGTATCGGCCAGGGGCTCACAGCGCGTACCCCGCGCCCTGCACCGTACGGATCAGCGGCGGGTCCCCCAGCTTCGACCGCAGCTTGCTCAGGCAGACCCGTACCGCCCCGGTGAAGGGATCGGCGTGCGCGTCCCACGCGCGCTCCAGCAGTTCCTCGGCCGAGACGGGCGCCCCGTCCGCCTCCAGCAGGATCTGGAGTACGGAGAACTCCTTGGGCGAGAGATCCAGCGCCACCCCGTCCCGCGACGCGGTCCGCCGCACGGAGTCGAGCCGCACCCCGTACTTCTCCAGCTGCGGCGGTACGGGCCTGGCGCTGCGCCGCCGCAGGGCGCGGACCCGGGAGACCAGCTCGGGGAAGTCGAAGGGCTTGCCGAGATAGTCGTCGGCGCCCAGGTCGAGCCCTTCGACGCGGTCCTCCAGGGAGGCGGACGCGGTGAGCATCAGGATGCGCGTACGGGAGGACTCGGCGACGAGCCTGCGCGCCACGTCGTCGCCGTGGACGCGGGGCAGGTCGCGGTCGAGCACGACGACGTCGTAGTCGTGCAGGCCCAGATAGGCGAGGGCGGCGTCCCCGCTGTAGACGGTGTCGACGGCGAAGCCCGCCCGGCGCAGCCCGGTGGCCACCAGCTCGGCCAGGACCTCCTCGTCCTCGGCGACCAGTACCCGCATGCTGTCGTCCCCTGTCTCTCTCCCCGGCCCCGACCCCGGCGCCGGACCTGACCCCGGACCCGATCCCGGACCTGATCCCGGACCTGGCCCTGACCTCGGACCTGACTCCGACCCCGGACCTGACCCGGTATTCGTCCCCGTCCTTGTCCCCGCCCTTGTCCCCGTCCCGTCCCTCATCCGCTGTCCCGCCTCGTACATGATGCCCATTCCCTCCCAGGATGTGCCTGTATATCGCGGCACCTGTTTCCCGGAGGTCTCCACCGGGTAGCTACCGTCATTTATCGATGTGAAGGCACCGCTTCCGGGCCGATACCATTTCGAGCATGGCGGCCACTGGATCCGAAGAGCAGGGTGGGAAGGCGTACTACGTCACCACCCCCATTTACTACGTCAACGACGCTCCTCACCTGGGCCACGCCTACACGACCGTCGCAGGCGACGTGCTCTCCCGCTGGCACCGCCAGCGCGGCGAGAAGGTGTGGTTCCTCACCGGCACGGACGAGCACGGTCAGAAGATCATGCGCACCGCCGACGCGAACGGGGTCACCCCGCAGGAGTGGTGCGACAAGCTCGTCGAGGAGGCGTGGAAGCCCCTCTGGGAGCACCTGAACATCGCGAACGACGACTTCATCCGGACGACGGAGGAGCGGCACACGGCCCGTGTGCAGGAGTTCGTGCAGGACCTGTACGACAAGGACGAGATCTACAAGGGCGGCTACGAGGGCCCGTACTGCGTGGGCTGCGAGGAGTACAAACTCTCCGCCGAGCTGATCGAGGACGAGAACGGCGTCAAGCTGTGCTCGATTCACAAGACGCCGGTGGAGATCCTCAAGGAGGAGAACTACTTCTTCAAGCTCAGTGAGTACGGTCCGAAGCTCCTCGCGCACTACGAGGCCAACCCCGGCTTCGTCCAGCCCGAGTCCGCCCGCAACGAGGTCGTGAACTTCGTCAAGCAGGGCCTTCAGGACCTGTCGATCTCGCGCTCGACCTTCGACTGGGGCGTCCCGGTGCCGTGGGACGAGAAGCACGTCATCTACGTCTGGGTCGACGCGCTGCTGAACTACGCGACGGCGGTCGGCTACGGCGCGAACCAGGAGAAGTTCGACGCCACGTTCCCGGCCGACGTCCACCTGGTCGGCAAGGACATCCTGCGCTTCCACGCGATCATCTGGCCCGCCATGCTGATGGCGCAGGGGCTCCCCGTGCCCGGCCGGGTCGCCGCCAACGGCTGGCTGATGGTCGGCGGCGAGAAGATGTCGAAGTCGAATCTGACCGGCATCAAGCCGCAGGACCTGACCTCGCACTTCGGCGTCGACGCGTACCGCTGGTACTTCCTGCGGGCCATCGCCTTCGGGCAGGACGGCTCGTTCTCCTGGGAGGACTTCACCGCCCGCTACACCTCCGAGCTGGCGAACGACTACGGCAACCTCGCCTCGCGCGTCGCGGCCATGGTCGGCAAGTACTTCGGCGGCTCGCTGCCGGCCGACGCCGCCCCGGGCGACGCGGAGCAGGCCGTACGGGACGGGCTGGTGAAGGCGGTCGCCGAGGCGGACCGGAAGATCGGCGAGGAGCTGGACTTCGCGGGCGGGATCGCGGCGGTCTTCGACTTCGTGAAGCAGGTCAACGGCTATCTGACCGAGCAGGAGCCGTGGAAGGTCGCCAAGGACGACTCGGCGGAGGGCCGGGCGCGGCTCGCGACGATCCTCTACACGGCCTCCGAGTCGCTGCGGGCGATCGCCGTCCTGCTCAACGCGGTGATGCCGGAGACCTCGCAGAAGCTGTGGGACTCGCTCGGCGCGGACGACGCGCTGGGCGCGCTCGCCGACCAGCGGGTCCAGGACGCGGCCACGTGGGGCCTGCTGCCCGCGGGCGCGACGGTGACGAAGGGCGCGGTGCTCTTCCCGCGTCTGGAGGAGCAGCCGGCGTAGCGCCGTCCACACGTTCATGGGGCAGGGCCCGGAACCAGGCTGACGTGCCTGGTCCCGGGCCCTGCCCATGGATCGGATCACCGGGAGAGGGACGACGGATCAGAGATCGGTGCCGTCGTGGGTCTCGTCCGGGTCGACGCCCATGGTGAGGGAGCCGACGACACCGCGCGCCATGTCGTTCTTGCGGTACGAGAGCTTCAGCAGCCCGCCCTGGACGCCGCTCTGGTCGTAGATGGTGTCCTCGGTGAGCGTGGTGCGCTCGGTCGTGCTGGTCGAGTACGGCGCGATCTTCGCCGAGTCGAGGACCGCGGCCTCCTCGAAGAAGAACTGGCCGGTGTGGCAGGTGTGCCCGCCCTCGTACCCGGCGTCGGTCATCCTGCCGCCGACGTGCACCTTGGTGTGGATGTGCACGGCGCGGCCCCGGTACCAGCCCGGGAAGACCGTCTTGAACTCGACGAAGCCGTTCTTGTCGGTGAGCCAGGTGCCGCGCAGGTACCGCTTGTCGTCGGTGGGCTCCTCGTGACCGCCGCCGCCACCGCCGGGGCCGCCGGTCGGGGGTGTCCCGGTGGGCGTGTCCGTGGGGGCGTCGGTCGGGGCGTCGGTGGGCGGGGTGCCGCCGCCACCGCCGCCGGTGGAGGCGGACTCGTAACCGGAGTAGAGGCCCAGCGCGTCGCAGTGCCAGATGTCGACGGCCGCGCCGCGCAGCGGCTTGCAGGTGTCCGAGTCGATCGCCTTGAGGCGGAGGGTCATGGGGATGCCCTCCTTGCCCTCGGTGATGTCCTTCCTGATCTTGTCGGCGTCGATGTAGTACGGGCCCTCGGTGGTCTGCGAGGTGAGCCGGTAGCACTCCTCGCCGGCGCCGGTCGCCGTGGCGCCGTTCCCGGTGCCGTTCTTGGCGCCCGTGGACGAGGCTGCCGTGTCCTCGCCCGCCGACGCCGTGGTGACGGCCGCGGCCGCTATGCCGGTGGCGGCAATGGCCGCGCCGCCCGCGAGTACTGCTCTGCGGCGCATCATGTCCCGTTTCTCCAAAGGCACTTGGGTCTCTGTCATGTCACGGGACACTAGGGAGCCAAGCTGGCAGCGACCTGGGTGCGGGCTGTGAGCGACGGATCAACCGGGAGTGCCCGGGGACTCGGAGGAGCGGGCAGGGCCGTCGGGCTCATCGGCCCGCGAACATCAGGGGCTCACCGGTCCGTGAACGTCAGGGACTCATCGGCCCAGGGAGTCCTCGTCGCCCATCACCACGACCGGCCGCTTCGCCGGGTCCAGCGTGCGCAGCAGCTCCTTCATCCGCTCGCGCGGCACGGAGACGCACGCCTGGGTGGGGCCGCCGTGGTCCACATGGATCCAGATGCCGCCGCCCTTGTCGCCGCCGAGCGGCCGGGTCCAGTCGAGCGGGGTGCTGCCCGGCCTGCGGTTGTAGTTGATCGCGACGACGTAGTCGAAGGAGCCTTCGAGCGGCTCGCCCTCGAACCCGGTGCCCGAGACCGAGAAGGCCGGTCCCCGGTCGTACGGGAGCCGCGTCCCCGGATCGGCCAGCCGGCCGCCCGCGTCGGTCAGCCCGTACACCCCGATGGGCGAGCGCAGATCGCCCTGGTTGTGGTCGTCGGTCCACCCCTCCAGCGCGTTGTGCGCGGGCCAGGCGTCGGTGACGCGCTCCCAGCCGGTGACCGGGTCGCGCTCGTAGACGACGACGGAGGAGAGGTTGGAGTCGCGGTTGATACCGGTCACGACCACGGCCTGGGTCGTCCCCGGGGGGATCTCGGCGCGGGTCTCCGGGCCGAGGCCGGGGATCACCCGGGCCCGGGCGCCGCGCGCCTCCAGCGGCCCGGACGCGCCCGGGCCGGCGCCGGTGTCCTCGCCGTTGCGCGCGGCGGCGGCGTCGGAATCCGAGGCGGAAGCGGCGCCGGCGCCGCGACCGGAGGGGGTGCCGGCCTTGTCCGCCGTGTCCGCCCGGCCCGCGTCGCGCACGCCGTCGCCGTCCGCGCAGCCGGTGAGCAGCAGACCGGTCGCCAGCAGCGCGGCGACCAGCCGCGGTCCTCCGCGAAGCCTGCGAAGAGCGCGGACGGCGCGTGTCGGGCGCACAGACATGTACGGGCCTCTCATTCCGTATTGCCGGGGAAGGCAGGAGGGGCGGATGCGCTTCCTGCACCGAAGTCTGCGCCGGTGATCATCGTACGGACGTCCTCCGCCCGGTCCCCGGCGCGTCGCCCGCGTCGCACGGGACTTCGGCGGAGGCGGTGATTCACCCGACCGGTCCCGTGCCGCGGGCAGCGCCGCCGCGCATCCTTTTCGATCCCTCACGCCGGTGGAACGCGCCGGAAGACCGATCGGGTTGTCTCCGGTCTCCGATCGAAGGCTCAGCGGCCCCGCTCGCCCTCGCGCAGCCGCCGGCCGACCGTGCCGAGGCTCCCGGCGAGGGCGGCGAGTTGGTCGCCGTCGAGGACGTCGATGAACAGTTCGCGGACGAGCGCGACATGCCCGGGGGCCGCCGCGCGCAGCCGCTCGCGGCCCGCGTCGGTGAGAACGGCGAAGACGCCGCGCACGTCGGAGGGGCAGGAGCGGCGGCGGACGAGACCGGCCTTCTCCAGTTGTCCGACCTGATAGGTGAGGCCGCTCTTGGAGGTGAGCAGGAGATCCGCCAGCCCTGTCATACGCAGTTCGCCGCCGGGCGCCTCCGAGAGCCGCACCAGGATCTCGTACTGCGCGTGGGAGAGGCCCGCCTCCTCCTTGAGCTGCTGGTCGAGGCGGCGCTCCAGGAGGGTGGCGGCGGTGATGAAACCGCGCCACGCGGCCAGCTCGTGCTCGTCCAGCCAGCGGGGGTCGTCCATGGCCTCATCCTAGGCCCCGGTTGTTGAAATTCAAATCAATGTGTACGGTCGAAACCGCGCCATTGCTTCAACTTTCAAGGAATGGCCACAGGGCTCCCCGGAGCCGGCCACAGAACGGAACGGCCCCACCGAAGCGGCCCCGCAGAAGCGGCCTCACCGAAGCGGCCCCATCGAAGCGGCCCCGCAGAAGCGGCCCCCTCCCCCTTCACCCCAGGAGAGAACGCGCTCATGTCCTCCCCCACCTCCACCCGCACCCTCGCCCCGCTGTCCGGCGCCGGCGCCGGCGCCGCCCCCGGCGACCGGGTCCACGCCTCCACGCCCCACGCCTACGACGTCGGCCTGCTGCTGCTCCGCGTCGTCCTGGGCCTGACGATGGCCGCACACGGCAGCCAGAAGCTGTTCGGCTGGTTCGGCGGCGGCGGCCTGGACGGCACCGGCGCGTTCTTCACGATGAGCGGCTACCCGTCCGGCAAGGCGTTCGCCGTGGTCGCCGGGTTGACCGAGACCCTCGGCGGCCTCGGCCTGGCCGTCGGCCTGCTCACCCCGCTGATGGGCGCCGCCGTGGTCGGCACCATGGTCAACGCCATCGCAGTCAAGGGCACCGGCGCCTTCTTCGCCCCGGCCGGGATCGAGTACGAGCTCCTGCTCACCGCCGGCGCCGCCGCCCTGGCCCTCACCGGCCCCGGCCGACTCGCCGCCGACCGCTTCCTCCCCGTCCTCAAGGCACACCGCCTGGCCTACGGCGCGTCGGCGGTGCTCCTCGGCCTGGCGGTGGCGGGCCTGACCCTGCTGCTGCGCAAGTAACCGCCCGTACCCTCCCGGTCCCCCGCAACGGAAACGCCCGCATCCACCCCCGGAAACAGCAGGGGTGGATGCGGGCGCAACACCGAACGGCGCGGGCCCCGGGGCGGCTACTCCGCCCGCTTCTCGGACGTACCGCCCGACTTCGCCACCGGCTTGCGCAGCGCGATGTTCAGCTCGCGCAGCCGCGTCTCGTCCAGCTGCGTCGGCGCGCCCATCATCAGATCCTGCGCGTTGCCGTTGAGCGGGAAGGCGATCGTCTCGCGGATGTTCGGCTCGTCCGCCAGCAGCATGACGATCCGGTCCACGCCCGGGGCGATGCCGCCGTGCGGCGGGGCGCCGAGGCGGAATGCCTTGAGCATGCCCGCGAACTCGTGCTCCACCGTCTCCCGGTCGTAGCCCGCGATCTCGAACGCCTTGAGCATCAGCTCCGGTTCGTGGTTGCGAATCGCGCCGGACGACAGTTCGATGCCGTTGCAGACGATGTCGTACTGCCACGCCAGAATGTCCAGCGGGTCCTTCGACTCCAGGTCGTCCAGGCCGCCCTGGGGCATCGAGAACGGGTTGTGCGAGAAGTCGATCTTCCCGGTCTCCTCGTCCTTCTCGTACATCGGGAAGTCGACGATCCAGCAGAACCGGAAGACGCCCTCGTCGAAGTGGCCGGCGCGCTTCGCGGCCTCGACCCGTACCGCGCCCATGATCTTGGAGACCTCGTCGAAGGCGCCCGCGCCGAAGAAGACCGCGTGTCCCGGGACCAGCGACAGCCGCTCCGTGAGGACCTTGACGTCCGTCTCCGTCAGGAACTTGGCGATCGGGCCCGCCAGCGTCCCGTCCTCGCCGACCCGGACCCAGGCCAGGCCCTTCGCGCCGTGCTCGACCGCGTACGCACCGAGGCCGTCGAAGAACTTCCGCGACTGCCCGGCCGTGTCCGGCACCGGCAGGGCCCGTACGTGCTTGCCCGCGAACGCCTTGAACTCGGAGCCCTCGAAGACGTCCGAGATGTCGACCAGTTCGAGGTTGGCCCGCAGGTCGGGCTTGTCGTTGCCGTACTTCAGCATCGACTCGCGGAACGGGATGCGCGGGAACGGCGAGGTGACATGACGGCCGCCGCCGAACTCCTCGAACAGCTCCGTCATCAGCTTCTCGATCGGCCGGAAGACGTCCTCCTGCTCGACGAAGCTCATCTCGACGTCGAGCTGGTAGAACTCGCCCGGCGACCGGTCCGCGCGCGCGTCCTCGTCGCGGAAGCAGGGCGCGATCTGGAAGTAGCGGTCGAAGCCCGAGATCATCAGGAGCTGCTTGAACTGCTGCGGCGCCTGGGGCAGCGCGTAGAACTTGCCCGGGTTCAGCCGCGAGGGGACGACGAAGTCGCGGGCGCCCTCGGGGGACGTCGCGGTGAGGATCGGCGTCGCCATCTCGTTGAAGCCGAGGGCGGTCATCTTGTGCCGGATCGCGGAGACCACGGCCGTGCGCAGCAGGATGTTGCGGTGCATGCGCTCGCGGCGCAGGTCGAGGAAGCGGTACTCCAGGCGCCGCTCCTCGTTGACCCCGTCCTCCGCGTTGACCGTGAACGGCAGCGGCCCGGCCGCGCCGAGGATCTCGACCTCGGAGACCTCGATCTCGATCTCGCCGGTCGGCAGCTCCGGGTTCACGTTCTCGGCGCCGCGCGCGGAGACCCTGCCGTCGATACGGACGACGGTCTCCTTCGTGAGCTTCGACAGCTCGTCGTTGGCGGGCGTGCCCGGGCGGGCGACGAGCTGCACCAGACCGTAGTGGTCACGGAGATCGATGAAGAGGATGCCGCCCAGGTCTCGGCGATTGTGCAGCCAGCCGCTCAGCCGGACGTCGGCGCCGACGTCGGAGGCGCGGAGCTCGCCGCAGGTGTGGGACCTGTACCGGTGCATCGTCGTTTCATCCAGTCTTGGCAGTCGGAGTGGGCAGAGGCGGAGCGGGACCCCCGTGGCGTGCGCGACGCATGCGGGAGACATGCGCATGATGCGCCGGGCGCCACCGGTTGGCCAAACCGGTTTGGCCGAAACGGTTCGGGAAAACCGGTTCGGAAAAACCCGCTGGGCCATAACAGGCTACCGCCCGTGTCCGACACCGCCCTCAGTGGCGTTCGCTCCGCACATATTCATAAAGTGGGACAATGCGAACCGAGGATGTCCTGGCCGCGATCGGGACCGGCCTGTGGCGCTGGGACCTCGCGTCCGGGGCGGTCACCCTCGACGCCGAGGCCGCCCGGCTCTTCGGCTGGCCCGCGGAGCCCCTGAAGACCACGAGGGCCGCGGTCCGCGCCCGCCTCCACCCCGTCGACTGGAACGAGATCGAGGGCGTCGTACGCCTCGCCGTCGCCGAGTCCACCCCCGCCGAGGTCCGGCTGCGCGTCGTGGACGGCCGGAGCCGGGTGGTCCGTACGGTACGGAGCCGGGCCAAGCCCGTCGTCACCGGCCGCCCCGGCGGTGCCGAGGAACTCGAACTGTTGGGTACGGTCCAGGAGGTCACCGAGCCGCGCCCCGGCACCGCCGGCGGCAGCTCGATCACCGGCGACTGGCGCCGCTCCCGCGAGGCGTTCCTGCTGGACGCGGGGCGGGCGCTGGCCGAGGCGCGCTCCACCACCGAGGTCCTGCGGGTCGCCGCGTCCCTCTCCATGCCCGGTTTCTCGCCGGAGGGGCTCGCGGTCTTCGGCGTCTCCGGCAGCCCCTCCGGCGGTCCCTCGGGCCGGCGGCTGCGGATCATCGGGCACCACGGGCACGACGCCGCGGCCGTGGTCCCGTTCGAGGAGATGTCGCTCGACACCGACTATCCCGCCGCCGAGGTCATCAGGACCGGCCGCGCCATCTATCTGCCGACACCGGAGTCGTACGCGGACCGGTACCCCGCCACCTGGCAGTACGTGCGGCGCTTCGGCCGCCGCTCCTGGGCGTTCATCCCGCTGATCGTGGCGGGCCGCACCCTCGGCACGTGGATGGCGGCCTTCAAACACCCTGTCGTCTTCTCGCCGGACGAGCGCTCCGTACTGACGACGGTCGCGCGCATGCTGGCGCAGGCCCTGGCCCGCGCCGAGGCCACCGAGTCCGAGCGCGAGCTGTCGATCGGCCTCCAGCGCTCGATGATGCCGCGGCTGGGACCGGACATCCCGGGGATGACGATCACGGCGCGGTACGTGCCGACCGGCGGCGGCCTCCAGGTGGGCGGCGACTGGTACGACATGATCCCGCTGCCGGACGGACGGCGCGACAACCGGTCGGGCGGACGGTTCGCCCTGGTCATCGGGGATGTGCAGGGCCATGACGTGCATGCGGCCGGGCTGATGGGACAGCTCAGGATCGCGCTGCGGGCATACGCCGCGGAGGGGCACGGCCCCGACGCGGTGCTCTCCCGGGCCTCCCGCTTCCTGGCCGGGCTCCAGTACTACTCGGGGCCGGACGGCGGCGGCCCTCCGCACGGCACGGCCGGCGGACCGGGCGGACCGGGCGGACCGGCCGGGCTCTTCCCGGGGGACGCGGAATACGGCGGCGTCCCCGACGCCCTGGCCGGGCCGCGCTTCGCGACCTGCCTCTATCTGGAGGTCGACCCGGAGACGGGCACCCTCGACATCGCCCGCGCCGGCCACCCGGACCCGGTGATCCGCACGGCCGACGGCACCGCCGTCGTCCGACAGACCGCGGGCGGGCTGCCGCTCGGGATCGAGGCCGACTCCGACTATCCGACGACCCGGCTCCAGCTCGGCCCCGGGGAGCTGCTGATGCTCTGCACGGACGGGCTGATCGAGACGGGCGGGCACGACCTCGCGACGGGGTGGGCGCGGCTGCGCCCGGTCCTGGAGCAGCGGTCCGACAACCCCGACGCCACGGTGGCGGACGGCGCCACGGTGACCGACGGCGCCACGGTGGCCGACGGCGCCACGGTGGCCGACGGCGCCACGGAGCTGGAGCGGCTGGCCGACGCGCTGGTGCAGGCCGTGCACGGCCCGACCTCGCACCACACGACCGGGCCGCTCGCCGACCGCCGCGAGGACGACATCGCGCTCCTGCTGCTCGCCCGGGACCGGGCGGCGTCCTCCCGTACCGCCAGGACGCCCACCCGCAGGACCGCGCTGACCATCGCGCAGGCGGAACCGGAGCGGATCGCGGGCGCCCGGCGCCAGCTCCGTGACCTGCTGCACGACTGGGCGGACGCCGAGCAGGTCGACGCGGCGGAGCTGATGGTCTCCGAGATACTGACCAACGTGCTCGTCCACACGGACGGTGACGCGCTGCTGGTGACGGAGGCGCGGGGCGAGCGCGGAGCGCGCCGGCTGCGCGTCGAGGTCTCGGACACCAGCGACGACCCGCCGCACCGCAGACGCCCCGGCGAGCTGGCGTCCAGCGGGCGGGGGCTGGTGCTGATGGAGATCCTGGCGGACGCGTGGGGGGTCGACCCGCAGGGCGAGGGGAAGTGCATCTGGTTCGAGCTCTACGAAGACGGCGCGGACGGCGCGGACGGCCCGGTCGGCGGAGGCCGCGCGGAGGAGCCCGCGGCGTAACGTTCCCGCACCTCGGAGAGGACCCCGAACGCGGCGGCCGTCAACGGTACGGCGAGCAGCATGCCCAGAATCCCGGCGACGCTCGCGCCCGCCGTGATCGCCAGCATCACCACGGCGGGATGCATCTGCACCGTACGGCTCTGGATCATCGGCTGGAGCAGATGCCCCTCCAGCACCTGCACGGCGAGCACCACCCCGAGCGCCCACAGCCCGATCACCCACCCCCGGTCGACGACGGCGACCAGCACGGCGACGGCACCGGAGAGCGCGGCGCCGAGGTACGGGATGTACGCGCCGACGAAGACCAGCGCCCCCAGCCCGACCGCGCCGGGCACCCGCAGGATCAGCAGGCCGACGGTGATGCAGACCGCGTCGATGAGCGCGATCAGGGTCGTCCCGCGCATGAAGCCCTGGACGGCCCCGAAGGCGCGGCGCGCCATCGCCTCCAGGGCCCGCCCGCCCGTGCCCGGGGCGAACGCCCGCAGAGCGCGGGCGGCGCGGGACGCGTCCCGCAGGAAGAAGAAGACCAGCAGCAGCGCGAGGACCGCGGTGGCGATCAGCTCCCCGACGACGCTGATCCCGGTGAGGACACCGGAGGCCGCGGTGGCGCCGAACTTCCCGATGAGGTCCTTGGCGTTCTTCGCCAGATCCGCGAGCGAGGTCCCGGCGGCCCCGCCGAAGTGCCTGCTGATCTGCTCGCCGGCCTGGCGCAGCGAGGCGACGATCTGGTCCCCGGTGTCGACGAGCGCGCTGACGACGATGTACGCGGCGCCGCCGACCACGCCCACGATGGCGACGCAGGTCAGGCCGGCGGCGAGCGACGCGTTCAGCCGCATCGCGACGAGCCGGCGGTAGAGGGGGCCGAGCAGGGCGGTGCCGAGCAGGGCGAGCAGAACGGGGGTGACGGCCGTCTTGAAGGTGACGCACAGCCAGATCGCGACGGCCCCGACCCCCGAGACCAGCAGCGCCACCCCGCACCACGCGGCGAGGCGCCGGGCGCTCTCGGGGAGGAGGGGGTTCGGCGGCGTCGGCACCCACCCAGCCGACCACGGCCGCCCGGTCCTGTCCTGCGCTGCCCCGCCGCCCGGGTGACGCACCGTCATCCGGGCCGGCGGGGCACGGCGGGCCGGGGCCCTGCGGGCTTACGCCTACGGGCTCACGCCTACGAGGCGGGGACCACGCCCAGGCGGCCCGCCTGGAAGTCCTCGAAGGCCTGCTTCAGTTCGGCGTGACTGTTCATCACGAACGGCCCGTAGTGCGCCATCGGCTCCCGGATCGGCTGCCCGCCGAGGAGCACGACCTCCAGGTCCGGCGTGTGCGCGTCCTGCGTCGCGTCCGCCCGTACGGTGAGCGAGCCGCCCGCGCCGAAGACCGCCGTCTGGCCCGTACGGACCGGCCGCCGCTCGGTGCCGACCGCGCCGCGGCCGGCCAGGACGTACGCGAGGCCGTTGAAGTCCTCGCGCCACGGCAGCGTCACCTCGGCGCCGGGGCGCAGCGTGGCGTGGATCATCGTGATCGGGGTGTGGGTGATGCCGGGGCCCTCGTGTCCGTCGAGCGCGCCCGCGATCACGCGCAGGAGCGCGCCGCCGTCGGGGGACGTCAGCAGCTGGACCTGGCCGCCGCGGATGTCCTGGTAGCGCGGGTCCATCATCTTGTCGGACGCCGGGAGGTTCACCCAGAGCTGAAGGCCGTGGAAGAGCCCGCCGGAGGTGACGAGGGACTCCGGCGGCGCCTCGATGTGCAGCAGCCCGGAGCCCGCGGTCATCCACTGGGTGTCGCCGTTGCGGATGGTCCCGCCGCCGCCGTTGCTGTCCTGGTGGATGAACGTGCCGTCGATCAGGTACGTGACCGTCTCGAAGCCGCGGTGCGGGTGCCAGGGGGTCCCCTTCGGCTCCCCGGGCTGATACTCCACCTCGCCCATCTGGTCCATCATGATGAACGGGTCGAGGTGCTTGTAGTCGATCCCGGCGAACGCGCGGCGCACCGGGAAGCCCTCGCCCTCGAAGCCGCTGGGCGCGGTCGTGACGGCGAGCACGGGGCGGGCCACGGCGTCGGCCGGAGCCGCCACCCGGGGCAGGGTCAGCGGGTTTTCGACGGTCACTGCGGGCATGACGGCCTCCTCAGGCTCTCGCTCACAATTTAGTTGAACAGTGAACATCTGGCAAGGCGCGATCCATTCCCGCCCCCCCTTCCGGCCGCCTCGGGGCCGCCTCCGGGCCGCCTCCGGGCCGCCTCGGGGCCGCCTCCAGGGAGCACGCCGACGTCAGCACGAAGGGCCCGTACCGGTGCGGTACGGGCCCTGATCCAGCTTCGGGAAGCGGCACACGGCCGCGCGGCGCTCAGCCGTACATGCGGCGCATCGCG
Organism: Streptomyces sp. NPDC059255; assembly: GCF_042752355.1. NCBI lineage: Bacteria > Bacillati > Actinomycetota > Actinomycetes > Kitasatosporales > Streptomycetaceae > Streptomyces > Streptomyces sp. NPDC059255. The sequence goes on from NZ_JBHYZP010000011.1 coordinate 103,328, forward strand.
AAGTCCACCATCTGCTCGACCGCCTTCGCGTCGAACACCATCCGGTGCTCACCCTCCATGTCGAGCACGAAGCCGTACCCCGTGGGCAGCAGGTCGATCACCTCCGCGCCGGTGATCACGAAGTACTTCGACTCCTTGCCCGCGTACCGCCGCAGCTCCTTGAGCGTGCTGAACATGGGGATCACCGGCTGCTGTGTGTTGTGCAGCGCCAGGAACCCGGGGTTGTCGCCCCGCGGGCAGTAGACCTTCGACGTCGCGAAGATCTGCTGGAAGTCCTCGGCCTGGAGCGACCCCGTCGTGAACGCCCGCACGGCGTCACCGAGCGACGGAGGCGACGGTTCCGGATACAGCGGCTGCTCGCCGTACCCGCCCGCGCCCGCGCCGCCCATCGGCTGCTGCTGCGGGTGCGCGTACTGCTGCTGAGCGCCCATGTTCTGGTCGTAGCCGTACATGGACGCAAGAGTACTGAGGAATGGCGCCACCGGGGGCCCCGTCTACCGCGTCACATTGGTCCACCGGCCCCCGGTACGGGGTTGCATCTTATTACCGATGGGTAGCATCATCGATAGCTACCAACCGGTACTGGCACCCGCATGAGGGATCTGCCTTCTGCCTTCCCGATCCTTACGGAGTCGTCGCCATGGGGCACTACAAGTCGAATCTCCGCGACATCGAGTTCAACCTCTTCGAGGTCCTCGGGCGCGACAAGCTGTACGGGACCGGCCCGTTCGCCGAGATGGACGTCGAGACCGCCAAGAGCATCCTCGAAGAGGTCACCCGCCTCGCGGAGAACGACCTCGCGGAGTCGTTCGCCGAGGCCGACCGCACCCCGCCGGTGTTCGACCCGGAGACCAACACCGCGCCGGTCCCGGCCGCCTTCCGCAAGAGCTACCAGGCGTACATGGACTCCGAGTACTGGCGCCTCGGCCTCCCGGAGGAGATCGGCGGCACGACCTCCCCGCGCTCCCTGATCTGGGCCTACGCGGAGCTGCTGCTCGGCGCCAACCCGGCCGTCTGGATGTACTCCTCGGGCCCGGCCTTCGCCGGCATCCTCTTCGAGGAGGGCAACGAGGCGCAGAAGAAGGCCGCCGCGATCGCCGTCGAGCGCCGGTGGGGCTCCACGATGGTCCTCACCGAGCCGGACGCCGGCTCGGACGTCGGCGCGGGCCGCACGAAGGCCGTCGAGCAGGAGGACGGCAGCTGGCACATCGAGGGCGTGAAGCGCTTCATCACCTCCGGTGAGCACGACATGTCGGAGAACATCCTCCACTACGTCCTCGCCCGCCCCGAGGGAGCCGGACCGGGCACCAAGGGTCTGTCACTCTTCCTCGTACCGAAGTACGAGTTCGACGGGGAGACCGGCGAACTGGGCGAGCGCAACGGCGTCTACGCCACGAACGTCGAGCACAAGATGGGCCTCAAGGCGTCCAACACCTGCGAGCTGACCTTCGGCGACCGCCACCCCGCCAAGGGCTGGCTGATCGGCGACAAGCACGAGGGCATCCGCCAGATGTTCCGCATCATCGAGTTCGCGCGGATGATGGTCGGCACGAAGGCGATCGCCACCCTCTCCACCGGTTACCTGAACGCATTGGAGTACGCCAAGGAGCGCGTCCAGGGGCCCGACCTGGCGCAGTTCATGGACAAGGCCGCGCCCAAGGTCACCATCACGCACCACCCCGATGTGCGCCGCTCGCTGATGACGCAGAAGGCGTACGCGGAAGGCATGCGCGCCCTGGTCATGTACACCGCCTCGGTGCAGGACGAGATCGCGCTCAAGGAGGCCGAGGGCGAGCCCACCAAGGCGCTGCACGGCCTCAACGACCTGCTGCTGCCGATCGTGAAGGGGTACGGCTCCGAGCGGTCGTACGAGCAGCTCGCGCAGTCCCTCCAGATCTTCGGCGGCTCCGGATACCTCCAGGAGTACCCGGTCGAGCAGTACATCCGCGACGCCAAGATCGACACCCTCTACGAGGGAACGACGGCGATCCAGGGCCAGGACTACTTCTTCCGGAAGATCGTCCGCGACCAGGGCCAGGCGCTGAACACCCTCTCCGAGGAGATCAAGACGTTCCTCGCCGTCGGCACGGGCGGTACGGAGCTGGCCCCGGCCCGCGAGGCGCTCGCCAAGGCCGCCGGGGACCTGGAGGCGATCGTCGGCACGATGCTGACCGACCTCACGTCGACGGACGAGGACGTCAAGAACATCTACAAGGTGGGCCTCAACACCACGCGCCTGCTGATGGCTTCGGGCGACGTCGTCGTCGGCTACCTGCTGCTGCGCGGCGCCGCCGTGGCCGTGGAGAAGCTGGAGACGGCCTCCTCCAAGGACGTCGCGTTCTACCAGGGCAAGATCGCGGCGGCGAAGTTCTTCGCCGCGAACGTGCTGCCGGGCGTCGCGACCGAGCGGGCGCTCGCCGAGTCCGTGGACAACTCGCTGATGGAGCTGGACGAAGCGGCGTTCTGAGCGGCTCCGCCACCCGGCCCCGGCAGGGCACCTCGTCGCGCGCCGCGCGGGAGGTGCCCTGCCGCACTCCGTGCGGGCGCCGCCCCCGCGGCACTGGCAGGGCCGGTGTCGGACCCCGTCGTTAGGGTTGAGGGCATGAGCACTTCCTCCCGCTTCGACCGCGGCCACACCGACGACCTCATGTCCTACCTCGCGGCCAGCCCGTCGCCGTACCACGCGGTGGCGAACGCCGCGGCGCGCCTGGAGAAGGCGGGCTTCCGCCAGGTGCGGGAGACGGACGCCTGGGACGGCGCGAAGGGCGGCCGGTTCGTGGTGCGCGGCGGCGCGCTCATCGCCTGGTTCGTGCCGGAGGGCGCCGAGCCGCACACCCCGTTCCGGATCGTCGGCGCGCACACTGACTCGCCCAACCTGCGGGTGAAGCCCCTGCCGGACACCGGCTCGTACGGCTGGCGACAGATCGCGGTGGAGGTGTACGGCGGGACGCTGCTCAACACCTGGCTCGACCGCGATCTGGGGCTCGCGGGCCGGGTCACCCTGCGCGACGGTTCGCACCGGCTGGTCAATGTCGACCGCGCGCTGCTGCGCGTCCCGCAGCTCGCCGTCCACCTCGACCGCTCGGTCAACACGGACGGCCTGAAGCTGGACAGACAGCGGCACATGCAGCCGATCTGGGGCCTCGGGGAGGCCGAGGAAGGCGATCTGATCCGCTTCGTCGCGGGCGAAGTGGGCGTGGCGGCCGAGGAGATCACCGGCTGGGACCTGATGCCGCACGCCATCGAGGCGCCGTCGTACCTCGGCCGGGACCGCGAGCTGGTGGCCGGCCCCCGGATGGACAACCTGCTGTCGGTGCACGCCGGCACGGCGGCACTGGCCGCGGTCTCGGCGGAGGCCGGCGCCAACTCCGGCGCCAACTCCGGCTCCGGCAAGCCGCTGCCGTACATCCCGGTGCTCGCCGCCTTCGACCACGAGGAGAACGGCTCACAGTCGGACACCGGCGCCGAGGGCCCCCTGCTCGGCACGGTCATGGAGCGTTCGGTGCTCGCCCGCGGGGGGACGTACGAGGACCGCGCGCGGGCCTTCGCCGGCACGGTCTGCCTGTCGTCGGACACCGGCCACGCCGTCCACCCCAACTACGGCGAGCGCCACGACCCGACGCACCACCCGCGCGCCAACGGCGGCCCGATCCTCAAGGTCAACGTGAACATGCGGTACGCGACGGACGGCAGCGGCCGGGCCGTGTTCGCCACCGCGTGCGAGAAGGCGGGCGTGCCCTGGCAGTCGTTCGTCTCCAACAACGCCATGCCGTGCGGTACGACGATCGGCCCGATCACCGCCGCCCGCCACGGCATCCAGACCGTCGACATCGGTGTGGCCATCCTGTCGATGCACAGCGCGCGCGAGCTGTGCGGCGCGGACGACCCGTACCACCTGGCGAACGCGCTGGTGGCCTTCCTGGAGGGCTGAGCCCAGGGGCGCGATCCGGGGACGCGGTCCAGGGGCGCGAGCCGGGGACGTACGCGCCGCGGGAGTGGCCGTGCCGGTCAGGGGTACCCGAAGGGGCGACGGAAACCCGGCACGACACGACTCCTGTGAAGAGGCGGGCCCCATGGGCATAGGCGGATGCATCACACTCATCGCGGTCGGCGCGATCCTGACCTTCGCGACCGACTGGGAACTCGACAGCGTCAACCTGGACCTGGTCGGCGTGATCATGATGGTGGTCGGCATCATCGGCACCGCCGTCATGACCAGCATCGCCCGCCGCCGCAGGGCGGTCGTCACCCCGGTCGCCCCGACCGTCGTGGACCGGGACGACCACTTCTGACCGGCCCCGCCGCGTCGCGGGGGCCGGTGCGTCGCGGGACTGGCGCGTTGCGGGGGCCGACAGGCCTACGCGTCAAGTCCGGCGAGGACGAGCCCGAGCCGGTTCGTCCCCGTGTCGTCGACCACGACCGGCACACCCCAGTCCTGCTGGTGGACATGGCAGGCCGGGTACTCGTTCAGCGGGTCGTCGTCGCAGGAGGCCGCCATCGCGGAGACGTGCAGCACCCCCTCCGGGACGCCGTCGGCCAGCACCAGATCGCGGCTGAGGTCCGTACCGGCGCCGCCGCCCTCCAGCAGCAGTTCCGGCGGGGTCGCCGAGACCAGCAGCCGGGTGGACGGGCCGTAACGGGTGTCGAGCTTCTGCCCGTTCGGCGCCGTGAAGACCACGTCCAGCCGCAGCGCGCCCGGCGCGACCCCGGTCGCCGCCCGCTGCGTACGGTGCGCGACGGACTCCACGCGCACCGCCTCCTCGGGCAGCCGCAGCCGCGTCAGCCGGTGCCGCGCGGACTCGACCACCACGATGTCCTCGCCCACCAGGACGGCGTCGCTCGGCTCGCGCAGATCGGTGGCGAGCGTGGTCACCTCGCCGGTCACACGGTCGTAGCGGCGCAGCGCGTGGTTGTACGTGTCGCAGACCGCGACCGAGCCGTCGGGCAGGGCGGTGACCCCCAGCGGGTGCTGGAGCAGGGCCTGCGCGGCGGCGCCGTCGCGGTGCCCGAAGTCGAAGAGCCCGGTACCGACGGCCGTACGAACGACGAACCCGGCCCCGTCGCCGTCGCCGGACTCGTGCTGCTTCCGCTCCACCCACCGCAGCGCGCTGGTCTCGGAGTCCGCGATCCACAGCCGGTCCCCGGCCGCCGCGAGCCCGGACGGCTGCGCGAACCACGCCTCGGCGGCGTCCCCGTCCACCAGCCCCTCGTTGGTCGTGCCGGCCGCGACCTCGACGGTCCCGGTGGCCGGGTCGTAGGTCCAGAGCTGGTGGACCCCGGCCATCGCGATCCACACCCGGTCCGCCCACCAGGCGACGTCCCACGGCGAGGAGAGGGCCACCTCCAGGGCGGGACCCGAGGTCGGCGCCCCCTGCCACCACTGCCGGCCGGTTCCGGCGACGGTCTCGATCACGCCGCTGACCGGGTCGTACGTACGCAGCGCGTGGTTCACGGTGTCCGCGACGATCACCCGGCCGTCGGGCAGCAGCGCCAGCCCCTGCGGCTCGCTGAAGGCGTCCGGGCCGAAGCCGCGCTGCCCGCTCCCGATCCGCCGGACGACCGTCTCCGCGTCCGCGTCCAGCTCCACGAGCTGGTGCCGGGTCGAGTCCGAGACGAGCAGATGGCCGCCGGGCAGCTCCACCGCCTTGCCCGGGAAGCGCAGATCGCTCGCGACGGGCTCCGGCGGCACGTAGGGCCCGTCACCGCGCCGCAGCGTCCCCTTGGCGGCGTGCTCGGCCTCCAGCTCCGCCACCAGCTTCGCGAGGGCGTGCGCGTGCCCTTCCCCGGCGTGCTGGGCGACGACGTACCCCTCGGGGTCGATCACGACGAGCGTGGGCCAGGCCCGTACGGCGTACTGCTTCCAGGTCGCCAGCTCGGGATCGTCGAGCACCGGGTGGTGCACCTCGTACCGCTCGACGGCGTCGACCACGGCCTGGTGCTCGGCCTCGTGCACGAACTTCGGCGAGTGGACACCGATGATCACCACGGTGTCCCGGTGCTTCTCCTCCAGCTCCCGCAGCTCGTCGAGGACATGCAGACAGTTGATGCAGCAGAACGTCCAGAAGTCGAGGATGACGATGCGTCCGCGCAGGTCGGCGAGGGTGTAGGAGGTGTCGCCCGTATTGAGCCAGCCGCCCTTGCCGATCAGTTCGGGGGCGCGCACGCGGGCGCGACGGGAGGGGGCGGGGATCGCGTCGTTCATGGTTCAAGGGTGCCACTTCCCCAGGGGTCACCCACGCACCACCCGTACGGGGTCAGCCCACCCGTACGGGGTCAGCGGTACGGGTCAGCGGTGCGGCGGGGTCTCCAGCCCGAGGCGGCGGTCCTTGAGCGCCGGGAACTGCTCGCGCGTCCGGGCGACCTTCGCCGGGTCCACCTCCACGGTCAGCACCTCCTCCGCCGCGCCCGCCTCCGCGAGCACCTCGCCCCAGGGGTCCACGACGATGCTGTGCCCCGACTGCTCCACCCCGGCGTGCGTACCGGCGCTCGCGCAGGCCAGGACGTACGCCTGGTTCTCCACGGCGCGCGCCTGCGCGAGCAGCGTCCAGTGCGCACGCCGGCGCGCGGGCCAGCCGGCCGATACGACGAGCAGTTCGGCGCCCGCCCCGATCAGTCCGCGGAACAGTTCGGGGAAGCGGAGGTCGTAGCAGGTGGCGAGGCCGAGGGTGGTCTCCGGCAGCGGTACGGTGACGAGTTCGCCGCCCGCCTCCATCAGCACCGCCTCGCCCTGGTCGAAGCCGAACCGGTGGATCTTGCGGTACGTACGGACGAGTTCACCGGCGGGGGAGATGACGAGCGAGGTGTTGAAGAGCCCGCCGTCCGCCGCCTCCACCACCGAACCGGCGTGCAGCCAGACCCCCGCGTCACGCGCCGCGCCGGACATCGCCGCGAAGGTCGGCCCGTCCGCCGGCTCCGCCTCCGCCGCGAAGGACTCGTACGCGAACGCACCGACCGTCCAGAGCTCCGGGAGGACCACGAGATCGGCGCCACGCTGTTCCCGTACCAGCGCGGCGGCGCGCCGCCTGCGGGATTCGACCGATTCGTCCGGGTCTACTGCGATCTGGAGGAGCGAAGCGCGCACAGTACCACCGTCCTGGCATTCGAGCCGTCAACACGGGCCCTACGATCGTCACACGAAAGCACTGCCGGGGTGCCATCGGGCAGCGTAACTTAGCTGCCGAACCTCCCACGCAGCCCGCAGCCGCCGCCCGCCCGCCAGCAAGCCAGCCCGCGTACCGCAGAACCGCCGAGGGGTCCCGTGACCGTCCATCCCAGCCTTCAGACCTACGCCGATGCCTGGACCCACTCCATCGATGCCATAGCCGAGCTGGTGCAGCCGCTCGTCGAGGGTGAATGGAACCGGCGCACCCCGTGCCCCGGCTGGTCCGTGCGGGACATCGTCTCGCATGTCATCGGCCTGGACTGCGAGATGCTCGGGGACCCACGGCCGATCCACTCGCTGCCACGCGACCTCTACCACGTACGGGACGACCACACCCGCTACATGGAGATGCAGGTCGATGTACGGCGCCACCACACCGCGCCGGAGATGACCGCCGAGCTGGAGTACACGGTCATCCGCCGCAACCGGCAGCTGCGGAACGAGAACCGCGCGCCCGAGACCATGGTCCGCGCGCCGCTCGGCACCGAGCAGACCCTGGAGACCGCCATGCGGATGCGGGCGTTCGACATCTGGGTGCACGAGCAGGATCTGCGTTCCGCGCTCAACCGGCCCGGGAACCTGGACTCCCCCGGCGCCCTGGTCGCCCGCGACGTGCTGCTGTCCGCGCTGCCGAAGGTCGTCGCCAAGGACGCGGGCGCGCCGCCCCATTCGGCGGTCGTCATCGATGTGAGCGGCCCGGTGGAGTTCCTCCGTACGGTCCGGGTGAACGCGGAGGGCCGCGGCTCGATCGACGGTTCGCCCTCGCTCGGCCCGGTCGTCACGCTCGCGACGGACTGGGAGTCGTACTTCCGGCTGGCGTGCGGGCGGGTGCGGCCGGCGGCGGTCGAGGACCGGCTGAAGGTGGACGGCGATCAGGAGCTGGCGGAGGCGATCCTGCGCAACTTCGCCGTCACCCCCTGACGGCTCGCGTCAGACAGGAACGTGCACGGCCTCCACCCGGCTCGCCACCAGCCGCTCGCGCTCGCGCCGCGCGCTGCGCGAGCGCAGCCGCAGGATCTGCGCGATCCCGATCGTCTGGAGGACGAAGACGGACGAGAACGCGATCCGGTAGTTGTCGTCGGTGGCGTCCAGCAGGACACCGACCGCGAAGAGCGTCGTCATCGAGGCCGTGAAACCACCCATGTTGACGATTCCGGAGGCCGTGCCCTGACGCTCGGGCGGGTTCGCGGGCCGGGCGAAGTCGAAGCCGATCATCGACGCGGGCCCGCAGGCGCCGAGGACCGCGCAGAGCGTGATCAGCAGCCACAGGGGGGCGCGCTCGCCGGGGTACGCGACGACCACCACCCACACCAGCGCGGTCGCCGCGACCGTGCCGAGGGCGAGCGGCAGCCTGGCCGCGTGGTGCCGGGCGATGACCTGCCCGTACACCAGCCCGACGACCATGTTGGAGAGCACGACCAGGGTGAGCAGCTCACCCGCGGAGGCGCGCGACATGCCCTGCGCCTCGACGAGGAACGGCATCCCCCAGAGCAGCAGGAAGAACATCGCGGGGAACTGGGTGGTGAAGTGCACCCACAGCCCCAGCCGGGTGCCGGGCTCGCGCCAGGCCGCGGCGATCTGCTTCCGTACGTACGTCGCGCCCGCGTGCTCGGCGGGCGGCGGCTCATGCCCCTCCGGGTGGTCCTTGAGGAAGAGCACCAGCAGGACGAAGACGGCCACCCCGGCCAGCGCGCTGCCGGCGAACGTCACGGTCCAGCCGAGGCCGCCCAGGGCGCGCGAGATGAAGATGGTGGAGACGAGGTTGCCCGCCATCCCGAACAACGCGGCCACCTGCGCGATCATCGGTACGCGGCGGGCCGGGAACCAGCGGGTGCCGAGCCGCAGCACGCTGATGAAGGTCATCGCGTCGCCGCAGCCGAGGAGGGCGCGGGCGGCGAGCGCCGTGCCGTACGAGGGGGAGAGCGCGAAGCCGATCTGCCCGGCGGTGAAGAGCACGACGCCGAGGGCGAGCACCTTCTTCGTGCCGAGCCGGTCGACCATCAGGCCGACCGGTATCTGCATGCCCGCGTACACGAGCACCTGGAGGATCGAGAAGGTCGACAGGGCCGAGGCGTTGATGTGGAAGCGCTCGACGGCGTCGAGACCGGCCACGCCCAGGCTCGTACGGAAGATGACGGCGACGAAGTAGACGGCGACGCCGATGCCCCACATCCAGGTGGCGCGCCGGCCGCCGGGCGGATCGCCCGGCAGGGTCACGGAGACGGCGCTCACCAGTCCTCACCCCGGACCAGCACCTTGACGCGGCTGACGTGGCGGCGCACACAGGCGGCGGCGACGTCGGCGTCGCCCGCCCGGATGGCTTCGAGCAGCTCGGCGTGCTCGGTGACGTTCTTGGCGATCCGGTCCGGATGCGCCTCCATCACGGCGACGCCCATCCGCAGCTGCCGGTCCCTGAGCTGGTCGTACAGCTTGGAGAGGATCTGGTTGCCCGCGTTGCGCACGATCTCGGCGTGGAAGCACCGGTCGGACACGGCGACGGCCCCGAGATCCCCCTCCTCGGCCCGCTGCCGCTGCTCGTCCAGCAGCTCCTCCAGCCGCGCCAGGAACACCGCGGACGCGGGCACGGCCTTCCGTACGGCGTGCTCCTCGACCAGCAGCCGGGTCTCGACGACATCCGCGATCTCCTGCGCGGAGACGGCGAGGACGAGCGCGCCCTTCTTCGGATAGAGCTTGATCAGCCCCTCGACCTCCAGCTTGAGCAGCGCCTCGCGCACGGGGGTACGGGACACCCCGACGGCCTCGGCCAGCTCCCCTTCGGTGAGCAGCGTCCCGCCCTCGTAGCGGCGGTCGAGCACGGCTTCCTTCACATGGCTGTAGACACGGTCGGCGGCAGGCGGTTGTTTCAGCGGGGCGGCGGGAGCGGGCGGCATGCGCACATCATAGATACAACAGAGGTGCAACAGAAAACCCATTCCGCCATACGGACGCACACCCCACCGCACACCCTCCACCGCACACCCCCACCGCGCCGCCGCACGCCGGAGGAGCCCCCGGCCCCCCAGAGCCGGACTTCCTCCTCATAGATTGACCCCATGGGCCTCTTCGACAAGCTGACCGGAACCAGGCGCCCCGCCACCGGTGTCCCCCCACGCTCCCCCGCCGAGCTCCACGCGGCACTGCTCGCCCTCAACCGCCCCGACGCCCCGTACGCCATCCGGGACGGCCGCGAGGAGGGCGCCGACCTGCTGGCCGAGTGGCGCATCCTGGACCCGGCATGGCAGAGCTTCTTCGTCCGCACCCAGGTGAGCCGCGTGTTCCAGGTCCGTATGCGCCTGGTCCCGGAGAAGAACGAAGTCCGCTCCCTCGACCAGCAGTACGAGATCACATGGGCCGGCGACACCCCCAGCCTGACGATCGCGGCCGAGGCCCAACGCGGCCAGATGCAGACGGTCTCGAAGCGCTGGACACTCGGCGGAAACGAAGCCGACGCCCCGGGAGCGACCGAAACGTTCACCTTCAACAGCGCCGACCTGAAGACCCCCGTACAGGACACCGTCCTGGGCGCGGGGTGGACCTGGCGCGGAGTCATCACCGGCAGGCTGTGAGGACACCATCCGGTTGAAGCAGGAAGGGGCGCCCCTCACCGAGGAGCGCCCCTTCTGACCAGCGACCGCGCCGGCCCGCTGCGGTGGGTGTGGGATTTGAACCCACGGTGACATCGCTGCCACGACGGTTTTCAAGACCGTTCCCTTAGGCCGCTCGGGCAACCCACCCATGCCCCGCCCACCAGCGGCAGAGCGGCTACAGCCTACCGGCTGCCCGGCTCGGACGCGTATGCCTGGCCGGAGGATGGCCACAGCCCTGTTTGTGCATGTCCCCACCCCACCAACACAGGACGCCCGGAACATCGGGGAGCGTACTCACCCTCTCCACGCTCAGGTATCTATACCTGCCTCATACCGGCAACCAGTGGGACGAAGATCCTGCGAGATACCCGCGAGGACAGCAACACGGTTCTCGTGGTCACCCCCGACCGTATGGCCCACCTCTGTGACTCCGCCGAGGAGCTGTTGACGACGATGCGCGAGCACGGCTTCAACGCCCCCGCGCACATCGCCGTGCGGCTCGGGATCGCCGAGGGGCCCTGCGTCCGCACCTCGTACGAGTTCCTGGCCGACGGCAAACCCGGGCAGATGTTCACCAGTTGGGAACCATACGAACTCACCGTCGGAACCCTGGTCGTACTACGAGGGCCGACCCCACGCAGGCGCCGGCGTCGTCGACCGCATGGCCGAGACCGGCATCACCGTCAGCCACATGGTGAAGCAACCGGAGCCCGGACACGCCGATGCCGAGGAGGCGACGCTCCTCGGCATCCAGCGCGGCGCGCTCGTCACCCGCATCCGGCGGACGTACTACAGCGACAGCTCACGGCCGGTGGAGATGGCGGGCATCGTCATCTCGGACCCGACCTGCGAGATCATTTACGAAGTGCCCGTTCGTGGCTGAACCGGCTCGTCGCAGCCCGTAAGTTCGGGGGTCGAGGCGTCCGGCTACGCACGTCTCATGGGTCGCCCACATTCGTTGTCCCTGGGGGGATATATCCATGCGCTCTGTTCGTCTGAGATCTCTGTGCGTCGCTGCGGCCTTACTGGCGCTTCTACCACTGTCCGCCGCCTGTTCCGTATCCGAGAGCACCGGCCCCGCATCAGCCGACAGCCCGAAGTCGACTACAGCACCCACCGAGGAACGTTCACTCACACCGGCGGAGTTGAAGGCCGCGCTACTGACGGAAGAAGAGGCAACGGGCTTCGACATCACGGGTGCCGATACGGTCGAAGGAGCCGGCGGCGAGTGGGAGGACCCCACTATGGTCAAGCCCGCGGCGTGCAAGGTCCTCTGGAACTCTGAAAATAAGGGATTCGGGGAGACTGCCGCCGCCAACTCGACCCTCTACCCTCATTCGAACTCCATCGACATGCGCGAGACGCTGATCGCAGCATTCCCCGCAGACGCGGCGCGGTCCCGGATGACGTCGCTCCGCAGCTCGCTCGCCGCCTGTGGAGATTTCGAGACCAAGAACCAGTACGGGCAGTCGTCTGAAAAAACTGTCGAGTTGGAGGCGCCAGAACTCGGCGACGAGGCAATTCGCTTCCGGACAACAGGGCTGGTGAAGACTGCAACGGTCAATAAGGGACAGAATCACCGTCTGACCACTGTGGTACGCACTGGAAACGTCGTGACAAGGTTCAAGAGCGTCGTGATGTTGGGCGAGTTCATCAAACCCGATCAAGTGGCCCGCTTCATCCCCAAGCCCGACGAGGATTTGATCGCCGCCCAGGTCGCAAAAGTGGAAGAGGCAATACGGTCACGCTCATGAGCCTTCGGCCGCGGCTCAGTCGGTGACCGGGTAGTTCCACCGTACGTACGAGAGCGCCCGGGCCCGCGCCTCCACCACCGCCATGCGTGCGGCGCGTTCCGCCGGGTCGGTGTGGGCCGCCTGGCCGGGCCACTTGCGGTACAGGAGTCCCACCTCGGACGAGAACCAGCCCCGGCTGACGGAGGCCAGCGCGAGCAGCAGCCCCGTGTCCTCGGAGGCCGGCAGGGCCATCCAGCCGCCGAGCGCGAGCACGAGGTGGCGGCGGGCGAAGAGCGTCGCCGGGTGGACCGGGGCGCGGTAGTCGTGCGTCGCCCAGTGGTCCAGTACGGTGCCGGGCTCCATCGGGCCCTCGTCCGGGTCGCCCGGGAAGCCGGCCGTCGAGCCGTCGGGCAGCAGATCCAGCACCCGCGACGTCGCCCAGCCGATGGTCGGGTCGCCTTCGAGCGCGGCCAGGTCACGGGCGAGCGCCCCCGCCGTCAACTGGCCTTCGGCGTCCAGGACCTTGACGTATTCGCCGTCCGCCACCGCGAGCGCGAGCGTACGGGCGGTGCCGGGGCCGCCGGGCCGGCCCTGGGTGAAGGTCACCCGCGGATCGTCGGGGACATACGGGGCGACCTCGTCGCTCCGGCCGTCCTCCTGGATCAACCAGTGCCACTCCCACCCCTCCGGCAACTCCTGTGCGCGGAGGGACTTGTACGCGTCCGGCAGGAAGTGCGCGGACGGGGCATGAACGGCGGTAATGACGATGATGCGCCGCCGCACGGCACTCACCACCTTTCCAGGGGAGTGGCGAACAGCACTTCCGTACGGTCACCGGCAAGCGTGACGTCGGACATCTCCACGACGCGGCCGTTGACGTCGTACGACCTCTTCCGGACCAGGAACACCGAGGTCCCGGGCGGCAGTTCGAGCTCCTCCGCCTCTTCCGGCGTCGGCGGCCGGGCGGTGACCCGCTCCTCGATGCGGTCCAGCTCGATCCCCACCGAGAGGAGCTGGTTCTGCGTGCCCCCCGGCCACGGCTCGTTGGCCGCGTCCAGGAGCTTCGGGTTCGACTCGACCAGCGCGCGGACGAGATACGAGGTGACCAGCGCGAACGGCGCCGTCTCGGCGGCGTGCCGGGTGCGGTACGTACGCTCCACGAGCGGGGTTCCCTCGGGGACTCCGAGCGCGTCGGCGATCCGCTGGTCCGCCGTGCTCTCCTGATAGGCCGAGTGAAAGACGAGATCGTTCACTGTGAGGCCGGTGTCGTGCTCGGTGGAGCCCGTCTGCAGTCGTGTCGCCTTCGGCTGCCGGGCCCGGTCCTTCTCCCACTGGTGACGTCGATTCGTGCGCAGCACCTTCGTACGGGCTGTACGGACGACGTCGCAGCGGTCGTGCTGCTTCTCGATCAGCCCCTCGTCCTGCTCGGCCACGGCTGCTCACCGTCCCTGTTGGGCGACAGCACCAGCGTACGGCTCATGAGGAAGTCCTGCCGAGTTCAGAGGGACAGAGGGACGGGCCGCGGGAGGCCCGGCTCCGGTCGGCCGTGCGAGGATGTCGGGCCGGTCGTCGGTCACGGCACCTCGGTTCGCGTGGGATTCATCGGATTCAGCGGAGAGGCATCAGGATGAGCAGCCCCGGCTCGGACGTTCTGGACACGCTCGGCCGTGGGTACGTGCGCGATGCTCCCGGCTCGTTCGGGAAAGGGTGGCTCGCCGCGCGATGGGTCAATCCCCGGTTGCGGGACCACCCACGACGGCGTGTCGTGCGGACCCGGTTCGATGCCCGGTTCGCCGTGGACACGCAGGACTTCATCCAGCGCTACCTGTACATCTTCGGGATCTGGGAGCCGCACATCACGCGGTGGCTGCAGAGCCGGCTGAAGCCGGGGGACGCGTTCGTCGATGTCGGCGCGAACATCGGGTACTACAGCGTTCTCGCGTCGGGCCTCGTCGGGAGCACGGGCCGGGTCGTGGCCATCGAGGCGTCGCCCACCTTCCACAAGCGGGTGGTGCGGCACGTACGGCTCAACGACTGCCGCAACGTACGGGCCGTCAACGCCGCCGTCTCCGACAGCCGGAGGGCGGTGACCTTCGTGCTGGCCAGCTCGGCGAACATGGGCGCGAACAGCATCGTCCCGTACGACGGACCGGCCGAATCGACCTTCGAGACCGAGGCCGTTCCGCTGACGGAACTGCTGGAGCCCGACGACATATCCCGCGCGCGGGTCATCAAGATCGACGTCGAGGGGGCCGAGGGGGCCGTCGTACGGGGCATGGTGCCGCTCCTCGACCGGCTACGGCCCGATGTGGAGATCGCGGTCGAGGTGGCCCCCGGGCGTATGGCCCAGCTCGGTGACTCCGCCGAGGAACTGCTGACGACGATGCGCGACCACGGCTTCAACACCTACCGCATCGACAACGACTACCTGCCCGACAGCTATCCCCTGGCGATCCGCAGCACGTCGGTCGTTCCCGAGCGGTGGCGTGGATCCGTCCTCGGGCAGCAGTGCGATCTGATCTTCTCCCGGGTCGACGCCGAGGCGCTGGGCTGACGCGCTGAGAGCCTGACGCCCGGCTGCTCGTCCAGCCGCTCGTCCGGCCGCGTGTCTCCGGTCACGTGTCTCCGGTCACGTGTCTCCGGTCACGTGTCTCCGGTCACGTACGGACAGCAGCACGGACGGTGCCCGCTGCTCGCGGGCACCGTCCGTGCTGCT
Organism: Streptomyces sp. NPDC059255; assembly: GCF_042752355.1. NCBI lineage: Bacteria > Bacillati > Actinomycetota > Actinomycetes > Kitasatosporales > Streptomycetaceae > Streptomyces > Streptomyces sp. NPDC059255. The sequence continues at coordinate 118,526 of NZ_JBHYZP010000011.1, forward strand.
GTCCGGGAGGAAAGAGCGGTCAGCTCTCGCCTTCTCGTTCGCCCAGGGTGACCTGGGCCGTTGACTCCTTGCCGTCGCGCTTGTAGGTGAGCGTGACCTTGTCGCCCGGCTTGTGGGCCCAGATCTGACCGATCAGGGTCGGGCCGCTGTCGACCGGGGTGTCGTTGAACTTCGTGATGACGTCACCCGCCTTCAGGCCCGCCTGTGCCGCCGGGCCGTCCGGGGAGACCGCGGGGGTGCCGCCCTCGCCGTTGGAGGCGATGGTGGCGCCCTCTCCCGTATCGGTCATCGTGACCGTCGCGCCGATCACCGGGTAGACCGGCTTGCCCGTCTTGATGAGCTGCTCCGCGACGTTCTTCGCCTGGTTGATCGGGATGGCGAAGCCGAGGCCGATCGAGCCCGCCTGGGACTGGCCCAGGCCGCCGCTGCCCGCCGACTGGATGGCGGAGTTGATGCCGATGACCGCGCCCCGCGCGTCCAGCAGGGGGCCGCCGGAGTTGCCGGGGTTGATCGACGCGTCGGTCTGGAGGGCGCTCATGTACGAGCTGCCCGAGCCGGATCCGGAGCTGTCGCCCGAACCGTCCCCGGAGGCGACCGGGCGGTTCTTGGCGCTGATGATGCCCGTCGTCACCGTGTTGGAGAGGCCGAACGGCGCGCCGATCGCGATCGTCGTGTCGCCGACCGCCACCTCCTCCGAGTTGGCGAGGGGGAGGGGGGTGAGACTGGAAGGAGCGTTCTTGAGCTTCACCACGGCGACGTCGTAGCCCTGGGCCCGGCCGACCACCTCGGCGTTGTACTTCTTGCCGTCGGAGAAGGTCGCGGTGAGGTCGCCGCCATTGGCCGCGGAGGCCACGACGTGGTTGTTGGTGAGGATGTGGCCCTGCTTGTCGTAGACGAAGCCGGTGCCCGTGCCCCCCTCGCCGTTGCCGCCCTTCGCCTCGATCGTGACGACGCTCGGCAGCGACTTGGCGGCCACCGAGGCGACGGTGCCCGCGTCGCGCTTGACTTCCTTCGGGGCGTCCGCCGCCGAGACGGTGGTCGAGCTCGCGGAGCCGTTGTCGTTGTTCTCCGCCGCCCAGTAGCCGATCCCGCCGCCGACGCCGCCCGCGACGAGCGCGGCCACGAGCACGGCGGCGATCAGCCCGCCCCCGCGTGCGCGCGGGGGCTTGGGCTCGTGGCCGGGCGCCGGCGCGCCCCAGACAGGGCCGTCACCGCCGCCTCCGTAGGCGGGGAGTGCGGGCGGGGGCGGCGGCCAGCCGGCGTCCGCGGGCTGCGCCGCGGTGGGCGGGCCCACCGACGCGCCGACCGGGACGGGGCCCGGGGGCGGCGCGGGGGCCCCGTACTCCGGCGGCGGGTAGGCCGCCGCGGCAGGGGCAGGGGCAGGGGCGGCGTAAGGGGGCTGGGGCGCGTGACCCGGCTGGGGCGCGTGGGCCGGCTGCTGCGGCGGTGCGCCCGCCGGCCGCTCCGGGTCGGCGCCCGCCGGCTGCCCGCCCATGGACGCCGGGGGTGACGCGGAGGGTGTAGGCGCCGGGCCCGGCCGCGGGTCCGTGGAACCGGACGCGGCCTCTCGCGGGGCGGACGCGGGTGTGCCCTCGGGAGCGGCATCCGGTACCGGAGGTACGGACGGGACGGAGGGGCCCGCGGTGCCCTCGTTCTCGGTGCTCACAGCTCTTTCTCCTCGGTTCCACTCGGTCTTCGGCAAGAGTCCGCTGTGCAAGTGTCTGCGGTCAGCTTTTCCCACAGCACGTCAGACCACTGTAAGCAGGACCTGTGCATCTGCCCGTCCATCTTTACTCCGGACATTACGGACGGATCCGGAGGGGCCCCGGGAAGGGCCCTGTGAAGGCCCCCCGGAAGGACCCTGGAAGGATCCCGGAAGGACCCCTTCGAACACCCGTCTACCCTGTCACGATGACACCATGACGCGGTGACTCAAGCACGACAGCACAGCATCCAGGTCGTCGCCCACCGCGGAGCCTCGGAGGACGCCCCCGAGCACACCCTGGCCGCGTACACGAAAGCCATCGAGGACGGCGCGGACGCCCTTGAGTGCGATGTACGCCTCACCGCCGACGGGCACCTCGTCTGCGTCCACGACCGGCGCGTCAACCGCACCTCCAACGGGCGCGGCGCGGTCTCCGCCCTGGAGCTGGCCGATCTCGCGACGCTCGACTTCGGCTCCTGGAAGGACAGCGAGGAGAGCCCGGACTGGCGGGACCCGGAGCTCACCTCCGTACTGACGCTGGAACGGCTCCTCGAACTCGTCGCGGACGCCGGCCGCCCCCTCCAGCTCGCCGTCGAGACCAAACATCCCACCCGCTGGGCCGGCCAGGTGGAGGACCGGCTGCTGCACCTGCTGCGCCGCTTCGGCCTGGACGCCCCCGGCGACGCGGAGTCCCGTGTACGGGTCATGAGTTTCTCGGCGCGTTCCCTGCACCGGATCGCGAACGCGGCGCCCCAGCTCCCGACCGTCTACCTCATGCAGTTCGTCTCGCCCCGGCTGCGCGACGGAAGGCTGCCCGCCGGCGCGCGGATCGCCGGGCCCGGGATGCGCATCGTCCGTAACCATCCCGGCTACATCACCCGGCTCCAGCAGGCGGGTCACCGCATCCATGTATGGACGGTGAACGAACCGGAGGACGTCGACCTCTGTGTACGTCTCGGTGTCGACGCGATCATCACCAACCGGCCCCGCCAGGTGCTCTCCCAACTCGGCCGAGCCGTCTGAACATCCCCTCTCCCGAACACCTCTCGCATACGGACGGTTACGGGGAGTGCACCGGCGCGTTCCTGGCTTGTTCGGTCGGTACGAGTGCGTCAAAGGCCCTTGCCGGGCCGGTTTCCCCGTCAGGCCCCCGGGGCATTCACACCGTGGCGTGGGGCAAAGGAGGTCTCGGGGGTGGCGTTTGTGGTGACACAGGAAGTACCCACGTCTTCTTGCATGGCCGTGCCCCACGGCCCTGCGGGCGTGGGGCAGGCACGGCACCGTATGCGGGAGCAGCTGAGCCGCAGCGGGGTGTCGGAGTCGGTCGTCGACGATGCCGTACTGATCCTTTCCGAACTCGTCAGCAACGCGTGCCGGCACGGCAGACCGCTGGGACGTCCGGAGACCGGCGACGGCGACATCCGCGCGGAGTGGCGCGTCGACAAGGCGGGGCGGCTGACGGTCGAGGTGACGGACGGTGGCGGACCGACCCGGCCGATTCCGGCCACACCCTCGGTCACGGCCCGCGGCGGCCGCGGACTGAACATCATCTCCTCGCTCGCGAAGGAGTGGGGCGTACGGGACAGCGCCACCGGTGAGGTCACGGTCTGGGTGATCGTCACCGAAGGGCACCGCCGCGAGGACTTCGCCACCCGCATCTCGGCCCCCGGTCTGACGGGGCTCGACGACCTTGGGGACCTCGACGGCCTTGAGGACCTTGAGGACCTCGATGATCTGGACGGCCTCGACGACGGGACAGCAGGCCGGCGGGCATGGACCGGCTGGCGGGCCTGAGCGGGCCGGACGGGTCGGGGAGCCCGGAAAGGCTCGACGGAACCCTGTAGCGCACGGAACCTCGACGGGACCCGTAAAGCGCACCCGAACAGAGATGCCGCTTCCGTACGCCCATACGGGTGCGACAGACGCGGTCGGCCGCCCCGCGCGCTCCCCGTGCGTTCCACCGGGGACCCGTGGCCACACCGGGCACCCGCGGCCCCACCGAGGACTCGTGGGGCCACACCGGGGACTCGTGGGCCCCGTACGGCCCGGCCCTGTCCGAGCGGGGCGCTAGGCTCGGCCGACACCGCATCGCCGTTCACGGGAGAAAGCCACCATGGCCAAGAAGCGCCCCCAGACGAAGGCCGCGAAGGCTCAGCTCAAGGACGGCCCCGTCCCGGTGGTGGGGGCCCGTGAACCCTGCCCGTGCGATTCGGGCCGCCGCTACAAGGCGTGTCACGGCCGCGCCGCCGCGCATGCCGTCACCGAGCTGGTCCAGCGGCCTTTCGAGGGCCTGGCCGGTGAGTGCGACTGGGTCGCGCTGCGCGAGCTGGTGCCGGCGGCCACCGCCGAACTGACGCTCAGGGACGGGCTGCCCGAGGGCGTGCCGTCCGTGACGCTCGCGACGGTCCTGCCGATGGCCTGGCCCGCGCTGCGCCGCGACGACGGCTCCGTGCTGCTCGCCCTCCAGAACGACACGTCGTCCGGCGATCTGAGCCGCGATCTCGCCGACACGCTGCGGCGCGCACTCGCCGCCGAGCCGGGCCGGCCGGTGGCCGCCCACCGGGTGCCCGCCGACGGTCCGCGCCTCCAGGACCTGCTGGACCCCGCGGCGCCGTTCGCGCCGGTCGTGCACTCCGGGTTCGAGTTCTGGGTGCCGGACGCGGAGAACAGCTCGGCGGAGGTGACCGCCTCCCTGGAGCGGGCCAACGCCGCCGCCATCCCGACCGCCCTGCTCTCCGGCACGGACGCCGCGTACTGGTGCGAGACGCCGGAGAAGAACCACCTCCGCTGGGTCATGCCGCACCCCGAGGAGAAGCTGCTGGACGCGCTGGCGCGGCTGCACGCGGCGGGCACGTCGAGCCTCGGCGAGGGGACCCGGCTGGTCGGTTCCTTCCGGGCGCACGGCCTCACCGTCCCGGTGTGGGACCTGCCGAGCGCGATGGGCGCGGAGGAGTGCGAGAAGCCCGCGGCGGAGTTCGCCGAACGGCTGGCGACGGCCCTCGCCGACGACGCGCCGCTCACGGGCGACGAGCGCCGGGCGCGCGGTGGGCTCACCAACCGACAGGTGACGCTGAGCTGAACAGGTGACACGGGGCTGAACAGGTGACGCTGGGCCGAGCCGGTGACGCTGAGCCGAGCCGGGCGACACCCCCTGAGGGGTTGCGATCCCAAAGGGTTCCACGGAAGTCCACAGAAGTTCACAAGAGTTCGGTGATACCAGTCACACCTCGCTCTACCGGCCAGTAATTCGTTGTCCGAATACGCCGGATCGAATTTGCTAACCGCCGATCTCTTGTTACCGTTCTAGAAGCCCGGTCGCTGGTGCATCCCCCGTCGCCAGCGACCGGGCGTCCGCGTTCCCGGTCCCGTCCAATCTGTCCGCCGTCGGGTCAACGGACGTCAGGACCCGGGGAGTTGCTTCCCGAGCGCAGCAGCAGGGGCCCGTCGTCCGCTCCGGTCCCGTCCTCCCCCGGCGCCGCGAACTCGGCCATCGCCAGATAGCCGGAGCGCTTTCCCCGGAACGGCTCACGCGATGTTTCACAGGTCGCCGGTTCGTCGTCCGCCGCGATCGCGCAATACGTCTGTACGGTGCGCCCGCGCGGGCCCATCAGGCTGAGTACGGCGAGCAGTTCACCGCCCGTCGCGTTGCGATAGTAAGCACGGGCCCAGATGCCCCCGCCCCCGGCGACCCCGCCGGAAGCGGCGTCGTCCACGGTGCCGGCGTCGGAGGCGACACCGTCGGACAGGACACACGTCTGCGCCTCGACGCCCGCGGGAGAGGCGACTTCAGGCCCGCATCGTTCGACGGTCCGCTCCGCCGGAGCCGCCGGAGCCGCGGGAGCCACGGAATCCGGCGGATCCGTACGCGCCCGCTCCGTACGCGCCCGCGCGTCCGTGGCGGGTGGCGCGGAGGCCCGTACGGGGGCGGTGGCGCCCTCGGGGGCAGTGGCGGGCCCCGAGCCGGGAGTGAGGCCGCCAGGGCCCGCGAGAGGGCCGGGGGAGCCCGCGGAGGCCACCAGGGGCAGCAGCGCCGCGCACACCACTGCGGCGGTGAGCCCGAAAATGCGGAGATTCATGGTGCGCCGAAGATAGCGGCGCGACGGGCCGCTCAGGTACGCCTCGCGGCCACTTCCCGGACAACTGGGCCCGGCTCACACCCGTACGAGTGATACGGCCGGCGCCCGTACGACGGGACAGCCCGGGTTCCCTTCCGGTCCGGGCCGTCCGGCCGAGGCTCCGGCGGGTTCAGTACGCGAGCCTGCTGCCGCCGTCGGGCGCGCCGGTGCTCGCCTCGACCAACGCGTCCACGACCGCCTCCACATCGGGCAGCCAGGGCGCCGCGGAACCGGCCAGGGGCTCCCGCTCCCAGCGGACCTGCCCGCCCGCGGCCTCGGACGGCGGCAGGACGAGGTAGCCGCCCTCCCCGTGGAACCGCAGCGAACTGGGCACCCAGTCCTTGGCGTAGAGCAGCTCACCGAGCTGTTCGAGGGTGTACGGGGCCACCAGCAGCGACCAGCGCGTGGGCGTCGCCACAACCGGGCCGAGCCGCATGCCCATCCGGTCGAGCTCCACCAGCGCCCGCGCGCCGGCGACGGCCGGCAGGCTCACCGCGCACGGCGCCGCGCCGCCGGTGGCCAGGACGATCGGGGCCGTGGGCCGGTTCTCCCACCACCAGCGCACCATGCGCGCGTCGGCGGTCGCCGCGAGCAGCCCTGGGTCGAAGGGGTGTGCGCCCGGTACGACGCATTCGGGGTCAGGGCAGGCGCAGCCCGGGCCGCGGGTCCCGCGTCCGCCGGCCGCCTTGAGTCCGACACCGGGGAGTACGGGCCAACCCCAGTCCGAGGCGCAGATGAGCGCCGCGTCGAGCTGGGCAGGACTCTTCTTGCTCCCCTTGCGCCGGAGCCGGAGCCTGCGTCGCCTTCCGAGGATCTCGCGCATGAGCGCTCGTTCCTTTCCGTTGAACGCCGAGGTCCACATGACACCGACACCCTGCACCCTGTGCTGTGCGCGTGTCCGTGCATGTGTGTGCATCACTTCACCGTGCGTACATCCAGCGCTCTGCCGCCCCCTGCCCGAGGCACGGACAGTCCTTCCTGGTCCGCGGTGCGGGGCACCGTACCTGGACCGATCACGGACGGTCGTCGTCACTTCTTCGGTTCGTCGCGTGGTTTGAACGGGGTGGAACGTGTGGCGAGGAGTGGCGTGCGCATGGCGCTTGCTGTTCCGCTGTCGCGTGTCGCGCGTGGTGTCGCGCTTGGTTTCCCGCTGTCCCGCTGTACTTTTCTCGCCACTCCGGGGGATGGGGCGTGGCCTACGGCGGTTAAGACGCCAAGGCCCGCCGCCAGGTTCCGGGGCGGTCCCAACTGCCCCTGTCCGTCACCGTTTACGTACCCAGCACGTTCGGAATGACGCTCACGTTCGGAATGACGCTCTAAGACGCTCTACCAGGGTTGTTGTGGAACTCGGCCCCGGCAGACCCCCTGTTGAACGTCATCAGTCGACCGCAAAACATGGTCAGGGGGGTCATTTTTCGGCCAAGTTCAGGATCCCACAGAAACCCACCGCTGCGCCAGGACAATGCTGGACATTGCATCTGCTGTGCGTGTACATGTGGATGCAATGCCAGCCGTGCAGAATGACATGGGGGTTTGCGATGCTATTGAGCGAAACGCACCCACCGGGAAGCGACCGCCATGAGCGCGCCTAACCTGCCGAAAGTGGCCGGAATCGATTCAGTAGTTGCCGCTCCCGCGCACACTGCCGCGCCGCGTGACGTCATCCCGGCTCCGCCGGGCGCGCTGATCCAGGACCGGCTGGCCGGCTGGGTCTCGGATCTGACCACCCTCCACGAGCTGGTGGAACGCCTGTCCAGGACCGGTTCACCGGACGCCGCCCTCGATGAACTGCTGCGCGCCGGAGCCGCCCTGGTCGGCGCCCGGCGCGGCCTGGTGGTGCTGGAACCGGCGGACGGGCTCGGCCCCGTCACCACCGTCGGCCTCGGCCTCTCACCGTCCGATCTCGGCCATCTGGAGACCGTGCCGCGTCACGCGAGCGCGTACGGCAGGCTGCTCCTTGACGGGGCCGGGTCGGACGGCGGCGTGGCCGAACCCGATCTGTTCGCGGATCCGGCCACGGACCCGCGCCGGCGCGAGGTCGCGGCCCGGCTCGGCTTCGGGGCGAGTTACGCCGTTCCCCTGCGCACCGATGCGGCGATGGACACGACCCCGCCGCGGTCGGGACAACTCGGCGTGGCGGTCTGGCTGTACGACGAGCCCGCCGAACCGGCGGCTCGCCGGCGCCATCTCGTCGGGCTCTACGCCCGCCACGCCGCCGCCCATCTCACCCGCCTGCTCGAACTCGACCGGGCCCGCGCCCGCGCCACCGCCCTCACCGACGAGCTACGGCCCGGCCCGCTGCCCCGGATCCCGGGTGTACGGCTCGCCGCGCGCCGCCTCACGGACCCGCACACCGGATCCGGCACCGCCCCCCGTACCGGCACCGATACGCACGGCCACCGGCGCGGGCGCGGATACGAGCACGGCGGCGACTGGTACGACGCGCTGCCGCTGCCCGAGGGCGCCCTGAGCCTGTCCGTGGGCTCGGTCAGCGGCTCGGGACCCGGCGCGCTCGCCGCCACGGCCCGGCTGCGCGCCGCGCTGCGGGCGTACGCCGTGATGGAGGGCGAGGACCCCGTCGCCGTCCTCTCCGACCTGGAACTGCTGCTCCGGCTGACGGAGCCCACCCGTACGGCCACCGCGCTCTTCGCGTACGCCGAGCCCGGCCCGCGCAAGATCGTGCTCGCCGGGGCGGGGCACGCGCCGCCGCTGCTCGTCGGGGACCGGCGCACCGAATACGTCGAGACGACCCTGTCCGCGCCGCTCGGGATGGTCTCCGGCTGGCAGGCACCGAGCGTGGAACTGTGGCCCGCGTCGGGCGAAACGTTGCTGCTTTACACAGATGGGCTGCTGCACCGTACCGGCGCTCCTATGGACCGCGCCTTCGCGCGGCTGCGTACCGCGGCGGCGAGCGTCCCCTCGTCCGCGCGCAGCGATCCAGGGGACGTCGCGGACCACGTCCTGCGGACGCTGTTCCCGGAAGGCCGACGGCAGGAAGAAGGCGGAGCAGAAAAGCAGCGAGAGCCGCGAGGGCCCGGAGCACCGGGAGCACCAGGAGCACCAGGAGCACCAGGGGAAGAGGACGGGGACATCGTGCTGCTCGCCGCCCGCTTCGACTGATTCCTCACAGAAATCCGGCCTCTCTTCCCGTCACACATACGATGGAAAAAATGGGCTTTCGTACGAGGAGAAGACGTGGCTGAAGAGCTCACCCCGGAGACACCGGAACCGGAAGCGGAGACCCCTGAGACAGCGGAAGAGCCGATCAAGCAGAGGAAGAACGGTCTGTACCCGGGCGTGTCCGACGAGCTCGCGGAGAACATGAAGTCCGGCTGGGCCGACACCGAGTTGCACGGCCTGCGCCCCATCCCGCAGGCGGCCGAGACCGCCGCCCGCCGCGCCGCGCTCTCCGCGCGCTTCCCGGGCGAGCGCCTGGTGATCCCCGCCGGGAACCTGAAGACGCGCTCCAACGACACCGAGTACGCGTTCCGCGCGTCGACGGAGTACGCGTACCTCACCGGCGACCAGACCCAGGACGGCGTGCTCGTCCTGGAGCCGAAGAGCGAGGGCCACCGGGCGACCGTCTACCTGCTGCCGCGCTCCGACCGGGAGAACGGCGAGTTCTGGCTCGACGGACAGGGCGAGCTGTGGGTCGGCCGCCGGCACTCCCTCGACGAGGCCGAGCAGCTCCTCGGCCTGCCCGCCAAGGACGTACGGGAACTGCCCGCCGCGCTCAAGGAGGCCACGGGCCCGGTCCGCAACGTCCGGGGACACGACGCCGGCATCGAGGCGGCGCTGGCCGACAAGGTCACCGCCGAGCGCGACGAGGAGCTGCGCGTCCACCTCTCCGAGGCGCGCGCCGTGAAGGACGCCTTCGAGATCGGTGAGCTGCAGAAGGCCGTCGACTCGACCGTACGGGGCTTCGAGGACGTCGTACGGATCCTCGACAAGGCCGAGGCGACCAGCGAGCGCTACATCGAGGGGACCTTCTTCCTGCGCGCCCGTGTCGAGGGCAACGACATCGGTTACGGCTCGATCTGCGCGGCGGGCCCGCACGCGACCACCCTGCACTGGGTGCGCAACGACGGTGACGTACGCTCCGGCGACCTGCTGCTGCTCGACGCCGGTGTGGAGACGCACACCCTCTACACCGCCGACGTCACGCGCACGCTGCCGATCAACGGCAGCTACAGCGAGATCCAGCGCAAGATCTACGACGCGGTCTACGAGTCCCAGGAGGCAGGTATCGCGGCGGTCAGGCCCGGCGCGAAGTACCGGGACTTCCATGACGCCTCACAGCGCGTCCTCGCCGAGAAGCTGGTCGAGTGGGGGCTGCTGGAGGGCCCGGTCGAGCGGGTCCTCGAACTGGGGCTCCAGCGCCGCTGGACCCTGCACGGCACCGGCCACATGCTCGGCCTCGACGTCCACGACTGCGCCGCCGCGCGACGGGAGGCGTACGTGGACGGGACGCTGGAGCCGGGGATGTGCCTGACCGTCGAGCCGGGTCTCTACTTCCAGGCCGATGATCTGACCGTGCCCGAGGAGTACCGGGGGATCGGCGTCCGGATCGAGGACGACATCCTCGTCACGGAGGACGGGAACAGGAACCTCTCCGCCGGGCTGCCGCGCCGGGCGGACGAGGTCGAGGCGTGGATGGCTGCCCTCAAGCAGTCCTGACAGCGCCGCTGTCTGTTCTGCGGACAGCGGTCCTGTCCGTATCTGCGGACAGCGGTCCTGTCTGTGTCTGCGGACAGCGGTCCTGACGAGGCCGGCCACTCTCCTGGTGGCCGGCCCGTCGGACCCTGCTCAGCAGGGCGTCCGCGCGCCGTTCAGGACCCTGTCGAAGCTGACGACGGCGCCGTGCCCCGGTCTGTTGCGGAAGTGCACGTGGTCGGCGAGCTGCTCGATCATGCGGAGCCCGCGTCCGCTCTCGGCGGTCGCGGGGGCGCGGCGCACCACCCGCCGGGCCGGGAAACCGGGCCCGGAATCCGCCACTTCGATACGGCAGCGCTCGCCGTCGAGATACGCGGTCACCCGGTACGCGCCGGGCGCCTCCCCGGCGGAACGTTCGTTCCCGCCGTGCTCGACGGCGTTCGCACACGCCTCGGTGAGAGCGACCGAGAGGTCGAAGGAGATGTCCGGGTCGACCCCCTCGGTCCGCATGGCGTCGAGCAGAAGGCGCCGGGCGAGCGGAACACTCGCGGCCTCGCGCCGCAAGTGGAGAGACCACCAGATGCTCATGCGTCAGCCTCCTGGCTGCGGCTGTTCAGGCTGCTGCGGCTCGACATACCGATACGTATTGCCCCAGCGACCGGCCTGTAAGCACACGTTTGACGTGATAGCGCTCATTCGGCGGATGCGAGGGCGACGTACGGCGTGTATAGGGCGAGACACTGACCTTCCGGACCTGCCCTACGGGCCCCGGTGCCGCAGTGCGATGATGACCCGGCCATGTCCAGTCCCGTCCGCCTCCGTCCCGATGCCGCGCCGCGGCTGCTGAGGGCCGCGGTGTTCACCGCGGTCTGTGTCGTGCTGTCGGCGACGGGACACGCCCTGGCGGCCTGTGCGTCCGTCCCCTGGTGGACGCTGCTCGTCGGTTTCCTGGGGGTCTTCGCGGTCATCGCTCCGCTGGCGGGCACCGCGCGTTCCACACCGTCCATCGTCGCCGCCCTCACGGGCGGCCAGCTCGGTCTGCACACCCTGTTCGGTGTCGGTCAGCACCGGCTCCAGGCCCCGGCCGACAGCAACGAGATCCTGATCCGGACGGCCGCGAGATTCATCTGCGGGCCCGGGGCGGGGCCGCTGAGCCCCGTCGACGCGCAGCGCATCCTCGCCGACGCGGGCGTCCCCGCACCGGTCCCCGCCCGCTCGCCGGGCTTGGCGGAATCACAGCTGGGCGCCGCTCATGAGCACCTGGCGACGGTCGGATCCGCGGCCACCGGCTCGCTCGGCGCCTCGGGCGGAGGGCTGCTGCCCTCCCTGCCGATGATGCTCGCGCATCTCCTGGCCGCCCTCGCGACCGGATGGCTGCTGCGCCGCGGCGACCTCGCGCTGCTCCGGCTCGGCAAGCTCTCGGCGGACGGCATCGGCGAAGTGGCGGACAGCGCCCCGCTCCGTGCCCTGCGCGCCGCTCTCGCGCTCGTACGGGCCCTGCGCGCCGGACTTCCCGGCGTGCCCGCGCCCGAGTCGCGCGCCCCGCACGCCGCCTCGTACGGTGCCCGTCCGGTACCGGCCGGGGAGACACTCCACCACACGGTGATCAGACGCGGCCCGCCGGCCGCGTTCGCTCTCGCGGCCTGACGCGACGTACCCCCGCCCTCCGCCACTCCACGCCCGGACGGCACGCGCTTCCGCGTGCCCCGCTGTTCCGTGCCGCGTGCTCCGTACGGACGGGTGAGGTGCCGCCGCGCCGCCGTGCTCGCGTACGCGCGGGTCCGGCCGGTCCTGGCCGGGTGAGCCGCCGGTACGCCCACCGACTGATCACCGCTTCCCTCATCCTGTGGAGTGTTCCGTGTTCCCAGCCTTCTCCTCCTCGCGGCCGTCCTCGTTCCCGTTCGGCTCCCCCGCCGTCGCCCGTCTCTCCGTCGTCGGCGGTGTCGCCGCCTCCGCGCTGTTCCTGCTGGCCGGGCCTGCCGCCGCGCACGTCGGCGTGGAGCCGCAGGGCGAGGCCGCCAAGGGCGGTTACGCCGTCATCAACTTCAAGGTGCCCAACGAGCGGGACGACGCCTCCACCACCAAGCTCGAAGTGAACCTCCCGGCCGACCACCCGCTGGCCTCCGTGATGCCGCAGCCCGTGCCCGGCTGGAAGGCCGTCGTCACCAAGGAGAAGCTCGCCAAGCCCCTGGAGATGCACGGCAACACCATCGCCGAGGCCGCCACCAAGGTCACCTGGACCTCGACGGGCGGCAAGATCGGCCCCGGTGAGTTCCAGCAGTTCCCCCTCTCCGTCGGGAAGCTCCCCGAGGACACCGACCAGCTGGTCTTCAAGGCCCTCCAGACGTACGACAACAAGGAAGTCGTCCGGTGGATCGAGGAGCCCAAGGAAGGCGCGGAGGAGCCCGAGAGCCCCGCGCCCGTGCTGAAGCTCGGCGCGGCCACCGGCGACGAGCACGGCGGCGCCGGCCACGACGCGAGTGCGGGCGCCGACGCCGAGGCCGAGAAGGCCACGGCCAAGACCGCCGCCCAGCAGAACGGCGCCACGGAGACGGCCTCCGCGGGCAGCGGCGGCGGCAGCGACACCACCGCCCGGGTCCTCGGCATCGCCGGCATCGTCGTCGGCGTCGCCGGCGTGGCCTTCGGCGTCCTGGCCGGCCGGCGCCGTACCACCACCTGACACCCGGTTTCCGGAGCCGGGTTCCTGACACCCGGTCCCTGACACCCGGTTCCTGACACACCGCACCCACCGCACCACGCACGACACGGCCGCGGCGGGCGAGGCCGGGAATCCCCCGGCCCCGCTCGTCCGGCCACCCCCCTCCCACCACCAGGAAACAGCCCTATGCGCAGCAAGAAGACCCTCACCACCGCGGCGGCCCTCGCGGCCGTCGCCGCACTCACCCTCAGCGCCTGCGGCAGCGGCGACGACTCCGCGAAGCCGGTCGCCGATGTCTCCACCCAGGCCAAGACGGAGGCCGCGACCGTACTCGACCAGCCCTTCAAGAAGCCGAACCTCGTCCTCAAGGACACCGACGGCAAGGACTACGACCTCCGTGAGGCGACCAAGGGCAGGCCGACGCTGATCTACTTCGGCTACACCAACTGCCCGGACGTCTGTCCGCTGACGATGAGCAACATCGCCATCGCCAGGAAGTCGCTCACCAAGGCCGAGCAGGACCAGCTCCAGGTCGTCTTCGTCACCACCGACCCGGAGCGGGACACCTCCGCCGAGCTCGCCAAGTGGCTGCCCAGCGCGGGCGACCCGTCGTTCGTCGGGCTGACCGGCGACTTCCCGACCATCCAGGCGGGCGCGCGCCAGCTCGGCATCGGCATCGACGCCCCCAAGAAGGAGAAGGACGGCACCACCGTCTCCATGCACGGCACCCAGGTCATCGCGTTCTCGCCGAAGACCGACGCGGGGTACGTGCTGTACGGCGAGGACGCCACCTCGGACGACTACGCCAAGGATCTCCCGAAGATCATCAAGGGCGAGAACCCGTGAACCGGCGCACCACCTCCCTCGTACTCACCGTCGGGCTCACCACCGCACTGACGCTGACCGGCTGCTCGTCCCCGGACACCCCCGAACTCACGGTCGGCGACGGCTACATGCCACGCCCCGTCGGCGACCTCGGCGCGGGCTTCCTCACCGTCACCAACAGCGGCGGCGCCGACGACAAGCTCACCGCCGTCACCAGCGACATCTCCGACGACGTCACCATCCACACGACCGAGGGCCAGAAGATGCGGCAGGTGAAGTCCTTCGACATCCCCGCCGGCGGCGAACTGGATCTCGAACGCGGCGGCAACCACCTCATGTTCATGAACCTCAAGTCCCGCCCCGAGCCCGGCCAGAAGATCGGCATCGAACTGCACTTCGAGAAGGCCGACCCCATCAAGACCGAGCTTCCCGTGAAGGAGGCCAACTACAACCCCGCCGCCCGCCGCTGAGGAAGAAGACCCCGCCCCAGATCGAGGGACTGAGAGACCTATGACAGCCACCGCCCCGCGCTTCGGAGCCGTATCCCTGGTGCGGCTGCTTCTCGTCACCACGGTGCTCCTCGGCACCGTCCTCACCGTGCTCTCCGGCACGGCATCGGCGCACGCAGCACTCACCGGGAGCAACCCCGAGGACGGGGCGGTGGTCGACACCGCTCCTCCGAACGTCACCCTCACCTTCTCCGAGCAGATGGGCATGGGCGCCGACTCGATCCGTGTGCTCGACCCGGACAACAAGCGCGTCGACACCGCGAAGATCAACAACCTGGGTACCGGCTCCACGGTCACATACGGCGTCGGCCTGAAGCCGGACCTCCCCGACGGCACGTACACCGTCGCCTGGCGGGCCGTCTCCGCCGACAGCCACCCCATCTCCGGTGCCTTCACCTTCTCCGTCGGAGCGCCCTCCGAGACCACCGCCACCGTGCCCGGCCGGCAGGCCGGCGGCGGGCTCGTGGGCGCCCTCTACGACATCACGCGCTACGTCTCGTACACCGGGTTCATCCTGCTCGTCGGCGGTACGGCCTTCATCCTGGCCTGCTGGCAGCGCGGCGCGTCCGTACGGCCCCTGCAACGGCTCATCGTCCACGGCTGGCTCGCCCTGACCGCCGCCACGCTCGTCCTGCTGCTCCTGCGCACCCCGTACACCGGCTCGGGCAGGCTGGCCGACGCCCTCGACCTCGGCGGGCTCCAGGACGTCCTGACCACGAAGACCGGCGCGGCGCTCATCTCGCGGCTGCTGCTGCTCGGGGCCGCCGCGCTGTTCATCGCGGTTCTCTTCGGTACGTACGCCAAGCGCTCCGGGGAGAAGGCCGAAGAAGAGGCCGAAGGGGAGGTCGGGGAGCCGGGGAAGAACGACCTCACCTTCGGGCTCGCGACGGGCGGCACCGTCGTCGCCGCCGGGATCGCCGCCACCTGGGCCCTCTCCGAACATGCCTCGACCGGGATCCAGCCCGGTATCGCCATGCCCGTGGACGTCCTGCACCTGCTGGCGGCGGCCGTCTGGCTCGGCGGGCTGACGGCGCTGCTCATCGCGCTCCACAAGGCGCCCTTCATCGAGCGTGCGGCGATCCAGCGCTTCTCCCGTACCGCCTTCGTCTGCGTCGTCGTCCTCGCCGTGACCGGGATCTACCAGTCCTGGCGGCAGGTCGGGTCGTGGTCGGCGCTCGGGGGAACGTCATACGGGCGGCTCCTTCTGGTGAAGGTCGGGCTGGTGGCCGTCCTGGTCTCGGCCGCCTGGTTCTCCCGGCGGTGGACGGGGCGGCTCGCGGAGCGGACGGCCTCGGACGTACAGGCGCAGGCGGAGGGAGCGAACGGGCCGGGGAACGGAACGGAGAACGGGATACGCGCGAAGGCCGAGGCCACGGCGGAACCGGGGACCGGGAGTGGACCCGAGACCGCCGCGGCGACAACCGTCGTCGACGACGCCGAGAGAGCTACCCAGCTCGACCGCCAGAAAGCCGCGATGGCGAGCGCACGCCAGAAGCGTCTGCGCGACGCCGACCCCGGGCGGACCGGACTGCGCCGCTCCGTTCTCGCCGAGGCCGGCGTGGCCGTCGTACTCCTCGCCGTCACCACCGTGCTGACCTCGACGGAGCCCGGCCGCACCGCCGAGCAGGAAGCCGGCCGGGCCGGCGCCGCGGCCGCCGCCGAGCCCGAGAAGAAGGGCCCCACCACCCTCGCCCTGCCCTTCGACACCGGTGGCAAGGACGGCCAGGGCACCGTCCGGCTCACCCTCGACCCCGCACGCTCCGGCGCCAACGTCATGAACATCTACCTCGACGACGCCGAAGGAAAGGTCATGGACGTGGACGAGGTGAAGATCGCCTTCACCCTCACGGCCGAGAAGATCGGCCCGCTGCCGATCGTGCCCGTACGGGCCGCGGCCGGAAAATGGGTCGCGGACCCCGTGCTGCTCCCCATGCCGGGCGACTGGAAGCTCCAGGTGACCGTGCGGACCTCGGACATCGATCAGACAACCGTCGACAAGAACGTGAAGATCGGCTGACTCACCGTGAGCGACACCCGACAGAACCCGACCACCCCGTCCGCCTCGAACGCCCCGTCCACCTCGAACGCCCTAGGGGACCCGACTACCTCGGGGGACCCGAACGCCCCTGACGCCCCGCACACCTCGGACGCGAGCGACGACAGGGGAGCCGCCCCCGCCCCCGTCGTCTCCAGACGCCGGCTGCTCGGCACCGCCGGCGCCGCCGGTGCCGCCGGACTGGCGCTCGGCGCCGCGGGCGGAGCCGCCGGCTACGCGACCGCCCGCCGCCCCGAACCGGTCACCGCGCTGACCACCGTCGGCACGGAAGCCGTCCCCTTCCACGGCGCGCACCAGTCCGGTATCACCACCCCGGCGCACGCCCGCGGCCATCTGATCGCCTTCGACCTCGTCCCCGGCTCCGGCCGGAAGGAGGCCGCCGCGCTGCTCCGCCGCTGGTCGGCCTCGGCCCGCGCCCTGATGGCCGGCGAACCCTCGGGCGGCCGGGGCGGCACCCCGGCGGGCGGCGGTCAGGACACCGGGATCGCCCTGGACGCCGGCCCGTCCTCACTCACCGTGACCTTCGGTTTCGGCCACAGTTTCTTCGGCCGTACGGGTCTCACCGGCCGCCGCCCCGCCGCCCTGGACCCGCTGCCCGCGTTCTCCTCCGACCAGCTCGACGCCGCGCGCAGCAACGGCGACCTGTGGGTCCAGATCGGTTCCGACGACGCGCTGGTCGCCTTTCACGCCCTGCGTGCGCTCCAGAAGGACGCCGGCTCTGCGGCCCGGGTCCGCTGGCAGATGAACGGGTTCAACCGCACCCCCGGCGCGACCGAGCAGCCCATGACCGCCCGCAATCTGATGGGCCAGGTCGACGGCACCCGTAACCCGAAGCCGTCCGATCCGGACTTCGATCAGCGGATCTTCGTACCGGAGAAGGTGCCGGCCGGCACCCCGGAGTGGATGGCGGGCGGCTCCTACGCCGTCGTACGCCGGATCCGCATGCTCCTCGACGACTGGGAAGAGCTGGCGGTCGCCGAGCAGGAGAAGGTCATCGGGCGCCGCAAGTCCGACGGAGCCCCGCTGACCGGCGGTACGGAGACCACCGAGCCGGATCTCGACAAGCGGGGCCCCGACGGCGATCTGATGATCCCCAGCAACGCGCACGCCCGGATCTCCCGGCCGGACGCGAACGGCGGGGCCGCCATGCTGCGCCGTCCCTTCTCCTTCCACGACGGCATCGGCGCCGACGGGACACTGGACGCCGGGCTGCTCTTCGTCTGCTGGCAGGCCGATCCGCTCAAGGGGTTCGTCCCCGTGCAGCGCAAGCTCGACCGCGGCGACGCGCTCTCGGCGTTCATCCGCCACGAGGCGAGCGGACTCTTCGCCGTGCCCGGGGGCGCGCGCCAGGGGGAGTACGTGGGCCAGCGGCTGCTGGAGTCCTGAGCCCGCCGGCCCCACGCCTCCGGAGACGGGAACCATCGGCGTGGCCGGGCCATTAGGGTGACCGTATGTCGGCCACGCGCTATACGTATCTCGGCCCCGAGGGCACCTTCACGGAAGCCGCCCTCCGTACCCTCCCCGAAGCCGCCACCCGGGAGCTGGTCCCGATGGTGTCGGTCCCGGCGGCCCTCGACGCCGTACGGAACGGGGAGGCCGCGGCGGCCCTCGTACCGATCGAGAACTCGGTGGAGGGCGGGGTCACCGCGACCCTCGACGAGCTGGCCGGCGGCGAGCCCCTGATGATCTACCGCGAGGTGCTGCTGCCGATCAGCTTCGCCCTGCTCGTACGGCCGGGGACGAAGCTCACCGACGTGAAGACGGTGACCGGGCACCCGGTGTCCCAGCCGCAGGTGCGCAACTGGCTGCGGGCCCAGCTCCCGCACGCGCTGTGGGAGTCGGCGGCGTCGAACGCGGACGGCGCGCGGCTGGTGCAGGAGGGGCGGTTCGACGCGGCCTTCGCGGGCGAGTTCGCGGCGGCGACGTACGGCCTGGAACCCCTGGTCCGCGAGATCCACGACGCGCAGAACGCGGAGACGCGCTTCGTCCTGGTGGGCCGGCCCGCGCGCCCGGCGGCGCCGACGGGCGCGGACAAGACCTCGGTGGTCATCTGGCTGGGCGAGGACCAGCCGGGCGCGCTGCTCGAACTCCTCCAGGAGTTCGCGGTGCGCGGCGTCAACCTGATGCTGATCCAGTCGCGGCCGACCGGCGCGGGGATCGGCAACTACTGCTTCGCGGTGGACGCCGAGGGCCACATCTCGGACCGCCGGGTGGGGGAGGCGCTGATGGGGCTGAAGCGGATCTGTCCCAAGGTGCGGTTTCTCGGTTCGTATCCGCGGGCCGGGGTGTCGGCGGCGGACGTGGGGACGCCGCGTCCCGGGACCTCGGACGCCGAGTTCATCGACGCGGCGGACTGGCTGGCCCGCAGCCAGGACGGCCGGGGCTGACACCGGCACACAGGGCGCACAGGGCCTGACGCGCCGACCGCGGGACCCTTGGGGGCCGAGCCGGCCGCGGGGCCTTTGGCCGGGCTGACCGCGAGGTTCCTGTGGGCTTCTGGTGGGGTTCTGGTGGGGTTCTGGTGGGCTGAGCTGACCGCGAGGCCGTCTGCGGGCCCGGCAGGGGCTGTGGACAAACACCCGAGTTATCCACAGGACCAGTTCTCGACCTGGGGACAAGTCGACAACCCGGTCCGGCGCAGTCGACAAATCTCCGCACTCGTCCCGTTTTCGTCCACAGGGCCGTCGACCGTCCGGCGTCACCCCCATTCCCGTGATCAACTCGTTAGAGCGAGCAATTCCCACCCGAATGAGTGTGTGAAGTGGGTTTGGGAGGCACTTTTCCCGCCCCCTGCCCAGCTTTCGGAGAGGGTCATTCCCGGATCCACAGATCTCCCGCACACCCTGTGGATAACTCTGGAGGGTGGCTGCATTTCTGTGGACAACAGGCGGCCCGGCACCGGCTGCCGCCCACCCCAAGTCCCGCGCCACACAAGGGAAACAGGTCAAGGCAACAACGACGGAATGCCTCGTTCCGGGGAATTCGATCCCCTTTATTGACGAACGACAGGCAACCGGTGAGGGATTTACCGACAGTTTTAGCAAATGCCGCAATTCGGGCGGCAAGAGTGCCTGCCGGCAAACGAGTGGGGTGTTGTCATCGGGCACCGGTAGCCTGGTGGGGTGATTGACCTTCGCCTGCTTCGTGAGGACCCCGACCGTGTGCGCGCGTCCCAGCGCGCCCGTGGAGAGGACGTCGCCCTTGTCGACGCCCTGCTCTCCGCCGACGAGCGGCGCAGGTCGTCCGGCGTGCGCTTCGACGAGCTGCGCTCCGAGCAGAAGTCGCTCGGCAAGCTGATCCCCAAGGCGTCCGCGGAGGAGCGTGCCGGCCTGCTGAAGAAGGCGGAGCAGCTCAAGGCCGACGTCAAGGCCGCCGACGCGGCGCAGCACGAGGCGGACGAGGAGGCCAGGCGGCTCCTCCTCCAGCTCGGCAATGTCGTCCACCCCGACGTCCCGGTGGGCGGCGAGGAGGACTTCGTCGTCCTGGAGACGCACGGGACGATCCGTGACTTCGGAGCGGAGGGCTTCGAGGCCAAGGACCACCTGGAGCTTGGCGAGGCGCTGGGCGCCATCGACGTCGAGCGCGGCGCCAAGGTGTCCGGATCGCGCTTCTACTACCTGACCGGGGTCGGCGCGCTGCTGGAGCTGGCGCTGGTCAACGCGGCGATCGCGCAGGCCACCGAGGCCGGCTTCATCCCGATGCTCACCCCGGCGCTGGTCCGCCCGCGCGCCATGGAGGGCACGGGCTTCCTCGGCCAGGCGTCGGAGAACGTGTACCACCTGGAGAAGGACGACTACTACCTCGTCGGTACGTCGGAGGTCCCCCTCGCCGCGTACCACATGGACGAGATCATCGACGCCGACAAGCTGCCCCTGCGGTACGCGGGCTTCTCGCCGTGCTTCCGCCGTGAGGCCGGCACGTACGGCAAGGACACCCGGGGCATCTTCCGGGTCCACCAGTTCGACAAGGTCGAGATGTTCTCGTACGTCGACCCGGCGGAGGCCCAGTCCGAGCACCAGCGGCTCCTGGAGTGGGAGAAGCAGTGGCTGACCGGCCTTGAGCTGCCCTTCCAGGTGATCGATGTGGCGACGGGCGACCTGGGCGCCTCGGCCTCGCGCAAGTTCGACTGCGAGGCGTGGATCCCGACCCAGGGCAAGTACCGCGAGCTGACCTCGGCCTCCAACTGTGACGGCTTCCAGGCCCGCAGGCTCTCGGTCCGGATGCGCGACGGCAAGCAGGTCAAGCCGCTCGCGACGCTGAACGGCACGCTGTGCGCCGTCCCGCGCACGATCGTGGCGATCCTGGAGAACCACCAGCAGGCCGACGGTTCGGTGCGGGTGCCCGAGGTGCTCAGGCCGTATCTGGGTGGCCGCGAGGTGCTGGAGCCGATCGCCAAGTGACCGCCGAGCCCGCTCCCGCCCCGTCCACATCCCCACTCCCGGCCTCGTCTCCGTCGGCCTCGTCGTCCTCAGCCGTCCCGTTCCCGTACACGCTGGTCGCGACCGATCTCGACGGCACGCTGCTGCGGGAGGACGGCACGGTCTCCGTCCGTACGCGTGAGGCGCTCGCCGCGGTCACCGCGGCGGGTGCGGCCCACATCGTCGTCACCGGACGGTCCGTGCCCTGGACGCGCCAGATCCTGGAGGATCTGGGGTACGAGGGCATCGCGGTGTGCGGACAGGGGGCACAGGTCTACCACGCGGGCGAGCACCGGCTGCTGACCTCGCTGACGCTGGACCGGCAGCTCGCCGGGCTGGCGCTCGCCAAGATCGAGGGCGAGGCCGGCCCGCTCGCGCTGGCCGCGAGCCGGGACGGGCTCGACGGCGAGGTGCTGGTCACCCCCGACTACCGGCTGCAGGAGGGCCCGCTGCGTGCGACGGTCGTCGAGGATCCGGCGGAGCTGTGGACGGCGCCGCTGAACAAGGTCTACATCCAGCATCCGGAGCTGGACGACGACGCGCTGACCCAGGTCGCGCGGGCGACGGTCGGCAGCCTGGTCGACGTGGTGATGGCGGGCGAGGGGATAGTGGAGATCCTCCCCCTGGGCCTGACCAAGGCCACCGGCCTCTCGCTGGCCGCGCGCCGGCTCGGTGTGAAGGCGGCGGACACGATCGCCTTCGGCGACATGCCCAACGACATCCCCATGTTCGCCTGGGCACGGCACGGCGTGGCCATGGCGAACGCGCACCCGGAGCTGAAGGCCGTGGCCGACGAGATCACGGAGTCCAACGGGGACGACGGCATCGCGGTCGTGCTGGAGAAGCTGCTGCTCGGCTGAGCCGTGCGGCGGGCTGACACACGGACGTACGGAGTACGGGAGGGGCGGCCCGCGCGGATGCGCGCTCGAAGCGGCCGCCCCCGGGCGGCACTCGCGCGGCTGCGCGGAGTGGTGATGGCTTCTCCGGTGCCTGCGCGTGTGCTGCCCTGTTCGGAACTCGACGGACCCGACGGACTCGTCAGCCGGTCATCGCCGTGCTCCGCTCCCGGTCTGTGGTGCGCCCCGGCGTATCCGCCGCCGTGACACCACCCACTGTCCCCCGGCGCACCGGGGCCCGCCACTGATTATCCGTACGGGCCCGCGCCCGCCCGCCGCGTATCGACGGGACGGACACAGGCCGACCGGCCCATCCGGCGGACCGGCCGGCCAGGAGCGGGTCAGTTGCGCCTGCGGCGGCGCCGCAACTCCCCCACCTGCTGGGCCTGGAACGCCTCTGTGGATGACTTCCGTCGCCCCTGGATGAGAGCGACATGTTGTCACTCTGATATTCACGCAGGTCAGAGCCGCGCAGCACATACAGGCCGTTCTCCGACAGCTCCGCACGATGCCGCGCGGTCAACTGCCTGATGACGTCTGTGGATACTTCGAAATAGCGGGCGACGCCCTCGGTCGTGACATGTACGCCGTCCGGCAGCAGCCGCAGAGCCTTGACCTTGTCGAGTGCCTCGACGCGCGCCATGACACTGTCACGCCCCGCGCCGGGGCCCCGTGCCCAGACCCACGCTCCCGTCCCTCATTCCTCGCCCGCGAGCGTCAGCGTCCGGAGCTTCTGGCCCGCGTACCAGGTCGCCGCCACCGAGACGCCCACCAGCAGGCTCACCGCCAGGGGCAGTCCGACGTCCGAGGTGATCGTGGAGCCCTCGCCGATCCGCTGGGCGAGCGCCAGCGCCCACTGTTGGACGCTGAGGGTCCGCGCGCCGGACACCAGGCTGCCGAAGAGGGCCTCCCAGACGAGCGCGTAGACCAGGCCGATGACCACCGCGTGCCGGCTGACCGTACCGAGCAGCAGGAAGAGCGCGCTGTACGCGATCGACGCGACGAGCGCCGCGACCGTGTAGGCGATCGCGATCTGCTGCCCGTTGCCGTTGAGGATCCATCCGGCGATGAAGGTGGGGATCGCGGAGAAGCCCATGGTGACGGCGATCGCCACGATCAGTTTGGTGAAGATGATCGCCGACCGCTTCACCGGCTTGGAGAGCAGATAGACGATCGAACCGTCGTCGATCTCGGGGCCGATCGCGCCCGTACCGGCGATCACACCGATCAGCGGGACCATCGTGGCGAGGGCGAAGCCGCCCAGCACCTCCGAGGCGACGTGGTCGTCGACGCCGTTGATCATCCGGACGGCGACGGCCATCAGGATCAGCAGCGCGGGCAGTACGAAGAGGATCGCGGCCCGGCGCCTGCCGAGCAGGGCCCGGTAGGTGAGCCGGGCGACTGTGGGGTTGTACATGACGTCACAGCTCCTTTCAGGCCGCTCAGGCCGCTACGAGGTAGGAGAAGACCGACTCAAGGGATTCGTCCGACGGGGAGACCGTGAGCAGCCGGATGGAGTGCTCACGGGCGACCTTCGGCAGCAGTTCGGTGAAGCGGCCGAAGTCGACGGCCTGGATACGCAGGGCACCCTCGGCGAGGTCGACCTCGATGCCGGCCGTCGACGGGTCGGCGATCAGCGCGGCGGCGAGCGCGCGGTCGTCGCTGGACCGTACGAGATAGCGGTGCGGCCGGTCGGTCATCAGCCTGCGGATCTTGCGGAAGTCACCGGAGGCGGCGTGCCGGCCCGCCACGATCACCTCGATGTGCGAGGCGAGCTGCTCGACCTCCTCCAGGATGTGCGAGGAGAACAGGACCGTACGGCCCGTGGCGCCCATGCGCCGCAGCAGTTCCATGAGCTGCATGCGCTGGCGCGGGTCCATGCCGTTGAACGGCTCGTCGAGCAGCAGCACCGACGGGTCGTGGACCAGCGCGGACGCCATCTTGACCCGCTGGCGCATGCCCTTGCTGTACGTCCCGATCTTACGGTCCTGCGCGTACTCCATCTCGACCGTGGCGAGGGCGGCGCGGGCCGCCTTGAGGCCCAGTCCGTGCAGTTCGGCGTTGGCGACGACGAATTCGAGGCCCGTGAGGAAGTCGTACATCCCCTCCCGCTCCGGCACGATGCCGATCTGCCGGTAGACGGACTCGTTGCGCCAGATCGGCGCTCCGTCGAGGGTGACGGCGCCCGTGGAAGGGGCGAGGAAGCCGGCCATCATGTTGATGAGGGTGGACTTGCCGGCGCCGTTGGGTCCGAGCAGACCGGTCACGCCGGGGCCGATCGTCATGGTCACGTCGTTGACGGCGACCACGTTCCCGAACCAGCGCGAGGTGTGCTCGATGTTGATGGTGGTCACAGCCCGACCTTCCGGTAACGGCTCATGAGGACGGCGTACGAGCCGGAGATGAGCGCGAGGACGACCAGCAGATAGAGCACGCCGACCCCGGCCGAGGGACCCGCGCCCCCGGGGAAGGACGACGAGGCGCCGAGGAACGCGGTCTGCAGGCCGTCGATCAGTGTGATGGGGGAGAAGAGGCCGATCCACTTGGTGGCGCCGGCCTGGTCCGTGGCCGTGGCGATCCCCTGGAGGACGGAGACGGCGCCGTAGGAGATGGTCAGTATCGCGATCACACCCGCGACCCCGAACCCGCGGCGCGGCGTGAGCGCGGCCATCACGAGGCCGAGCCCGCCGAAGAGGAGGGAGAGCACCGTCACCGACACCACTCCCTGTCCGAATCCCTTGGTCTGCTCGACGAAGTCCATGCCGGCCAGCAGAGAGCCGATGTAGAGGATGAGGAGCGGCACGCCGGTCAGTACGAGCAGGGCGGAGGCCATCGCCCCGAACTTCGCGAGGACGTAGTCGCCGCGCTCGATGGGGCGCGAGAAGTAGAGCGGGATGGACTTGAAGCGCAGATCACGGGAGACGGACTGGGGCGCCTGCGCCGCGAGGTAGAGGCCGATGACCGCCTGGGTGAAGATCGCGTAGCGCGTGTAGTCCATGGGCAGGCTCTTGAGGTCCGTGGCGACGGCGACCGCCACGATGATCGCCGCGGGCAGGCACATCACCGCGAAGAGGATCATCGGCAGGACCTTGGACTTGGCCGAGCGGCCGAGTCCGTACGCGCCGCGCAGGGACTGCCAGTAGAGGGAGCGGCGGGCGTAGGCACGGCCGAGCCGGGCTCCTTCGTACGAGCGGTATCCGATGTTGTGGATCCGGCTGGCCCCGGTGTCGACGGCGCCGTGGGTACCGGAACGGGCGTCGGTCTCAGCGCTCATCGCGGGCACCTCCCTTCTGCTGCACTGCGTACGCCGCCTGGCCGGCGCCCTGGTTCTGGTCCGCCTGGTCCGCCGGGCCCGCCTCGGCGGCCGGCCGCGGCCGGAAGACCTCGGCGATGTGGTGGCGGCGCTGTTCCATCCGTACGAGCCCGAGGCCGAGCCCGGCGACCGTGTCGCGGACGATGTCGTACGTCTCCTCGCCCGTGGCCTCGATCAGCAGGATGTGGCCCGCGCCCGGCAACCCGTCCTCCGTGCCCGCCTGGAGCGTGACCCCGGCGGCGGCGAGGGAGTCGCGCAGCGCCCGCGTTCCGTCGGGGTGCGTGTCCGTATCGGTGACCTCGACCGCGAGGGTCGTGGTGATCTGGGTGAAGTCGCTGGTCGAGCTGGAGCGCAGCAGCCGCCCGCCGTCGATGACGACGACATGGTCACAGGTGCGTTCGAGTTCGCCCAGGAGGTGCGAGGTGACCAGCACGGAGATGCCGAAGTCGGTGTGGACACGGCGGATCAGGCCCAGCATCTCGTCGCGGCCGACCGGGTCGAGACCGTTGGTCGGCTCGTCGAGGAGTACCAGCTGCGGGTCGTGGACCAGCGCCTGGGCCAGCTTGACGCGCTGCTTCATGCCGGTGGAGTAGCCGCCGATGGGGCGGTAGCGCTCTTCGTAGAGGCCGACGTGGCGCAGGGTGTCGGCGGTCCGCTCGCGGGCCGCGGTCGGCGGCAGCCCGGACATGCGCGCCATGTGGACGACGAACTCGGTGGCCGAGACGTCCGGCGGCAGGCAGTCGTGCTCGGGCATGTATCCGACCCGCTCGCGGATGGCGCTGCCGCTGGTGGCGACGTCGAGCCCGAGCACGGCGGCCCGGCCCTCCGTCGCACGGGACAGGCCGAGCAAGATCTTGATCATGGTGGATTTGCCGGCTCCGTTGGCACCCACCAGGCCGGTCACACCGGGCCCGATGTCCAGGGACAGCCGGTCGAGTGCGGTCACCCGGGGGTACCGCATGCTCAGGCTTTCGGTCGCGATCACAGTCGTCACATTCCGAAGGTAGTGGCGCGGGCCACAGCGAGCGTCAGACCTGGCGCCTGTATCCGTGTCCGCCTCCAGTCGTACGGACCCGTAGGGGGGCATACCCCTAGGAGGAGGGACAGGAGGCGAGGGGCGGGAGAGGGCCTGGTTGTCCACAGGGGCGACGGGTCACTTGACGCGGCCGTCGGCCATTGCGACATTCGTCGGTGTCACGTTACGAACACGGGATGAACGCGGAGCGTGACGGGCGGCGTGGTGCCGATCCGCGGACGGACCGCCGGGTCGCCGGGGGTTCGGGGAGTCCGGCGCCTGGGGTACGCGGGCACGAAGGAGGCCGTATGAAGGACGAGGACCGTGCGGGTGACGAGGGCCGCGCAGGTGACGGGTACCGCGCAGGTGACGAGGACCGCGCAGGTGATGACGAGTACCGCGAGCGCCGGGTGCGGTCCGGCGGGGTCGAGCTGTGCGTCGCCGAACGGGGCGATCCGGCGCGCCCCGCGGTGGTGCTCGTGCACGGCTACCCGGACACCAAGGAGGTCTGGTCGGAGGTGGCCGAGCGCCTCGCCGAGCGGTTCCACGTGGTGGTGTACGACGTACGGGGGCACGGCCGGTCGACGGCGCCGGTCCCGCTGCGCGGGGGCTTCACCCTGGAGAAGCTGACGGACGACTTCCTGGCGGTCGCCGACGCGGTGAGCCCGGACCGGCCGGTCCATCTCGTGGGCCACGACTGGGGTTCCGTACAGTCCTGGGAGTTCGTCACCGTGGCCAGGACCGCGGGCCGTATCGCCTCGTTCACCTCCATGTCGGGCCCGTCCCTGGATCACCTCGGGCACTGGATCAGGGAGCGGGCCGGGCACCCCTCCCCCCGCCGGGTCGGTGAGCTCCTCGGCCAGAGCGCCAGGTCCTGGTACATCTACGCGCTGCACACCCCTGTCCTGCCGGAGCTGGCCTGGCGCGGGCCGCTCGGCAGACGGTGGCCCGGGGCGGTGCGGCGGATCGAGAAGCTGTCCGGCGAGGGCTATCCGGCCCCCTCGCTGCCGCGGGACGCGGCACACGGGGTCTGGCTCTACCGGGACAACATCCGCCCCCGGCTGCGCCGGCCGCGTACGGACGCCTACGCGGCTGTGCCGGTGCAGCTCATCACACCGGCCGACGACGTCTTCCTGTCCGAACGGCTCTACGACGATCTGGAACGGTGGGCTCCCCGGCTCGTGCGGCGCACGCTGCCCGCCAAACACTGGGTGCCCCGCACCCGCCCCGACCAACTCGCCTCCTGGATCACCGACTTCGTGCTCGCGCAGGAGGAGGGCGAGCCCCGCTCCGCGGCCGGCGCGCCGAGCGGCCCGTACGCGGAGCGCTTCGGCGGACAGCTCGTCCTGGTCACGGGCGCGGCCGGCGGGATCGGCCGGGCGGTGGCCTTCGCGTTCGCCGAGGCGGGCGCCCGGGTCGTGGCGGTCGACCGGGACGGCGACGGCGCGGCCAGAACCGCCGAGCTGGCCGGGCTGATCGGCGCCCCGGACGCCTGGAGCGAGTGCGTCGATGTCGGCGACGGTCCTGCCATGGAGCGGCTCGCGGAGAAGGTCGCGGCGGAGTACGGCACGGTCGACGTCCTGGTGAACAACGCGGGCATCGGGCTGTCGGGCGCCTTCCTCGACACCACCGCCGAGGAGTGGAAGGGGGTCCTGGACACCAATCTGTGGGGCGTCATCCACGGTTGCCGGCTGTTCGGCGGGCAGATGGCGGCGCGCGGGCAGGGCGGTCACATCGTCAACACCGCTTCCGCGGCCGCCTATCAGCCCTCCCGGGTACTGAGCGCGTACGCCACATCCAAGGCAGCGGTGCTCATGCTCAGCGAGTGTCTGCGCGCCGAACTCGCCGCGAAATCCATCGGGGTGACCGCGGTCTGCCCCGGCTTCGTCGACACCGGCATCACCTCCACCGCGCACTTCACCGGTGTCTCCGCCGGGGAGGAGGACCGGCTCAGGAAGAAGACCGCCCGGCTGTACGGGATGCGTGGCTACCCGCCCGAGAAGGTCGCCGACGCCGTACTGCGCGCCGTGGTCCGCAACCAGGCCGTCGTGCCCGTCACTCCGGAGGCTCGCGGCGCGCGGATCCTGGGGCGGATCGCGCCGCGGGCCCGGCGCGCCGTCGCCCGGGTCGAGCCGCGGCTGTGAGCACCGCGGGGCGGTAACGAGGGCGCCGGGCAGGGGCTTTGGACAACCTCCGCGCCATCAACGGACAGAGCGGCGTTCTTGTTCTTATTGCTCTTTCTCGCCCAAGCAGGATGAAAAGACTCGCCTGTTGTCCACAGGATCGCCAAATAACCTGTGGATAAGTCAAGTTGACTGTGGATCAAACCTGTGAACCATGACGAGTTGATAATCCTGTGGCGGCGCCTCGGCGCGGACGGGCACGCTGGCCGGATGCACAACGAACCCGAGAGGGCGGACCGCACGTACCCGACGCACCGCCCGGAGCCGCCCCGCGTACCCGACGAACGACGCACCGTGAAGGTGTCGAAGTACCTCTCCAGACACCTGCGCCACCAGCCGGAACAGATCGGGCTCACCCTCGACCCGAACGGCTGGGTGGCGGTCGACGAACTGATCCGCGCGGCCGGCGCCCACGGCTTCCGGATCAGCCGTGCCGAACTCGACCACGTGGTCGCCGTCAACGACAAACGCCGTTTCACCATCGAGAGCGCGGGCGAGGGAGGACCGGGCGACCGGATTCGCGCCAACCAGGGGCACACCGTCACCGTCGACCTGGAGCTGGCACCGGCGGAGCCGCCCGCGTATCTCTACCACGGCACCGTCCCGCGCGCCCTGGACGCGATCCGGGCGGAGGGCCTGCGCCCCATGGCCCGGCACCATGTCCATCTCTCGCCGGACCGCGCGACCGCGACCCGTGTCGGGGCCCGTCGGGGCCGGCCCGTCGTGCTGGCGGTGGACGCGGGGGCGATGCACCGCGCAGGGCTGATCTTCCACGTCAGCGCGAACGGCGTCTGGCTCACCGACTCCGTACCCCCGCGCTACCTGCGCTTCCCCGGCTGACACGGCTGGACTCGTGTTCAGGGACGGAGCTGAGCCAGTGCCTCCGTACCGATCCGCTCGAACACTCGCTGGTCGGCGGCGAAGTCCGAATCCGGGATGGGCGCGTGCACCGCGATCTCCGTGATCCCCAGCTCGAAGTGGCGTCCCGCGAAGTCCACGAACGCGTCCAGCGACTCCATCGGCCCGTTCCGGTCCGGCGTGAAGCCGGTCAGCAGGATCTTCTCCACCTCCGACACCTTCCGTCCGATCTCCGCGCAGGCCGCGCCGAGCCGCTCGATCTGCCCGCCGATGGCCGCCCGCGACTCCTCGGGCGTGCCCGTCTCGAACAGCTTCGGATCGCCCGTCGTCACCCACGCCTGACCGTGCCGGGCGGCGAGCCGCAGCCCGCGCGGCCCGGTCGCCGCCACCGCGAACGGCAGCCGGGGCCGCTGCACACACCCCGGGATGCCCCGGGCCTCGACCGCCGAGTAGAACGTCCCCTCGTACGTCACGGAGTCCTCGGCCAGCAGCCGGTCGAGCAGCGGTACGAACTCGGCGAACCGGTCGGCACGCTCACGCGGCGACCACGGCTCCTGGCCGAGCGCGGTGGCGTCGAACCCTGTGCCGCCCGCGCCGATCCCCAGCGTGATCCGGCCGTTCGACACGTCGTCGAGCGTGAGCAGGTCCTTGGCGAGCGTCACCGGATGCCGGAAGTTCGGCGAGGTCACGAGCGTGCCGAGGCGGATCCGCTCCGTCGCGGCGGCAGCGGCCGTGAGGGTGGGAACCGCCCCGAACCACGGGCCGTCGCGGAAGGTCCGCCAGGACAGATGGTCGTAGGTGTAGGCGGTGTGGAAGCCCAGCCGCTCGGCGCGCAGCCACTCGTCGCGGCCACCGTCGTGCCAGCGACGGACGGGAAGAATCACGGTACTCAAACGCATGACGGCGACGATACGGGTCGGTCCGGGTCCCGGTCGGCCCGGGCGCCACCGGCACAGGTCCAGGTCGCCCCGGGCGCCACCGCCACGGGTCCAGATCACCCCGGGCGACACCGGCCGAGACGCGAACCGCCGTCCGTGGTCGGCTCAAACGTGCGCCCCTCCGCCCGCCCGTGCGCGGCCGTACGCGAGAATGGCCCCGTGACCTCGCCCCGTGGATCCGCTCCCGCACCCGACGCCTCCCCGCTTCCCGCCCGGCCCCGGCTCATCGCCACGGATCTGGACGGAACGTTGCTGCACAGCGACAAGACCGTCTCGGACCGTACGATCGCCGCGCTCGAAGCCGCCGAGGAAGCCGGTATCGAGGTCTTCTTCGTCACCGGCCGGCCGGCCCGCTGGATGGATGTCGTCAGCGCCCATGTGCACGGCCACGGCATGGCGATCTGCGCCAACGGCGCCGCGGTCGTCGACCTGCACTCAGGCGGCAAGCTGCTCATGGCCCGCCCGCTGGACCGGGCCACCGCCCTGGACGTCGTCGGGGCGCTGCGCGACGCCGCCCCCGGGACGACCTTCGCGGTCGAGCAGACCACCGGGATCAACTACGAGCCGGCCTACCCGACCTTCTCCCAGGACCCGGGCGCCACCATCGCCACCGCGGAGAAACTCCTGCGGGCCGAGGAGACCGACGACGGCTCCGCCCCCGTCCTGAAGCTGCTCGCCCACCACCCCGAGCTGACCCCGGACGGCTTCCTCGCCCTGGCCCGTACGGTGGCGGGGGACCGCGCCACCCTCACCCGCTCCAGCCCGACCGCGCTCCTGGAGATCAGCGGCCTGGGCGTGAGCAAGGCGAGCACGCTCGCCCTCTGCTGCGCCGAGCGCTCCATCTCCTCCGACGAGGTCGTCGCCTTCGGGGACATGCCCAACGACCTGGAGATGCTGACCTGGGCGGGCACGTCGTACGCGATGGGCAACGCCCACCCGGACGTGCTCGCCGCCGCGTCCGGCCGTACGGTCACCAACGACGAGGACGGTGTCGCGGTCGTCATCGAGCAGATCCTGGCGCGCCTCTGAGGCCGACGGACGGCCATCCTTCGCACCAGGCCCTCCGCCACCGGTACCGCTCCACTGCGGGCGGCTCACAACGGCACCTCCCAGATCACCGTGGCGCCTACCGCACCTCCTGCCCCTTCCGCCCCTTCCACTTCCCCCCTTTCACTCGCGTCACGGCCGAGCCCCGGCTCGGACCAGCTCGCCCCGCCCAGTGACTCGGCCCGCCGCCGGAGGTTGCGCAGGCCGCTGCGCCGTCCTCCGACCGGGATGCCCACGCCGTCGTCCGCGACCGTCAGCCGTACCGCCCTCCGCCCGTCGGCGAGCTGTGCCGTCGCGTCCACGACCACCTCGATACGGGACGCGCGCGCGTGCCGGAAGGCGTTGGAAAGGGCCTCCCGGAGCGCGGCGATCAGGTTCTTCCCGTACGGCTCGCCCACAGCCGCGTCGATCGGGCCGACGAAGCGGTACGTGGGGGTGAAGCCGAGCGGCACCGCTGCCATGTTGATCTCCCGCAGAACCCGCGTCCGTACCCCCGACGGTGCCTCCGCGGGGCCCTGCTGGAGGGCGAAGATGGCCGCGCGGATCTCCTGGATCGTCACGTCCAGCGCCTCGACGGCCTGGTCGATGCCCTGATGGACCTCCGGCGCCACCGTGCCGCGCTGGGCGCTCTCCAGCATCATCCCGGTGGCGTGCAGCCGCTGGATCACCAGGTCGTGGAGGTCACGGGCGATCCGGTCACGGTCCTGCAGAACCGCCAGCCGCTCCCGGTCGTGCTGCGCCCCGGCCATCATCAGCGCCAGCGCCGCCTGCGAGGCGAACTGGCCCGCCAGGGTGCGCTCCCGCTCGCCGAAGGGGAGCGCACCCCGTTCCCGCGGCATGACCAGCGCGCCGAGCACCCTGCCGTCGGTGCGCAGCGGCAGGAGCATGATCGGGCCGTACAGCGAGGCCATCTCGGTGATCACGCGCGGATCGCTGCGGGCGTCCTCGACGATGACGGCCTCGCCCGCCAGCAGAGCCGCGGCGGCGGGGCTCTCGGCCGGGATGAGGTAGCCGGGCCTGACGCGGGGGCGTTCGGCGGAGACGGCGACGACCTCCAGTTCGCCGTTGGGTGTACGGAGCATCACCGAGGCCATCGCCGCGTCCGAGAGGCGGCGGGCCTGTTCCGCGACGATGTTGAGCGCGTCCTCGGTGGAGCCGCCGGAGAGGAGTGCGGTGGTGACGGCGACCGAGCCGTCGATCCACCGTTCGCGCTGCCGGGCCGCCTCGTACAGCCGGGCGTTGCCGATGGCGATGCCCGCCTCGGTGGCCAGGACGCGCACCATGTGGAGGTCGTGGTCGGTGAACTCCGCAGGCCGCCGCTCCTCGGGCTCCGTCCCGTCGGCCTCGGTTCCGCCGGACTTCCCGGCGCCGGAATTCCCGGCGCGTGACTTCCCAGCACCGGTCTTCCCGGCACCGGTCTTCTCCGCGAGATAGAAGTTCCCGTAGACCTCACCCTGGCCCCGGACCGGGACCCCGAGGAACGTACGCATCGGGGGGTGTCCCGGCGGGAATCCGGCCGCGCGCGGGTCCTTCGTCAGATCGGCGAGCCGGATCGCCTCAGGATGGCTGATCAGCGCACCGAGGAGTCCGGTGTGTCCGTCGGGACGGTGACCGATGCGCCGGGCCGTGTCCGCGTCGACCCCGTACGTGACGAAGTCCGAGAGCCCGTCGCCCAGTTCGTCGACGACACCGATCGCGGCGTACCGGGCGCCGACGAGTTCGGCGGCGGTCGCGCAGATCCGGTCGAGCGTGGCGTGCAGGCCGCGCCCCGCGCCGACGGAGCACATCGCCTCCAGAAGCTGGGGGACCCGCGCGGTGGTCTCGGCGGAGAGCCCTTCCAGACTGGCGGCCGCGCGGGTGGCCGCTTCCAGGGGGTCGAGCGGATC
The DNA here is from genome assembly GCF_042752355.1 of Streptomyces sp. NPDC059255. Classification (NCBI taxonomy): domain Bacteria; kingdom Bacillati; phylum Actinomycetota; class Actinomycetes; order Kitasatosporales; family Streptomycetaceae; genus Streptomyces; species Streptomyces sp. NPDC059255. The sequence continues at coordinate 151,602 of NZ_JBHYZP010000011.1, forward strand.
CGGCGGGTCCAGGCGTTCGGGCTCTTCCATGGACCCGAGAGTAATAAGGGCTATTTCACACCGAAAGTCGGATTTCCCGCTCCGTGGTGCCACCGGCGAGCGCCGCAGCGGTCGCGCCGAGCAGATCGCCGGCCCGCTCCCGCTCCAGCATCCGCCGCAGCGGCCCCTCGACGGCGGCGAGTTCACCGTACGGACCACGCTGTACGGTGCGGCCCTCGTCGAGCACGATCACTTCGTCAACCGATTCGAGTCCCCGCAGCCGGTGGGTGATGAGCAGCGTCGTCCGCCCCTCGGTCGCCGCCAGCAGATCGGCGGTCAGCGCGTCGGCCGTCGCCAGGTCGAGATGTTCGGCGGGCTCGTCGAGGAGCAGTACGGGGAAGTCCGCGAGGAGCGCGCGGGCCAGCGCGAGGCGCTGGCGCTGGCCGCCGGAGAGCCGGGCGCCGTGCTCGCCGACGAGGGTGTCGAGCCCGGCGGGCAGCGCGTCGACCCAGTCGAGCAGCCGCGCGCGGCGCAGCGCGTCCCGCAGGTCGTCCTCGTCCGCGTCCGTCCGGGCGAGCCGGAGGTTCTCCCGGACGGAGCTGTCGAAGAGGTGGGCGTCCTGGGCGCAGAGCCCGACAAGGCGCCGTACGGTGTCCCCGTCGAGCGCGGCCAGATCCGTTCCGCCGTCCGTGCCGCCGAGGCGGCAGGTGCCCTCGCGGGCGTCGAGGAAGCGCAGCAGCACCTGGGCGAGCGTGGTCTTGCCCGAGCCCGAGAGACCGACGACGGCGACGCGCTTCCCGGCGGTCAGCGTCAGGTCGAAGCCCGCGAGCGCGTCCCGCCGCTGCCCCGGGTACCGCGCCGACAGTCCGCGCACCTCCAGCGGGAAGGGCGATCCGGGCGCGGGCGCGGGCCGTTCCGGCTCCTGTACGGGGACGGGCGCGTCCAGCACTTCGCACACCCGCTCGGCGCTACGACGGGCCCGCTGCCGGTGGAGCACGGCGAGCGGCAGCCCGGTGACGGCCTCGAACGCGGCGAGCGGGGTCAGCACGATCACGGCCAGCTCGATGCCCGCGAGCCGCCCCGCGTGCACGGCCTGGACGCCCAGGAACGCGGCGGCGGCCACGGTCACGCCGCAGATCAGCGCCGTGAGTCCGGCGCCGAGCGCCTGGGCGCCCGCGCTGCGCGAGGCGATCGACGTCAGCGTCGCGTCGGCCGCGCGCACCCGGCGCAGCCGGCCGCGCAGCGCGCCCGCGACGGTCAGCTCGGCGGTGCCCCGGAGCAGATCGACGGCCTGGGTGGCCAGCAGCCCGCGCGCCGGGGACAGTTGCCGCTCGGTGCGGCGGGCGCAGACGCCGCTCAGCAGCGGTACGCCGACTCCGGCGGCGAGCAGCCCGACCGCCAGGGCGGCGCCCGCCTCGGGCAGCAGCCAGGCGGTGAAGCCGACGGCGCCCAGGAAGACGAGCAGGGCGGTACCGGCCGGGAGCAGCCAGCGGAGCCAGTAGTCCTGGAGTTCGTCCACGTCCGCGACGAGCCGGGACAGCAGATCACCACGCCGCGTGGCGCGCAGCCCGGCGGGCGCGATGCGTTCCAGCCGCCGGTACACGGAGACCCGGAGGTCCGCGAGCATCCTGAGCACCGCGTCGTGCGAGACGAGACGCTCGGCGTAGCGGAACACGGCCCGGCCGATGCCGAAGGCACGCGTCGCGGTGACCGCGATCATGAGATAGAGCACCGGGGGCTGCTCGGAGGCGCGGGAGATCAGCCAGCCGGAGACGGCCATGAGGCCGACGGCCGAACCGAGTGCGCAGCTGCCGAGGACCAGGGCCAGCACGAAGCGGCCGCGCAGTGCCCCGGCGGCGTCCCGCATCCGGGCGAGCGGGCTCCGGCCCCCCAGGGCCGCGCCGCCGGCTGGCGTCTTCTCCGCCTCCGCCCTCTCCTCCGCCTGCTCACTTCCCGAGACGAGGCCGGCCGCACGCACCGACTCCCCGGCCGCGCGGACCGACTCCCCGGCCGGACCGGCCGGCTCTCCCGCCGTACCGACCGGCTGCTGCTCCCCCGCCGACGGGTCCAGCAGCGCCGCGCGTTCACGCAGCTCCACCGCGGAGACGCCGTCCGAGGACACCGCCGTCTCCGTACGCCCCGCCGGACGCATCGGCTGCGCGGCGCCTTCCGGCGGCGCGGACCCCTCCGACGGTGCGGACCCCTCCGGCAGCTCCGGCTTCTCCGGCAGCTCCGGGAGGGCGATCACCCGGTCCGCCACCGCGAGCAGCGCCGGCCGGTGGACGACCAGGAGGACCGTGCGGCCCGCCGCCAGCCGCCGTACCGCCTCGACGATGCCCGCCTCCGTCTCGCCGTCGAGCGCCGCGGTGGGCTCGTCCAGGAGCAGCAGCGGCCGGTCGGCGAGAAAGGCGCGGGCCAGCGCGAGCCGCTGGCGCTGGCCGGCCGAGAGACCGGCACCGTCCTCGCCGAGCACGGTGTCCGCGCCGTCGGGGAGCGCCGACACGAAGTCGTACGCGCCCGCGTCCCGCAGCGCGGTGACCAGCGCCGTGTCGTCCGCATCGGGACGGGCCAGCCGTATGTTCTCGGCGATCGTCCCGGCGAAGAGGTACGGCTGCTGGGGGACCCAGGCGATGGTCTCGTGCCAGCGCTCCGGGTCGAGGGAGGCGAGATCCCGGCCGTTCACCCGTATCCGGCCCTCGTCCGGTACGGCGAAGCCGAGCACCGTGTGGAGCAGCGTGGTCTTCCCGACGCCGCTCGGGCCGACCAGGGCGACGGTCTCCCCCGGCTCGACCGTCAGGGTGACCGCGTCCAGCGAGGGTCCCGTACGACCCTGGTGGCGGACGGTCACCCCCTCCAGCTCCAGCAGCGGCGTGCCCGGTGTCCCCGCGGTACGCGGCACCGCTTCCGTACCGCGCGCGACGGGCTCCGTCTCCAGGACCGCGAAGATCTCCTCGGCGGCGGAGAGTCCCTCGGCCGCCGCGTGGTACTGCGCCCCGACCTGCCGGATCGGCAGATACGCCTCGGGCGCGAGCACGAGCACCACCAGCCCGGTGTACAGATCGAGGTCGCCGTGGACGAGCCGCATCCCGATGCCGACGGCGACCAGCGCCACCGAGAGCGTCGAGAGCAGTTCCAGCGCGAACGACGACAGGAAGGCGATCCGCAGGGTGCGCAGGGTGGCCCGGCGGTACTCGGAGGTGATCGTACGGATCGACTCGGCCTGGGCCTTGGCACGGCCGAAGACCTTGAGGGTCGGCAGCCCGGCGACCACGTCCAGGAAGTGACCGGACAGCCGGGACAGCAGCCGCCACTGCCGGTCCATCCGGGACTGCGTGGCCCAGCCGATGAGGATCATGAACATCGGGATGAGCGGCAGCGTCACGACGATCACCGCGGCCGAGACCCAGTCCTCGGTGACGATACGCGCGAGCACTGCCACGGGGACGACCACCGCGAGCCCGAGCTGGGGCAGATAGCGCGCGAAGTAGTCGTCCAGCGCGTCGATCCCCCGGGTGGCCAGCGCGACCAGCGAACCGATGCGCCGGCCGCCCAACCGGGTGGGCCCGAGCGCGGCCGCCCGCTCCAGCAGCCGGCCGCGCAGCTCGGACTTGACCGCCGCGCTCGCCCGGTGGGCCGCCAGCTCCGTCAGCCAGGAGACCAGGGCGCGACCGACGGCCACCGCCGCGAGCAGCAGCAGGGGAGTGCGCAGGTCGGAGGCGTCGTACCCGCGCTCGAACGCGCCGACCACCACCTCGGCGATCAGCATCGCCTGGGCGATCACCAGCGCCGCCCCCGCCACCCCGAGCGCTACCACGGCCACCAGGAAGATTCGGGTGGCGCGGGCGTACCGGAGCAGACGCGGATCGATTGGTTTCACGTGAAACACCCACTTCCGCCGCTACGACCGCGGCCGCTACGACTACTCCTGCGACGCCTGCTGCCACCCACTGCCGAACCCCCGTTACGCGTCGGCGACGGGGCGCGTATCGGCGACATGCTGCGCGTCCGCGATGTGCTGCGTCCCGATCCGCTTGCGGAACACCCAGTAGGTCCAGCCCTGGTAGAGCAGCACGACGGGTGTCGCGATCCCCGCGCACCAGGTCATGATCGTCAAGGTGTACGGGGTGGAGGCGGCGTTCGTCACCGTCAGATTCCACGCCTCGTTCAGCGAGGACGGCATGACGTTCGGGAACAGCGTCAGGAAGAGCATCGCGACCACCGCGACGACGGTCACCCCGGAGAACGTGAAGGACCAGCCCTCACGCCCCGCCGCGACGGCCCCGACCGCGGTCACCAGCGCGGCCACGGCGACGACCGCCGCGACCAGGCTCGCCCCGTCACCGTTGTCCGCCTGCGTCCACGCCAGGAAGCCGAGCGCCAGCACGGCGGTGACGGCACCCAGGCTGAGCGCCAGCCTCCTGGCCCTGACCCGGATGTCCCCCACCGTTTTGAGCGCGGCGAACACCGTGCCGTGGAAGGTGAAGAGGGCGAGCGTCACCAGCGCGCCGAGCAGCGCGTACGGGTTCAGTAGATCCGCGAGGTTGCCCGCGTACTCCATGTCCGCGTCGATCTTCACGCCCTGCACGACGTTGGCGAAGACGAAGCCCCACATGAGGGAGGGGATCAGGGAGGTCCAGAAGATGGTGTGCTCCCAGTTGCGCTGCCACCTCTCCTCGGGCCGCTTGGACCGGTACTCGAAGGCGACCCCGCGCAGGATCAGGCAGACCAGGATGAGCAGGAACGGCAGGTAGAAGCCGGAGAAGAGGGTGGCGTACCAGTCGGGGAAGGCCGCGAAGGTGGCTCCGGCGGCGCTCAGCAGCCAGACCTCGTTGCCGTCCCAGACGGGCCCGATGGTGTTGATGAGGACCCGGCGCTCCTTGCGGTCGCGGGCCAGCAGCTTGGTCAGGACCCCGATGCCGAAGTCGAACCCTTCGAGGAAGAAGTAGCCGGTCCAGAGGACGGCGATCAGCACGAACCAGACGTCGTGAAGGTGCATAGCTCCTCAACTCCTCAGTACGAGAAGGCCATCGGCCGGTCGGCGTCCGCGTGGTCGCCGCCGATCTTGGTGGGCGGATTGAGGTCGTCCTCCGTGAGCTCCGGCGGTCCGGCCTTCACGTACTTCACGAGCAGCTTGACCTCGACGACCGCGAGGACCGCGTACAGCAGGGTGAAGACGATCATCGAGGTGATCACCTCGCCCTGGGAGACGCCGGGGGAGACGGCGTCCGCGGTGCGCAGGACTCCGTACACCACCCAGGGCTGCCGGCCCGTCTCGGTGAAGATCCAGCCCCAGGAGTTGGCGATCAACGGGAAGAGCAGCGTCCAGAGCGCGGTGATCCAGTACCACTTGGCGAACCTGGGACTGAGCGCCTTGTTGCGGAAGAGGACGAGGTGCGGGACTTCGTCCTCGCCGGTCCGCAGGGCGGGCGGCAGCAGGAACTTCCTGCGGGTGAGCCAGAGTCCGAGCAGGCCGAGGCCGAAGGACGCCATGCCGAAGCCGATCATCCAGCGGAAGGACCAGTAGGCGACGGGGATGTTGGGCCGGTAGTCGCCGGGGCCGTACTTCTCCTGTTCGGCCTTGTTGATGTCGTTGATACCGGGGACGTGCGAGGTGAAGTCGCTGTTGGCGAGGAAGGAGAGCAGTCCGGGGATCTCGATGGCGACCTTGTTGTGGCCCTTGTCGACGTCTCCGTAGGCGAACACGGAGAACGGTGCGGGTCCCTCGCCGTCCCACAGCGCCTCGGCGGCGGCCATCTTCATCGGCTGCTGCTTGTACATGACCTTGCCGAGGGTGTCGCCGCTGACGGCGGTGAGCATGCCCGCGACGACGACGGTGATCAGGCCGAGGCGCAGCGAGGTGCGCATCACGGGGATGTGCTTCTTGCGCAGGAGGTGGAAGGACGCGATGCCGACCATGAAGGCGCCGCCGACGAGGAAGGCGGCGGTCATGGTGTGGAAGAACTGGGTGAGCGCCGTGTCCTGGGTGAGAACCCGCCAGAAGTCGGTGAGCTCGGCCCGTCCCGCTTCCTTGTTGATCCGGTAGCCGACCGGGTGCTGCATCCAGGAGTTGGCCGCCAGGATGAAGTACGCGGAGAGAACCGTGCCGATCGAGACCATCCACATGCAGGCCAGGTGGATCTTCTTCGGCAGCTTGTCCCAGCCGAAGATCCACAGTCCGATGAAGGTGGACTCGAAGAAGAAGGCGATCAGCGCCTCGAAGGCGAGCGGGGCGCCGAAGACATCACCGACGAAGCGCGAGTAGTCGGACCAGTTCATGCCGAACTGGAACTCCTGCACGATGCCGGTGACCACACCCATCGCGATGTTGATCAGGAACAGCTTGCCCCAGAACTTGGTGGCTCTGAGGTACTTCGGGTTCTCCGTGCGGACCCACGCGGTCTGCAACCCGGCGGTGAGCGCGGCGAGCGAGATCGTCAGGGGGACGAAGAGGAAGTGGTAGACGGTCGTGATGCCGAACTGCCAGCGCGCCAGGGTCTCCGGCGCCAGAGCGAGATCCACGTCTTCTCTCCTTACGTCAAGCCTGTCCGTCCCTTTTGACCGGGGCGTAACGCCTGGAACCGGACGAGCTTGTGAACGCGTTCACATTCACAAGCATTATGTCGCACAAGTCTTCCGGATCTTCGCGGGGGGTCCCTCAAGGTTCGCGGGGGGCCCTCAAGGAGAGAGTGCCGCCGCCCTCAGGGAGCGAGCGCCGCCGCATCCCCGCCGGGAGCGCCGGCTCCCGGAAACGTTCCTCCCCCGGCTTCGACACACGTCAGGGGCGACCTCACAGAGATCACCCCCGAAATGCACGTTCGAATGAAAAGTGTGTTCGAATCGACAGTGGAGCCGGGCTAGAGCTCCTTGCGGAACGCCCCCGCCGTCCGGAGGAAGAGGTCGTTGGCCTCGTGCTCGCCGATCGTGATCCGTACGCCCTCGCCCGCGAAGGGCCGTACGACCACACCCGCCGCCTCGCACGCCGCCGCGAAGGCCGACGTCCGCTCGCCGAGCCGCAGCCAGACGAAGTTGGCCTGTGTCACGGGCACCGTCCACCCCTGGCCGGCCAGGCCCTCGTACACCCGCTCGCGCTCCGCGACCAGCGATCCGACCCGCCCCAGCAGCTCATCCTCGGCGCGCAGCGAGGCGACCGCCGCCTCCTGTGCGATCTGGCTCACACCGAAGGGGACCGCCGTCTTCCGCAGCGCGGTGGCGACCGGCTCGTGCGCGATCGCGAATCCGACCCGCAGCCCGGCCAGCCCGTACGCCTTGGAGAAGGTGCGCAGCACCGCCACGTTCGGGCGGTCGCGGTAGATCTCGACGCCGTCCGGCACCGCCGTATCCCTGTTGAACTCGCGATACGCCTCGTCCAGCACCACCAGCACATCGCCGGGCACCCGGTCGAGGAATCGTTCCAGCTCGGCCCGGCGCACCACCGTGCCGGTCGGGTTGTTGGGGTTGCAGACGAGAATCAGTCGGGTCCGGTCGGTGATCGCCTCTGCCATCGCGTCCAGGTCGTGCACATCGCCCGGCGTCAGCGGCACCTGGACGGAGGTCGCCCCCGAGATCTGTGTGATGATCGGGTACGCCTCGAAGGAGCGCCAGGCGTAGACGACCTCGTCGCCGGGCCCCGCCGTGGCCTGGAGAAGCTGCTGTGCGACGCCCACGGAACCGGTGCCGGTCGCGAGGTGCGAGACGGGCACCCCGAACCGGTCGGCCAGCTCGTTCATCAGCCCGGTACAGGCCATGTCGGGATAGCGGTTGAAGGCCCCGGCGGCCGAGACCGCCTGCTCCATCACCCCGGGCAGCGGGGGGTAAGGGTTCTCGTTGGAGGACAGCTTGTACGCGACGGGCCCGCCCGACGCGGCCGGCCTGCCCGGCTTGTACGTCGGAATGCCGTCCAGCTCGGCGCGCAGCTTGGGGCTCGTCTCGCTCACCGCGGGTCCTCCTCGGCCGTTCATCCGGTGGGCGCCCGGCCCTACACCGTCCGGGCGCCTTCAATGCTGCTCACCTTATGAGGATTGCCGGCCGCCGCGGACGCCGGGCGCCCGGAATCAGGACGCAGGCTCCGGAAAACCGGGGGGAGCACTTCCGTCCCTCCCGAGCGCCGGTGGCTCACGCCGTGGCGCGCATCCCTCGTAGAGGTGAGTTGAGACCTCTTCGAAACATGGGCCTCTCAACAGGTCCAGACCGCTCCCTGCATAGGAGACCATGGCAGTAACGATTAACTCCCTTGCGTTCCAAGGAGGTTGGCCTTGGTCTGTCTTGCAGAAACGTGCCTGCTGCCGGGTGCATATGCGACCGGCCCCACCGCCCGATCGAGCCCTACTATCGGCTCGCCATGACAGCAGCAGGGAAACACCAGGTGAGCCGGACGGACACAACCCGCCGGGGAAGCCGGCAGAGTCGGGCGGGCATCCGGGACGTCGCCGCCGCAGCCGGTGTCTCCATCACGACTGTCTCGGACGCGCTCAACGGCAAGGGACGGTTACCCGACGCCACCCGGAGACATGTCCGAGAAGTAGCGGAGCGCCTCGGCTACCGCCCGTCCGCCGCCGCCCGAACCCTCCGTACCGGCAAGTCGGGGCTCATCGGCCTGACCGTGACCACGTACGGGGATGAACCTTTCACCTTCACCGAGTTCGCCTACTTCGCCGAGATGGCGAGGGCCGCGACCTCCGCCGCCCTCGCCCGCGGCTACGCCCTCGTCATCCTCCCCGCCACCTCCCGCCACGACGTCTGGGCGAACGTCGCCCTCGACGGCACCGTGGTCATCGACCCCTCCGACCACGATCCCGTCGTCGCCGAACTCGTCCGCCAGGGCCTTCCCGTCGTCTCCGACGGCCGGCCCGCGGGCACCCTTCCCGTCACCGCCTGGGTCGACAACGACCACGAGGCGGCCGTCCTCGACCTGCTCGACCATCTCGCCGACGCCGGAGCCCGCCGTATCGGGCTGCTCACCGGCACCACCACGGACACCTACACCCGGCTCTCCACCACGGCGTACCTGCACTGGTGCGAGCGCGTCGGCCAGGATCCGGTCTACGAGTCCTACCCCGCCCACGACCCGTGCGCCGGGGCCGTCGCCGCCGACCGGCTGCTGGCCCGCCCGGACCGCCCGGACGCCGTCTACGGCCTCTTCGACCCCAATGGCACCGATCTGCTCGCCGCCGCCCGGCGGTACGGGCTGCGGGTACCGGAGGACCTGCTGATCGTCTGCTGCAGCGAGTCCACGGTGTACGCCTCCACCGAACCGCCCGTCACCACGCTCTCGCTGAAGCCGCGCCGGATCGGCACCGCCGTCATCCAGCTCCTCATCGACGCCATCGAGGGGATCGAGGCCGACCGGCCGGTCGAGCAGGTGATACCGACCGAACTGATCATCAGAACCTCCTCGCAGCGGCGCCCGCCGCGCACCACCGTCAGCGCTCCCCGCTCCCCGGCGGGCGACTGACCGCCGCCGTAGGCGACGCGTGCGCCACGGCCGTGCCGGTACGGGGCCGGCCCCGCCGGTTCCGTACCCGCCTCCGTACCGGCGCCGTACGGAACCGGTACGGAGGCGGTACGAAAGCGGGACGCTATCGCCCGGGGCCCGGCAATTCCGGGCCGTACGACGCCTCTCGGCGCCCCGCGGCGGCGTGCGGCCCGCGGATCCCGGCGTCCGGCCGAACGGTCGGACCTTCCGCATTTCGGGCGATCAGCGAGAAAACAGCCGCCGAACCGGCGGTACGATTCGATTCACCACCCCTGGTGCGTCACAGAGGCCCGAGGTCATTCCTATGATGGGCGCACGACACCACGGACCTTCCCTTTTCCGCCGACGGGCTCACTCCGTCCGGCAGGGCGGCGGGGCCGAGAGGTGTATTGCGGCACGACGGTGGTGGAGGGGTCGATGACACAGGGGGCCGGTCAGGGACCCGCGGTGCGGACGGCGACGTTGCGCGACTTCCGGGTGCCGCCGTACGCGCAGGTTCCCGTGCAGTCCGCACAGCCGGGTCAAGCCGGGCAGCCGGTCCGGCCCGGGCAGCAGGCGCCGGCCGGCGCCGCGTCCGGCGGGCCCTCGGGGTCCCCTGTCGGCGCGCCGGAGCAGCCGGTCGCCGTACCGGACCCGTCAGCCGCCCCGCAGGACCAACAGGGCGCTGTACAGGACGAGCTGAGCGCCGCACAGGAGCAGTCCGGCGCGCCGCAGGAGCAGCTCGGCACCGTTCCCGAGCAGCCGGCCGCCGGCCAGGACATGCCCGCCGCCACCGCGCCACACCCGGCCGCCGCCCCCGGGACCGAGAGCCCCGAGCGCCCGGCGGCCGACGTGTCGGGCCACCCCGGCGACGCGTTCCCCGCCGACGGAATGCCGGAGGGGTACACCCCCACCGAACGCGACCTCCCGGTGATCACGAGGGTCAACCGGGGCGACACCGTGCAGGTCAACGTCGACCCCGCAGAGGCCGCCGACTCCGACGGACCGGGACCGCTCTACGTCGTCGGTGACGTGCACGGCTATCTCGACGAACTCGTCGCCGCCCTCGGCGAACAGGGCCTGATCGACGCCGAGGGCCAGTGGGCGGCCGGCAACGCACGCCTGTGGTTCCTCGGCGACTTCACCGACCGCGGCCCCGACGGCATCGGGGTCATCGACCTCGTCATGCGGCTCTCCGCGGAGGCCGCGGCGGCCGGCGGTTACTGCAAGGCCCTGATGGGTAATCACGAACTGCTCCTCATCGGCGCCAAGCGGTTCGGTGACACCCCGGTCAACTCCGGTGCGGGCACCGCCACTTTCCAGGCCGCGTGGATCCTCAACGGCGGCCAGCGCACGGACATGGAGCGCCTCCAGGATGTCCATCTCCAGTGGATGTCCCATCTCGACGCGGTGGTCGAGGAGGACGGGCATCTGCTGATGCACTCCGACACCACGGCCTATCTCGACTACGGTTCGTCCATCGACGAGGTCAACGACACCATCTACCAGATCCTGACGCGCAATGACGCCGACGAATGCTGGGACCTGTTCCGCAAACTCACCAAACGCTTCGCGTTCCGTGACGAAGGCGGCCCGGAGGCCGTACGGGAACTCCTCTCCCAGTACGGCGGAGGACGGGTCGTCCACGGCCACAGCCCGATTCCGTATCTGCTCGGCGAAGTCGGCACAGAAGACGCGTCGGACGACGAAGGCGACACCGGACCGGTCGTGGAAGGGCCACACGTATATGCCGACGGACTGGCGATCGCCATGGACGGCGGTGTGACGATGGCAGGAAAACTGCTGGTCGTACAGCTTCCGTTGGCCAACTGAATCAATGTAGGACAGGTGTTTTCCGGAAACCCCCTGTTACGGCACGCCAAAACCGCTCTACCATCGGCCTATCCGTAGCAGGCTCTCCTCCGTTTCCGCCGACTGCGGCTCGTTCCACACGGGCTCAACGGCCCTACGGAGTATCGGGGGATGCACATGAATAGCGCTCCGCACCTGCTGAGCGAGGATCGCGCGGATTTCGAGCGCATCCTCAGTGATGTGCTGCGCAATGCACACGACCGTCCGGACCTCGCCGCCGTCGGGGAGCGGCTCAACGCGGAACAGTTGCGCACGATGGCGCTGAACGCGACGGGCCGGATCGCCTCCTCCGCGACGGCGGAGTACGAGCACTACGCCAAGATCCGCGAGGAGTCCCGCTCACCGGGCACCACCACGTCCATCCGCGACTCGGTGCTGGCCCCCGCGGAGGACGCCACGACGGACTCCGGCGCCGGGCTCACGGCCGTCATCACGGTCCTGGTCCCGATCCTCGGCGGCACCGCGGCGGCGATCTTCCTGCTCGTCGGCTATCTCCTGAAGGCCCTCGACCCGGCGCCCGCGTTCGCGGACAGCATGCTCGCCGTGGGCTGGTTCTTCGCGGCCGTCACCGTGCTCGGCATCCTGGCCGCCGCGATAGGGCTGCTGGTCACCGCGTTGCGCAACAGCTCGACCCAGCTTCCCGCCGACGAGACGGCCGGCGGAGAGCTGCCCGACGAGGTCGCCCGCGCGCGCGAGGCGTGGCGCCATGCCCTGCTGGAGCGCGGCATCCTGCCCTTCCTGCGGGCCGCCCTGGACGACCCGAGCGCGGACCCGGCGGCGCCGGCCCCGCCTCGTCCGTCCGGTCAGCTCCCCAAGATCGGCTACAGCAGGCCGGACTTCAGCAGCCCCGACGAGGGCTCCTCCGCCGGACGGCGGCCGAATTTCAGCAGCCCGGACTTCAGTGGTCCGGACTTCACCAGCCCCGACTTCGGCGGCCCGGAACACCGGCCGGAATGACCCCGGCAGGTGGTCCGGGCCGCTCGGTCACGTCATGACCGACGCCGGGCCCGGGGCGGGAACCCGGGGCCGGGCCCTCCGAGTGGCCCGGCGCAGGAGCGGTCAGTCGACCAGCGGCAGATAGACCCGGTTGCCGGCCGCGGCGAACTCCTTGGACTTCTCCGCCATGCCCGCCTCGATCTCGTCGGCCGACGGACCGTCCGCACGGTCCCCGTCCGCACGGTCCGTTACGCCCGCACGGCCCGTGCCGCCCGTTCCCTCCCTGCCGGGCACGCCGCTCGCCAGCTCGCCGCCGTGCTTGCGCCGGATGTCCTGCGAGATCTTCATCGAGCAGAACTTGGGTCCGCACATCGAGCAGAAATGAGCCGTCTTCGCCGGCTCGGCCGGCAGCGTCTCGTCATGGAACTCCCGTGCCGTGTCCGGATCGAGCGCCAGGTTGAACTGGTCCTCCCAGCGGAACTCGAACCGGGCGTCCGACAGCGCGTCGTCCCACTCCTGCGCCCCCGGGTGGCCCTTCGCGAGATCCGCCGCATGCGCCGCGATCTTGTACGTGATGACGCCCGTCTTCACGTCGTCGCGGTCCGGCAGACCGAGGTGTTCCTTGGGGGTGACGTAGCAGAGCATCGCCGTCCCCCACCACGCGATCATCGCCGCGCCGATCCCGGAGGTGATGTGGTCGTACGCCGGAGCCACATCGGTGGTCAGCGGGCCGAGCGTGTAGAACGGCGCCTCCTCGCAGATCTCCTGCTGGAGGTCGATGTTCTCCTTGATCTTGTGCATCGGGACATGGCCCGGACCCTCGATCATCGTCTGTACGTGGTGGCTCTTGGCGATCGAGTTCAGCTCGCCCAGCGTGCGCAACTCCGCGAACTGCGCCTCGTCGTTGGCGTCCGCGATGGAGCCCGGCCGCAGCCCGTCGCCGAGGGAGTACGTCACGTCGTACGCGGCGAGGATCTGGCACAGCTCGTCGAAGTTCTCGTACAGGAACGACTCCTTATGGTGCGCGAGACACCAGGCGGCCATGATGGAGCCGCCGCGCGAGACGATGCCGGTCTTGCGGCGGGCCGTGAGCGGCACGTACCGCAGCAGGACACCGGCGTGGACCGTCATGTAGTCGACGCCCTGCTCGGCCTGTTCGATCACGGTGTCCTTGTAGATCTCCCAGGTCAGCTCCTCGGCCTTGCCGTCGACCTTTTCGAGCGCCTGGTAGAGCGGCACGGTGCCGATGGGCACGGGGGAGTTGCGCAGCACCCACTCGCGGGTGGTGTGGATGTTGCGCCCGGTGGAGAGGTCCATGACTGTGTCGGCACCCCAGCGGGTCGCCCACGTCATCTTCTCCACCTCCTCCTCGATGGAGGAGGTGACCGCGGAGTTGCCGATGTTGGCGTTGACCTTCACCAGGAACCGCTTGCCGATGATCATCGGCTCGATCTCCGGGTGGTTGACGTTGGCCGGCAGTACGGCGCGGCCCGCGGCGATCTCCTCGCGGACGGTCTCCGGGGAGACGTTCTCGCGGATCGCGACATACTCCATCTCCGGCGTGATCTCCCCGCGGCGGGCGTACGCGAGCTGGGTGACGGCCCGGCCCTCGCGGCCCCGGCGGGGCTGGCGCGGCCGACCGGGGAAGACCGCGTCGAGGCCCCGCAGATCGGCCGCTCCGCTCCGTAGCAGCCCCCCGCGCGGGGAAGTGTGCTTGAGCCCGTCGTCCTCGGGTCGCGGTGGCCGGCCCGCGTACTCCTCGGTGTCGCCGCGGCCGATGATCCAGTTCTCCCGCAGTGGCGCGAGTCCGCGGCGCACGTCGGTGTCGACGGCGGGGTCGGTGTACGGCCCCGAGGTGTCGTACAGCGTGACGTCCTCGCCGTTGGTGAGGTGGACCTGGCGGACCGGCACCCGGAGATCGGGGCGGGAGCCCTCGATATATCCCTTGTGCCAGCCGATGGGCCGTCCGCCCGCGGTCCCGCCCCGGAGGCCCGGGTCCGCGCTGGTGTCCGTGCTGGTGTCCGCGCTCGTGTCCTCCGAGCCGGAGGCAGGCGTGTGTGCGTCCTGAACGGTCATGAGACCTACTCCCTACGCCGGCATTACCCGGTAACAGGTTCAGCGGTCGGCGCAGCGCAGGTGTCCGGGGACCCGTCCCCGGGACTACACGTCAGCGCCCTCTCAGCCCGGTGCTCCGAGCTCCCGCGTGTGCAAAGGTGCCCCCACGCTAGCGTCAGATCGGGCGCGCTGAACAGAGGGCCCCGCGCTTTCTCCGCCTTCTTGCGATGATCGGTCGGTGACACCACCCATGCAGACCCACGAATCGGACGGCCACGCACACGGCCACTCGCACAGCCATGGCCCCGCCGCGCCGGTCTCGCGGCACCTCCGCAAGGTGATCGCGGCGGTGCTGATTCCGTTCGCGGCCGCCGTGGTGGTCGGGCTCGCCGTGCTCTGGCCGGGCGGCGCGCCCGCGCACGAGCGGACCGGTGTGGGCTTCGACCGGCAGACCTTCGAGGGCCAGGTGGTCCAGGTCGAGCGGGTCGCCTGCAAGGACGTGAACGCCTCCCAGGTCCCGTCGACCGGTGACACCTCCACGCCCCAGGGCCGCGAGGCGGTGCAGGAGGAGACCGGCGAGTGCAAGAAGGCGACGGTCGAGCTGAAGAGCGGCAAGGAGAAGGGCCACACCTTCATCGAGATCGTCCAGCCGGACGCGCCACGGCAGTTTCACGTGAAACAGGGCGTTGTGGTCGCCTACGCACCGGACGCGCCCCGTGATCTCCAGTACTCGGTGTCCGATGTGGACCGCCAGTTCCCGTTGACGCTGCTGGCGGGGATCTTCGCAATCGCGGTGATCGCGGTGGGGCGGATGCGGGGGGTCATGGCGCTGGTGGCGCTCGTGGTCTCGTTCGCGATCCTGACCCTGTTCATCCTGCCGGCGATCCTCCAGGGATCGAATCCGCTGGTGGTGGCGGTGGTGGGGGCGAGCGCGATCATGCTGGTCGCGCTGTATCTGTGTCACGGGCTGACGGCCCGCACCTCGGTGGCGGTGCTCGGCACCCTGATCTCGCTGCTGCTGATCGGGCTGCTGGGGTCGCTCTTCATCGGCTGGGCGAGCCTGACCGGTAACACCGACGACAGCACGGGACTGATCCACGGCCTCTACCCCGAGATCGACATGAGCGGCCTCCTGCTCGCCGGTGTGATCATCGGTTCGCTCGGTGTGCTGGACGATGTGACGGTGACCCAGACCTCGGCGGTGTGGGAGCTGCGCCAGGCGGATCCGACGATGGGTCCCCGGGCGCTCTACCGGGCGGGCATCCGGATCGGCCGGGACCACATCGCGTCCGTGGTCAACACACTGGTGCTGGCCTACGCGGGCGCCGCACTGCCGCTCCTGCTGCTCTTCTCCATCGCGCAGTCGAGCGTGGGGACGGTCGCCAACAGTGAGCTGGTGGCGGAGGAGATCGTACGGACGCTGGTGGGGTCGATCGGTCTGGTCGCCTCGGTGCCGGTGACCACGGCGCTGGCGGCGCTGGTGGTCTCCGCCGACCGGTCCGTCCCGGAGAACCCCCCGGCTCCGTCCGCGCCGCCCGCCCTGCCGGGACCGGGGGCGGGGCCCGGTCCCGGACCTCTGGAGCCGGGGATGCTGGTGCCGGCCCCGCCCGTACGCGCCCCGGGCAGCAGGGGCCGCCGCCGCAAGAAGTAGCGCGGGAGAGCCTCTCCGGAGCGGCCCCGGAGCGGCTCTGAGCGGTCCGCGGGGCCGTCCGTACCCTTCCGGGGCCCCGTGGACACCCCGGACACCGGAATCACCCGGACGGCCCCCTCAACGAGCCGTCAGCCGGCGTTCTCCTCGGCGAGGATGCGGCCCAGCTCCTCCTCAAGACTGTCCTCGAAGTCGCTGAGCGTGCGCTCCTGGCCGAGCGGAACCAACCGGTCCGTACGGTCCAGGAAGGCCACCAGCGGCGCGGCACTGACCCGGAAGAGCGCGTGGTCGTCGCCGACCTGGAGCCGCATATGGACGTCGGACAGGTCCTCGGGCGTCGTCGGCGAGATGTGCACATCCCCGTCCCCGCTGGGCGTGTTGATGCCGTCGAGCAGCAGCTCGCGGCCGAAAGTCCAGGTCACAGGCGCGTCGCCGGGCAGATGGAACGTCATGCGCACCGCGTACGGATCAGCCACCTTGTAGTGGAGTTCCACCGGGATACGGAACGACAGCTCCTCGGAGACGAGGAAGCTCATCAGGACCTCGGCCTGGACCGACTCGCGCATCGTTGTACTCCGGAGTAGATGGAACAGTGGCTGGGAATGATCCCCGTTGACCCTCTTGACGCCATAGTCCTGTAAGCGCTAGCAGATCACAAGGAGTAATTTTTCAGATACTGATAGAGAGGATTTGCGAGGTCAGCAGGGATCCGATCTCTCTGCGTAACCGCTCGGCCGCCGGAAGCAGTCGTTCCTGTTGACGGAGCGGTATAGAAATGGCCAGCGCGGCCGCAGCGGATCCGACGGTGATCGGCACGGCGGCGCAGACCGTCCCGAGCCGGTACTCCTGGCGGGCCACGACCGGTTCCATCCGCCCCAGCGAGTCGAGACGCTCCAGCAGGGTGCTCCGGTCCCGTACCGAGTACGGGGTGAGCGGGCGAACGGGATAGCGGTCCAGATGGTCCCGGCGGGACGCCTCGTCGAGCTGGCTCAGCAGACACTGGCCGATCGCGTGGGCATGGGCGGTCGCGCGGAAGTCGGCGTGGGCGTCGACCGCGGGGCACGCGGGACTGTCCGCCACGCAGAGGAGGTCCATCTCGCCCTCGTGGTAGACCGCGAAGTACACGGGGACGCCGAGCGCGTCGCGCAGTCGGCCGAGGACCTCGGCGAGGGTGGCGCGGCGGCTCCGGGCGGCTCCGGCGCACACCAGCCGCTGGGCGGCGTCCCCGAGAACGAAGACGCCCCTCTCGCGGTGGAGATAGCCCTCGTAGGTGAGGGTGCGCAGCAGGTGATAGGCGGTGGGGAGGGCGAGCCCCGCCTCGCGCGCGAGCTGTTTCGCGGTGGCTCCGTGGGGATGGGCTCCCACCAACTCCAGCAGTCGCATCGCCCGCCGCACCGATCCGATCAGGGTGGGAGCCGCGGCGGATGTAGCTGTGACCAAAGATCACCCCCAGGCGTGCTGACGGGCCGGGGCCCGCCGGGTGCGGCAGAGGTGAGCCACTCTAGGGGCAGGTCGGGGCGGGGGTTGGTTTCCCCTTCACCTTTCCCTCGGGCGGGCTAACAGCCCTATGGACTGACAGCCCTACCAGTCACCGCGCGACGAGGACGACGCCGTGAACTTCCGTACGACGTAGATCAGTCCGCCGACCAGGGCGACGAATATCAGCACCTTGAACAGCAGGCCGATCACGAACGCGAGCAGGCTGATGATCAGCCCGCCGAAGACCACGATGGCGATCGCGGGCACCGCGATCCACTTGACCCACCAGGGCATGCCCGTGAATATCTCCCGAACCGCCATCGTCCCTACCTCGCTTCACCGAGTCGTGATGTATCCGCTGTACGTCTTCGATGCTAGAGCCGCGGCAGTACCCGCGGTGACCTCACAGCCCCCGCTCTCCCCTGATCCGACCCTGAGACACATCTGAGGGTCATCCCTCGGGCGGCGAGAACACCACCATCACCCGCAGATCCTCCGTGATGTGGTGGAACTTGTGCGCGGCCCCGGCCGGTACGTAGACCACGCTGCCACGGCTGACCTGCGTGGTCTCCGCCCCTACCGTGATCGAGGCCCGTCCGCTGACGACGAAGTACACCTCGTCCTGCCGGTGCGGCTGCTGCGGGTCGGTCGCGCCGGCGTCCAGCGCGTACAGGCCCACGGACATGTTGCGTTCTCGTACAAACTGCAGATACGCGCCGTCGTTGGCGGCACGCTCCGCCTCCAGCTCATCCAGTCGAAATGCCTTCATGCCACGATCAGACCATGAAGAATTTCCTAGTCAAGACGATCGCCAACGCCGCGGCCCTGGCGGTGGCGATCTGGCTGATCCAGAACATAACCCTGACCGGCGAGAGCACCGGCCGGAAGGCCCTGACGCTGATCCTGGTGGCGCTGCTCTTCGGGCTGGTCAACTTCCTCGTCAAGCCGGTGCTGAAGCTGCTGACGCTGCCGCTGTTCATCCTCACCCTCGGGTTGTTCACCCTGGTGATCAATGCCCTGATGCTGCTGCTGACCTCGTGGCTCGCGGAGAAGCTGAGCCTGAGCTTCCATGTCGAGGGCTTCTGGACGGCCGTGCTCGGCGGTCTGGTCATCTCCGTGGTGTCCTGGGCACTGAACGTCGCGCTCCCCGACGACAGCGACTGAGGCCGGCCATGAACCACTCTTCGGACATCGGCGACGGCACGAGAGCCGTACGGGCGGGGCTGCCCGAGCCGGTGAAGCACGAACCGACCCTCCCCGGGCCGGTCTTCGCCGCCCACTTCCACCTGCCGGGCGATCCGACCGGCCCGTACACCTACGGCCGGGACGAGAACCCGACCTGGACCCATCTCGAACAGGCCATCAGCGAGCTGGAGGCGCCCGGCGGGTCCGTCGAGACCGTCGCCTTCGCCTCCGGCATGGCCGCGATCTCCGCGGTGGCCTTCTCCCAGCTCCGGGCCGGCGACGCGATCGTCCTGCCGGACGACGGGTACCAGGCCCTTCCGCTGCTGCGTGAACGGCTGGAGGCGTACGGCGTGGAGGTGCGGACCGCGCCGACCGGCGGCGACGCCCAGCTCCGGGTCCTGGCGGGGGCGCGCCTCCTGTGGATCGAGACGCCGTCCAACCCCGGTCTCGACGTCTGCGACATCCGCCGGCTCGTGCGCGAGGCGCACGCCGGCGGCACCCTCGTCGCCGTCGACAACACCCTGGCCACCCCGCTCGGCCAGCGCCCCCTGGAGCTCGGCGCGGACTTCTCCGTGGCCAGCGACACCAAGGGCATGACCGGCCACGGCGACATCCTCCTCGGCCATGTGACCAGCGGCGACCCGGAACTCGCCGCGGGGGTGCGGCGCTGGCGCAAGGTCGTCGGGGCGATCCCCGGGCCGATGGAGGCATGGCTCGCCCACCGCTCGCTCGCCACCCTCCAGCTCCGTATCGAGCGCCAGTGTGCCAACGCGCTGGTCATCGCCCGCGCACTGGCGGAGCGCGACGACGTCAGCGGCGTGCGCCACCCCGGGCTGCCCGGCGACCCCTCGCACGCCGTCGCCGCGCGCCAGATGCGCCGCTTCGGCTCCGTGGTCTCCTTCGTCCTGCCCGACCAGGACAAGGCGGAACGATTCCTCGGCGAGCTGCGGTTCGTGGAGGAGGCGACGAGCTTCGGCGGCGTACGGTCCACCGCCGAGCGGCGCGGACGCTGGGGCGGCGACGCCGTGCCGGACGGCTTCATCCGCTTCTCCGTCGGCGCGGAGGATCCCGAGGACCTGCTCGCGGACGTCCTGAACGCCCTCGACACGGTGGGCCGGACAACGGGGCACTGACCGGACACGGCGGACGCCGATCGCACGAGGCGGGGCCGACGGCGGCCCGCCGTCCACTGTCGCCGTACGGGGCCGTATACGAAAGAGACGGTCCGAGCCTCCCCCCTCATGGCTCGGACCGTCCCAGGTTCCACGCGCGGAGAACCATTTAACCAAGGCTAGTTGACTCTGCGTCAGTGTCCAATCACAGTAGCGACAGCGGCCTATCGACTTATTTATAGTTGGCGACGCAGGGTCGCCACGGGGGCGAGGCCCTGTCCGGACAGGGCGCAGGCGCGGTTCGAGACGGGAGAGCGGGACATGGACCTGGCTCTTCTGCGCACCTTCGTCACCGTGCACCGCGCCGGTTCCTTCACTCGCGCCGCGGCCCTGCTCGGCCTCTCCCAACCCGCCGTGACCGGCCAGATCAGGACCCTGGAACGGCAGCTCGGACGCCCCCTCTTCCTCCGCCAGGCCCGCGGCGTCACCCCCACGACCATCGGCGACGAACTCGCCCACCGCGCCGCACCCCATCTCGACGCCCTGGTCGAGATCGCCGAGACCGGACTCGACGAGGAGTCCGGCGTACGCACGCTCCATCTCGCCGGCCCGCCCGAATTCACCTCCCTGCGTGCCCTGCCCGCGCTCAGCGCGCTCACCGCCCAGGGCCTCGCACTGCGCACCTCATTCTTCGGAAACTCCGAGGAAACCCTGGAAGGGCTGGCCGCCGGACATCATGATCTGGCCATCACCACCGCCCGGCCGCGCGGCGGGCTGCTCACCTCGACTCCGCTCTGCGACGAGGAGCACGTCCTGATCGCGGCTCCCCGCTGGGCGGCCCGCCTCGGCCACGAGGTGCTGCGCGAGCGGATCGTGGTGCTCGAACAGCTTCCGGTCGTCGAGGTACACGAGTCCCTGCCGTTCGTCTCCCGCTACTGGGCCACCGTGTTCGAGACCCGGCCCGCGGCGGCGGGCACCGTGATCGCCCCTGACCTACGGGCCGTGCTGGAGTGCACGGCGGCGGGCGCCGGGCTCGCCGTCCTGCCCCGTTACCTCTGCGAGGCGGCCCTGGAGCGCGGCGAGGTCATCGCCCTGCTCGACCCGCCCGTCCCCCCGCTGCGCACGTACTTCCTGGCCGTGCGCACCGGCACGCTCGCCCTGCCGCCGGTCGCGCGGGCGCACGAGTGGCTGCTGCGGGCCGCCGTGGAGTGGTGAGCAGCGAGCCGGAGCGGCGCCGGGAGTTTCAGAAGTGGTGGGACGGGCGAACCTCTTCCCATGACCGAACGGCCCGTGGTCAAGCGCACCGCACGCGCCATCCTGCTGGACGGCGACGACCTGATCCTGATCAAACGGACCAAGCCAGGGGTGGATCCGTACTGGCTCACACCCGGCGGCGGGGTCGAGAGAACGGACGCCACCGTCGTCGACGCCCTCCACCGCGAGGTGGACGAGGAACTCGGCGCCAAGATCATCGATGTGGTGCCGTGCTTCGTGGACACCGTGGAGCACATCGCCGACGGCGGCGTCACCGGCGTGAAGGTGCAGCACTTCTTCGTCTGCCGGCTCGACTCGATGGACCCTTCCCTGCGGCACGGCCCCGAGATCGACGAGCCGCTCGGGGAGTACGAGATCGTCCGGGTGCCGTTCAGCCGGGTCGGCATCGCCGCCGTCCATCTCGTACCGCTCTCCCTGCGCCACTACCTGGACGGCAATATCGAGGGTGTGCGCGCGATGCACGCCCCCGACCTGGGCTGACCGGCGGTCCCCGGCCGACACGAGCCGGCCGGGGAGCCGGGAACGGACATTCCGTGACCGGGCGTGGCCGGGTGCTACGTGGCCGCCGCGACCAGTTCCTCGAGAGAGTCGTGGCGGATCCGGTCCGAAGGGATCCCGGCGCCCCGCAGCGCGTCCAGACTGCTGCGGATCATCCCCGGCGGCCCCGACAGATACGCGTCGAACTCGTGCCACGGACCGTGGTCGCGCACCGCCTCGGGAAGCCGCCCCGTCAGCCCCGCCGTGGGCCCCTCCGCGACCACCGGGCGCACCGACAGCCACGGGTGCGCGCTCTCCAGCTCCAGCATCGTCTCGATGTCGTACAGGTCGTGATCACTGCGCGCACCGTAGAACACCTCCACCGGACGCCGCTGCCCGCGTTCGGCGACATCCTCGATGAGCGCCTTGATCGGTGCGATACCGGTCCCGCCGCCCAGACAGAGCAGACCGTTGTCCGTGCTGTGGTCGACGGTCATCGAGCCGGCCGGCGGCCCCAGCCGCAGCACGTCCCCGGGCTTCGCGTGATGGACCAGCGCGTTGGACACCCAGCCCGCCGGCACCGCCTTGACATGGAACGACAGCAGACCGTCCGGGCGGGGCGCCGACGCGAAGGAGTAGTGCCGCCAGACCCGCGGCCACCACGGCGTCTCCAGACTCGTGTACTGCCCGGCGAGGAAGGGGTACGGCTGGTCCGGACGGACCGTCACCACGGCGATGTCCGAGGTCCGCGACTCGTGCGCGACGACCTCGGCCTGCCACCACGCCGGAGCGTGCTGCTCGTTCTCGGCCGCCGCGTCGATCATGATCTGGGAGATGGTCGTGTACGTCCGGACCCAGGCCCCCTCGGTTTCCTCGTCCCAGCTGGCCGAGGCGTAACGCGCCAGCGCGCCCATGAGGGCCTCACCGACCGCGGGGTAGTGCGCCGACTGGGTGCCGTACTTGCGGTGCCCGCGGCCGAGCTGCCGAAGATAGTCCGTGAGAACCGCCGGCGAGTCCATGTGCTCGGCGGCCGTGAGCAGCGCCCTGAGCAGCCGGTCGCGCTGCGCGTCCATCGCCACCGGGAACAGCCCGCGCAGATCGGGATGGCGTACGAAGAGCAGGGAGTAGAAGTACGAAGTGAGCTGGTCGGCCACCGGGGCGACCTCGGCCAGCGTCCGGCGGACGAGGATCGCGTCCGGCGAGGCGTTCGGGTCGGGCACCGCGGGAGCGGGCGGCACGACCGACGGCTGCCCCGCCGGGGCCGCCGGGGCGGCGGCCGGCGCCTCGGGCGGCAGCGCCGCCGACACGGGCATCTGCGGCGGCGGAGAGGCGCCCGGAGAGGCATCCTGCACACGCTGCTCGCCACCGGATGGCTCCGCGGCCCGCTCGGCGTCAGCCGGTTCGGGCGCCGCAGGGGCGCTCTCGCCGCCCGGGGGGCGCTCGTACTCCGGCTGCACGGGATGGTGCCGTACGGCGTCGTCGGCATACGGCGGTACGGGGCCGGGGCGCGCGGCGGCCGAGCGTACCGCCGCCTCCGCGGCGGCCGCGGAAACGGGCCCGCCGATCCCCCCGGCTGTCGTCCCCGGTCCCTCGGAGAGCTGCGGATGGGCCGCGGGACCCTCCCCCGCGCGCGTGCTCTTGGGCCGCAGCCGGAACGCGTCGGGAACGCTCTCGTCCGCGGGAAGCGGCTGCGCGGGCGACGGCTGCTCCGCACCAGGCCCCTGGCCCGGGGCGGCCGGGCCGTCGCGCCACGGCGGCGCCGTCCGGGTGCCGCCGGAGCCCACCGGGCGCAGCGAGGCGAAGGTACGGCCCTGGGCGGGTATTCGGTCCCGGCCCGCCGCCTCTCCGGCACCGCCCGATGCCGTCGGGTCCGGCCGGCCCTCGCCGCTCGGCGCCCGGCGAGGGGAGAACCAACCGCCGCTCGCGCGCTCCCCGGAGCCGCCGTCGTCCCCGGGAGTGCCGTTGTCAGCCGACGTGGTGGTCGGAGCGTCCATCGTGTGCCTCGCCTCGAACATCTTTCGGTCGGTCTGCGCACATCCGCTGGTCCGGAATACGCAGGCAATTCCCCGTTCTGACTCGGGCTGCCGACAGCCCGCCCCGACCCCCGCCTCAGCCCCCGCGGGGACAGGAAGCGCGGGAATACGGGACAGCGCGCAACGCCCGTCGTCGCAGCATGGCAGGCCATGCCGCCACAGCGGACAAAGAGCGTGAAGTTCGGGCATCCACACTGGATTTACCGTTAGGGTGCATCGCTCCCGCACTCAATCGCCGGATCCCCGCCGCGTTTCCACGGCACCTCCGGATCAGAGTATTACTGCTGGAGGCTCACCAGTTCATAGACCTCTCGCAGATCGTCTCCCGAGTACGTGTACGTGGCGAGCCCCGACAGGTGGTGATCGGCATTCACGGCCACGGCACAGGGCACCACCGTGAAGATCTCCGCATCGGACATCGAATCACCATAGGCAACACAGCGGTCCAGCCCCACCCCGAACTCTGCACACAGCCGGTTCGCGATCTTCACTTTCGCGGCGGGATTGAGAATGCCCGCCCGGTCCACCGGCTCGGTGAAAGGCAGACCCGGCCACCGCGAACCATGCGTGGCGTGCGCACCCCACTCCAGCAGCCGCGAAACAAAGAAATCAGGCGAGAGGGAGATAACAGCACAGTAATCACCTCTCTTCCGGATGTCGTCCCACACCTCACGGATTCCCGACAGCCAGGGAGCACCCTCGAAAGCCGCCGCCACCTGCTCCACCGTCAGCTCGGCCCACAACTCCCGGGCCCGTACGGCGAACTCGTCCGGCGGCAGTCCCCGAGAGACGAAGTCCCGCTCCAGCTCAGCGATCTCGCGGCCCACCCCCAACTGCCGGGAGATCTCCACCGCGGCGGCCGAACCACGGATGAGGGTGCCATCGAGGTCGAAGAGATGAAGCCTGGGTCCGCTCGCCGTGCTCGTCATACTCGCCATGTACGCCGAGGCTAGTACGCGCGGTTACTCCCGTGGGCAGACGCCCGCGGTCCACCCGCCAGGCACCGTGTTTCACGTGAAACAACTCAAGCGGCCCGCACGCCGGACCCTCCTCACCCTCCACGTCATCGCCTCCGTGAGCTGGCTGGGACTCGCCCTCGGTCTGCTGGCCCTCGGCATCGCCGCCTACACCACGGAAGACCCCGCCACCACGCAGGCCGCCTACCGCGCCATGCAGATCATCGCCGACTGGTTGATCGTTCCCCTGGCCCTGCTCGCCTTCCTCAGCGGCGTACTGCTCTCCCTCGGCACCCCCTGGGGCCTGGCGCGCCATCACTGGGTCCGGATCAAGTTCTGGCTTACTCTCGTCACACTCTCGGCGACCGTCTTCGCCCTGCGGCCGAACATCCACCAGGCCGCGGCCGACGGACAGCCCGACCTCAGCCTCGTCGCGGCCCCCGTCGTCTCCTCCACCGCGTACCTCTTCATGACGGCCATCTCCGTCCTCAAGCCCTGGGGGCTCACCCGCCGCGGCCGACGCTTCCGAGTCCTGGCCACTTCCCGTAAAACGGTGGACGAACGATCACCGGCTCCGACAGCCTGATCTCCATGCCGACACCGCACTCCGCACTGCCCATCCGGCGCCTGACCATGAGAGATCTCACGGCCTGCGCGGACCTCGCCGAAGACCGTGACTGGGCACGCGAAGAGCACCGATGGGGCCTGCTCCTGTCGGCGGGCACCGGCCACGGCATCGACGACCCGGACGGCAAGGGCCTGGCCGCGGTCTGCGTCGTCACCTCCTACGGCCGTGAACTCGCCGCCGTCGGCATGCTCCTCGTCGCCGGCCGGTACGCCCGTCAGGGGCTCGGACAACGCCTGATGACCCATGTCCTGCGCGAGGCCGGCAGCACACCGCTCGTCCTCTACGCCACGCCCCACGGCAGACCGCTCTACGAACGGCTCGGCTTCACCGGCATCAGCACCGTCGAGACCGTCCTCGGCCGCTTCCGGCCCTCGGGCCCCGGTACACCGCTCCCGGCGACGCGGCCCGCGACCGCCGCCGACCTGCCCGCCGTCGTCCGCCTCGACAACGAGGTCTTCGGAGCGGACCGCACCCACCTTCTCGCGCGGCTCCCCGCCTTCGCCGACCGCTTCGCAGTCGCCGAGGAAGCCTCCGCGATCACCGGATACGCGGCGGCCTGGCCCACCCCGGCGGCCGATGTCATCGGCCCCCTCGTCGCCCGGGACACCGACACCGCGAAGGCCCTGATCTCCGCCCTCGCCCCCGGCCCGGACCGGCCGCTGCGCACTTCCGTCGACGTACGCGACGAAGGGCTGCTCAACTGGCTGAAAGAACACGGTCTGGAACCCGCCAACCGCACCACGCTCATGACGTACGGCCTCCCCGACCTGCCCGGCGACCGGGCCCGCCGCTTCGCACCACTGACCCTGGCCACGGGCTGACCGCTCACCCCGGCGACACCCCGGCGGCGTACGCTGCCGGCCATGAACGACCTGGAGATACGGACCGCGGTCCCCGACGACATCCCCGCCATCGTGGCCCTGCTGGCGGACGACGCGCTCGGCGCACAGCGCGAGTCGCCCGACGACCTGACTCCCTACACCGCGGCCTTCGCCCGGCTGGCCGCCGACCCGAACCAGCACCTCGTCGTTGCCGTACGCGGCCACCGCGTGGTCGGAACCCTCCAGCTCACCATCATCCCCGGGCTCTCCCGCCGCGGCGCCACCCGCTCCCTCATCGAAGCGGTACGGGTCCACTCCGACGAACGCGGCAGCGGCCTCGGCACCCGGTTCATCGAATGGGCGATCGACGTATCGCGCCGAGAAGGCTGCCAACTGGTCCAACTGACCTCCGACGCCACCCGCACCGACGCGCACCGCTTCTACGAGCGACTCGGCTTCAACGCCTCCCATGTCGGATTCAAACTGAGTATCTGAAAACCGCATCCTTATCCGATCCGGCTCGTTGCCCCCGGCAAGGGGGCGGGACATATGCCCATCTGGATCCCGCCCCTCCCACGGGCCGCACGGCCGGGAGGAGACGGATCACATGCTCGATGAGATGGCTCTGCTGGAGTCCAGCTCTCTGCGCGCAAGCGTCGCGGAACGCGACGAAGTCCTCGACAGAGTCAAAGAACTGGCCCTGTCACCGGACGGCCTGCATGCCACGACCAAGAACGTCGCCGCCTACTTCGAGGTCAGTGAGAACGCGATCTGGGCCGTCATCCACGACCACCGGAGCGAACTCGACGCCAACGGATACCGCGTTCTCAGCGGCGAGGAACTGACTTACTTCAAGCAAGTCTGTGGAATCAAGTCCCGCAGCCGCTCCCTCGGGATCTTCTCCCGACGCGCCGTCCTGAACATCGCGATGCTGCTCCGCGACAGCATCGTCGCACGTCAGGTGCGTACGTACCTGCTCGACAGCGAGCGGAGCCACTCCGTAGAGCCTGTGGATAACTTAATCCACAGGCTGAAGGAGTGGATCGACACCCGCATCACCGACGCCCTCGCCCGGCACCCCGCCGTGCCCGCCGACGCGGACGCGGTGCGCATCGCCGAGGACATCGTCCGCACCACCATCGGCACGGCGGTCGTCCCGGCGCTCAACACAGCCATCCGGAACGACGGCGACCAGCGCGCCCGGATCGAAGCCCTGGAGGACGAGGTGACCCGCCTCAAACGCATCCTGCGCGAGAGCGGGGCAGCCGGTTCCATGGACGCACTCGACGCCATGAACAGCAGCCAGTTCGAGCAACACATCGCGTGGCTCTGCCGCCGCGACGGATGCGATCCGGTCATTCTGACCGGCGGCCACGGCGACACCGGAGCCGACATCGTCGCCTACACCCCCGACGGACGCCGCGTGGTCGTCCAGTGCAGAACACGCACCCCCGCGGCGACCATCACCAGCGGCGACGTACAGCGGTTCATCGGCATGGCCAAGCTCGACCACAAAGCCGACATCGCCCTGCTCGTCGCCACCTGCCCCTTCACTCGTGACGCACTGCTGCTCGCCGGACGCCACGACATGACCGCCGTCCACCGGGGTCTGCTGGAGGCATGGAACGGAGGCGCGAAACTCCAGGCGTTCCGCACCTGACCCACCTCAACGACAAAGCCCGAAGTCGCAATTCGCGCTTGCGGCTTCGGGCCCGGTCGCACTCTACCGCCCCGTGGCCGGAGCGTCCGGTTTCACGTGAAACATCACCATCGGCACTACCCGCCGAGCCCGCGCCAGCCCCCCGCGTCCACCCCACCGGGAACCGCGTCACCCGGCTCGTACGGCCCCCGGGTGAAGACGAACGAGCCGAGGTCGAGATGGCTCACCGATCCGTCAGGTCGCCGCACCACCCGCAAGGTCTCCCCCGCGTAGTAGCCGTCGAGCCCGGTCCAGCCGCCGTCGCCCGCCGGGACAAAGCTCGAACCCCGCCCGCCGCCGCGCAACGGGCGCAGCTCCAGCCCGCCGTCCGCCGTCAGCTTCAGCCCGACCGCCTGCGTACCCCAGTACCACGGCCCGGTGAGCGCCAGCAGCTCCTGGTCCACCTCGGGCAGCGGCTTCCACGGTGCAGGGATCCGTGGCTCCGCGTCCGCCACGATCCCGATCAGCTCCGCCGCCACCGAACCGGACGCCAGCCCCGACGTGGCATTGGCCAGCACCACCGCCGCCACCCCGTCCGCCACGCTCGCCCACAGGCCGGCGACAAATCCTGGCAGTGACCCCGTATGCCCCACCAGCGTCCGGTCGCCGTGCCGCATCAGCTGCGTCCCGAGGCCGTAGCCGCCGTCCCACTGACCCGTCTCCGGTGCCACCGACGGCGTGCGCAGCTCCGCCACGGATGCCGCACTCAGGACCTTCTCATCGCCCGCCACGAGAAAACCCGCGAACCGGCAGAGGTCGGCAGCGGTCGACCACAGCTGACCCGCGGGCGCCATCAGCCCGAGAGACTCGACCCGTTCCGGCAGCATCACGTCGGCCCACGGATGCACGGCCCAGCCGCCGGCAGCCGGCGCGACCGGCTGCGGCGTCGTACGGTCCATGGACAGCGGCTCAAGAACCTCACGCCGCAGGGCCTCCGCCCAGGGCATGCCACGTACCGCCTCGACCAGCGAACCCAGCAGCGTGAACCCCGGATTGGAGTAGTGGTGCCGCCGCCCGGCGGGGTGCACCACCGGCCGCTCACCCAGCACATCCGCGAGCCCCGGGCGCAGCTCACCAGGCGTCCGCTCCCACCACGGAGCCGGACTCTCCGCGGCGAGCCCCGCACTGTGGTCCAGAAGCTGCGCGACGGTGACCTCGCCCACCCCCGTGCCCGGAAGGTGCTTCTCCAGCGGGTCCGAGAGACCGATCAGCCCCTCGTCGCGCAACCGCAGCACCAGCACAGCCGTGAATGTCTTCGTGATCGACCCGATCCGGTACTGCGTACCGGCATCCGGCTCCTGCCCGTCCACGGAGCCCCGCCCCCCCGACCACACCATCCGCCCATCCCGCGCCACCGCCGCAACCACCGAAGGCACCCGCGCCTCCGCCTGCGCGACAGCGACACGATGCAGCAAGGCCCGTCGTGTACCGGGCAACAACTCTTCCCAGGGTGTGGTCATGAACCACATCTACCCGCGCCGCACCACCGCGTCGACCACATTTCGCGGTGCGCCGAAACCCCCGCCACCCCACGCCGCCAGGAACCGGGCGCCGCCTCAAAAACTGCTGGACAAGCACCGCCGGCCATCGCCACTGTGACCCGCATGACTTCTCTCGTGCATCACATATCGATCGACTGCAGCGACACCTACGCCCTCGGCACCTTCTGGGGCAAGGTCCTCGGTGCCTCCCTCGCCGACGACGACCTGCCCGGGGACTCGGAAGCGCTCCTCGAAGCGCGAGGCGTCACCCTGCTGTTCATCGCCGTTCCCGACGAAAAGATCGCCAAGAACCGGGTCCACTTCGACCTCCAGCCCCAGGAACGCACCCGTAACGAAGAGGTGGAACGCATCCTCGCCCTGGGCGCCACCCTCGTGGCCGACCGCCGCCGCCCCGACGGCGGGGGCTGGGTGACCCTCGCGGATCCCGAGGGCAACGAATTCTGCGTGGAGCGCAACGCGGCCGAACGAGCGGCCTGACCCGACCGCCCCCCAGCGCCCCCGCCGAACCGGTCAGCCCGCCGGGCGCCGCGACGGCAACGGCCGCACCCCTGGCCACAGTTCGCGCATACGCGCGCGCAGATCCAGAGAGAGACGGCTCACCGTCCCCAGCCCGGGCCGGCCCGAAGCCACCCGTCCGACCACGCCCAGCCGGTGCACCAGCCGCTGCCGCGCGGTCGCGGTGCCCCACGTCCAGTCCTCGTCCGGAACACGCGCCAGATGGTCGGCAGTCCCCCGGAACGCCCGCTCCACCAGCGCGTCCCCCCGCAGCAACCAGCCCACACACGCGTCCACCACATCGCCCTCCGGCTCGCGCCCCGTCTCCGCGCGCCACACCGAGCGATACTCCGCCTCCGCCCGCTCCAACAGCGGCGCGGACGCCTCGGTCGCGCACCAGCAGGTGGGAAACCCGATTCGCAGATACGCCAGTTCCACCAGACCACTGCCCAGGGACGCCTGCTCGAAGTCGATGAACCGAACACCCTCGGCGGTGTGCAGGTCATTGCCGGGACACGGATCCCCGTGCAGCAACGCGCCCCCGGGCAGACTGCCGAGCCGCGCCACCAAGGCGTCCAGCTCACCGGGCACCTCTTGCGCCACGGGGACGGAGAGCGACTCCGCCAGCGCCAGAAACGACGCCACATCGCCCCGCGTCGGCCCGGCCCATCGAGGCAGTACCCCCGCGTCCCCCGGACCGGTGGCCGCATGCAACCGCGCCAGCCCGCCCGCGTACGCCACCACCCAGTCACGCGGCGGGCGCAGATGCTCCAGATCCTCCAGAACCAGTACCCGCTCCCCGGGATCCGCCCCCAGCACCGCGGGGACCACCGGCGGATCGACCCGCGCCGCCAGCCTCAATGCCGTCACCTCACGGGCGTACCGCTCGTCCGCGTCCGGCCCCTCCACCACCTGCTTGACCACCGCGGATCCCCCGGCCAGCCCGACCCGCCACACCCGCGAACGCGGACTGCTCTCCAGCCGACGCGCGCCCACCGGCCGCCCCAGCTCCGCCCACACGCTCTCACCGAACTCCAGTCGCGACGCCATGCGGTCATCCTCCCCCGGCAAGGAACAGTTGCTCCGGCGGCTCGTTGATCCCGTTCCGCCTCGCTCTAGCACCGGGCGTGTCCCACCCGACGGCTCCGAGTGGGGACGGCGGTGGCTCCCTTCGGGTAGTGGCGGCGCAGGTTGGCGGCGAGGATGCGGTCGAGCGTGCGGTCGGACACCATCCGGACCAGGCGGGTGACCAGGGCGGCGTCCCGGCCGACGGTGTAGCGGGTGCGCGGTCTGCGGGTCGTCACGGTCTTCGCGATGACCCGGGCGGCGGCGTCGGCGGTCAGACCCGACGCGGTGCCCGAGGCCATGAACCTGTTGTTCGCCCGGACCAGGCTGCCGTAGCGCTCGTCGTGTTCCGGCATCATCCGGGCGGCCAGGTCGTTCGCCGTCGCGATCCCGCGGGTGGCCATCTCCGTGCGGACGCCGCCGGGCTCGACCACGACGACCTGTACGCCCAGCGGCGCGACCTCCCGGCGGAGGGAGTCGCTGACCGCCTCCAGGGCGAACTTCGCACCGGCGTACGCGCCGTACGTGGCCATGGCGACCTTGCCCCCGACCGAGCTGATGTTGATCACACGGCCCCTGCTGCGCAGCAAGGCAGGCAGGAGCGCCTGGGTGACGGCGATGTGGCCGAACAGATTGACCTCGAACACCCGCCGCCACTGCGCCATCGGCAGGGCCTCGACCGGGGCGTTCACCTGGACTCCGGCGTTGTTGACGAGCGCGTGCAGCGCCCGCGGGTCGCCAGCCACCCGCGCGGCGAGTGCCTCCACGTGCTCGGGGTCGGTGATGTCGAGGACGACCGGTTCGATGCCGGTCGACCGGATGGCGTCGGCGTCACGGTCGCGCCGCACGCCGGCCAGGACGTGGAATCCCCGGCGAGCCAGTTCGCGGGCGGCTGACGCACCCATGCCCGTGGAGGCTCCGGTTACGACGACCAGCTTCTGGGTTTGAGATGACATTGTCACCTCAATTACGGTACCAGTTCGGATGACACCGTCAACTGTAGGATGGACGTCATGGTCACCCGTGCGGAGTCCGCCGCCGTCACCCGCCGCGCCCTGCTCGACGCGGCCGCCGAACTCCTCGACCTCGGCGGCCCCGAGGCGGTCACCCTGCGCGAGGTGGGTGCGCGGGCAGGCGTGAGCCGGGGAGCGCCGTACCGGCACTTCACGGGCAAGGACAGCCTGCTGACCACCGTCGCGACCGAGAGCTGGCAACGGATCGGCGACCAGGTCCACGCCCTGAGGGCCGACCCGTCCCTGTCGGCCTCGGACACGCTGCGCGGCGCTCTCCACACCCTCATCGGCATCGGCCGGGACCAGCCGCACCTGTACCAGATGCTGTTCAGGCGTCCCGGACACCGCCCCGAAGAACTCGGTGAAGGGCTCGATCCCGTCCGGCGTCAGCTATGCGGACCGGCGGACGACCCGACCGCGGACCGCATCCGCGCGGCAGGACGCTTCCAGGGCGAGTTCCTGGCCGTCGTCGCCGCCCTCGTGGGGGAGCGGAACGCACGGCACTACGGCGCCCTGCTGCTCACCAGCACCCACGGCATCACGGACATGGAGCTCAGCGGCCATTTGGAGGCAGGCTCGTTGCACGCCACCGCCGACGAGCTCATCGACACCCTCGTCCACATGGTCGCCGGCGCCAGCGCCGGCGAAACGGCATAGCGACGCCCGCGCCCTGTCGACCTGTCGACGCGGAGCCCACGCGAAATCGCGGGAGCCAAGCCCCGGCTCAGGTCTGCGCCATGTCCACGAAGCGCGAGTAGTGTCCCTGGAACGCCACCGTGATCGTCGCCGTCGGACCGTTACGGTGCTTCGCCACGATGAGGTCCGCCTCGCCCGCGCGCGGCGACTCCTTCTCGTACGCGTCCTCACGGTGCAGCAGGATCACCATGTCCGCGTCCTGCTCGATCGAGCCCGACTCACGCAGGTCGGAGACCATCGGCTTCTTGTCCGTACGCTGCTCGGGACCACGGTTGAGCTGCGACAGCGCGATCACCGGCAGCTCCAGCTCCTTGGCCAGCAGCTTCAGGTTTCGCGACATGTCCGAGACCTCCTGCTGCCGGCTCTCGGCGCGCTTGGAACCGCCCGACTGCATGAGCTGGAGGTAGTCGATGACCACCAGCCGGATGTCGTTGCGCTGCTTGAGGCGACGGCACTTGGCCCGGATTTCCATCATCGACAGGTTCGGCGAGTCGTCGATGTAGAGCGGCGCCTGCGAGACGTCCGGCATCCGGCGGGCCAGGCGCGTCCAGTCCTCGTCCGTCATCGTGCCCGACCTCATGTGGTGCAGCGCCACCCGCGCCTCCGCCGACAGCAGACGCATCGCGATCTCGTTCCGCCCCATCTCCAGGGAGAAGATCACGCTCGGCAGATTGTTCTTGATGGACGCCGCCCGCGCGAAGTCCAGCGCCAGCGTGGACTTGCCCATGGCCGGACGGGCCGCGATGACGATCATCTGGCCGGGGTGGAGACCGTTCGTGAGGGAGTCGAAGTCCGTGAAGCCGGTCGGCACACCGGTCATCTCACCGCTGCGCGAACCGATCGCCTCGATCTCGTCGAGCGCGCCCTCCATGATGTCGCCCAGCGGCAGGTAGTCCTCGCTCGTCCGCTGCTCCGTGACGGCGTAGATCTCGGCCTGCGCGGAGTTGACGATCTCATCGACGTCCCCGTCGGCCGCATACCCCATCTGTGTGATCTTCGTACCCGCCTCGACGAGCCGGCGCAGGACCGCCCGCTCGTGCACGATCTCCGCGTAGTACGACGCGTTCGCCGCCGTGGGTACCGACTGGACGAGGGTGTGCAGATACGAGGCCCCGCCGACCTTGCCGATCTCACCGCGCTTGACCAGCTCCGCCGCCACCGTGATGGGGTCGGCGGGCTCCCCCTTGGCGTAGAGGTCGAGAATCGCCTGGAAAACCATCTCGTGCGCCGGGCGGTAGAAGTCATGGCCCTTGATGATCTCCACGACATCGGCGATCGCGTCCTTGGACAGGAGCATGCCGCCGAGCACCGACTGCTCCGCGTCGAGATCCTGCGGAGGCACCCGCTCGAACCCGGAACCGCCGTCCCAGGAACCGCTCTCGCTGCCCCGGTCGTGCTGCTCCTCGCGACCTCGGCCCTCCCCACGGCGCTGCCGGGAGACAGGCAGACGGTCGCTGGGACCGGTATCGGTCCAGGGGTCGTCCAACGGCTCGGGAATGCTCACCGGCCACCTCCTCATGTCCGCCCAGCGGACCTCGCCGTGCCACTCTTTGTACGGCACGACACTGACAAAACGAGAGGCCTGACTCCGGTTCCGGCGCGTCGGACGCCGGTCCACGGTAGGCCCGTCTGCGACGTCAGCCAATCTTGTTATCCACAGGCCGTGTGGACGAAAGACCAGATGCTGTGGAGAACCTGCGTGAACCTGTGCACGGACCGGGGGACAGCGCTGTGGACAAAGTCATACCGGCCGCCTCACACTGCTACTGACCTGGCCTTTTTCCATCCACCGACTGTGGGGGAGAAAAACTTTCCCGACTGGGCCAAGATCATCGGAACCACCGCGCAACCGATCCTTCACCAGAGGAAGAAGTAAGGATCAATAACTGCTTGCATCACTTACCTGTGGAAGATTAGGTTGAGCGCATGACAGAGGCCCCCTCGGCATCCAGGACGGTGCGGCGACAGCACGATCGCGAGATCGTCGCACTCGCCGTTCCAGCCTTCGGAGCCCTCGTGGCGGAGCCGCTCTTCGTGATGTTCGACAGCGCAGTCGTCGGCCATCTCGGCACCCCGCAACTCGCCGGACTGGGCATCGCGGCAGCCCTGCTGACGACCGCCGTGTCCGTCTTCGTCTTCCTCGCCTACGCCACCACCGCGGCCGTCGCCCGGCGGGTCGGTTCCGGCGATCTCCCGGCCGCCATCCGCCAGGGCATGGACGGCATCTGGCTGGCCCTGCTGCTCGGCGCCGTCGTCGTCGCGGTCGCCCTGCCCACCGCGCCCTGGCTCATCGGTCTCTTCGGCGCCTCGGACACCGCCACTCCGTACGCCGTCACCTATCTGCGGATCTCCAGCCTCGGCATCCCCGCCATGCTGGTGGTCCTGGCCGCCACCGGCGTGCTGCGCGGGCTCCAGGACACCCGTACGCCGCTGTACGTCGCCATCGGCGGGTTCGGCGCCAACGCGGCGCTGAATGTCGCGCTCGTCTACGGCGCCGGCCTCGGCATCGCCGGTTCCGCCTGGGGCACGGTGATCGCCCAGTGCGCCATGGCCGCCGTCTATCTGGTCGTCGTCGTACGGGGAGCGCGTCGGCACGGCGCATCGCTGCGCCCCGACGCGGCGGGGATACGGGCCAGTGCAGAGTCGGGCGCGCCGCTGCTGGTCCGTACGCTCTCGCTGCGGGCGGTTCTGATGATCGCCACGGCGGTCGCCGCGCGGCTCGGGGACGCGGACATCGCGGCACATCAGATTCTTCTGTCGCTGTGGAGCCTGATGGCTTTCGCACTCGACGCGATCGCCATCGCGGGACAGGCCATCATCGGCCGCTGTCTCGGGGCGGGGGACACCACGGGCGCCCGGGAGGTGTGCCGACGCATGGTGTGGTGGGGCGTCGTGTCGGGTGTGGTGCTCGGTGTGCTGATCGTGGTCACGCGCCCGTTGTTCACTCCGTTGTTCACCGGGGACCCGGCAGTGCGGGAGACGCTGGTGCCCGCTCTGCTGGTGGTGGCGGTGACGCAGCCGCTGGCAGGGATCGTGTTCGTGCTGGACGGCGTGCTGATGGGCGCGGGGGACGGCCCGTATCTCGCCGGGGCCATGCTGGTGACGCTGGTGGTCTTCGCGCCGGTGGCTCTGCTCGTGCCGGTCCTGGGCGGCGGGCTGACGGCTCTCTGGTGGGCGATGGGGCTGATGATGACGGTCCGCATGCTGACGCTCTGGCTGCGGACCCGTTCCGGCCAGTGGCTGGTCACTGGCGCTACACGCTGACACACCGGTTACGGACCCCCGTTTCACGTGAAACACCCGGTGTGCCCGTTTCGCGTCAAACCTGGCACGACGCCGAGGCCGGGAGACGGGGCTGGGCTGCGGGAACGGGAAGAAAGAGAACGATAAGAGAGAACGAGAAGAGGGCCGTATCCCCAACGGGATACGGCCCTCTTCCTGCGTGCTCTGCCGAGCGCGTCGCTTAGGCGGCGACGACCTCGACGCCGAGCTTCGCGGCGACCTCGGGGTGCAGACGCACCGACACCTGGTGCGAGCCCAGGGTCTTGATCGGCGAACCGAGCTCGATGCGACGCTTGTCGACCTCCGGACCACCGGCGGACTTGATCGCCGAGGCGAGGTCGGCCGGGGTGACGGAGCCGAAGAGGCGGCCGGCGTCGCCGGAGCGAACGGCCAGACGCACCTTCACGCCTTCGAGGCGGGCCTTGATCTCGTTGGCCTGCTCGATGGTGGCGATCTCGTGGATCTTGCGGGCGCGGCGGATCTGCGCCACGTCCTTCTCGCCGCCCTTGGTCCAGCGGATCGCGAAACCGCGCGGGACCAGGTAGTTGCGGGCGTAGCCGTCCTTGACGTCGACGACGTCGCCTGCGGCGCCGAGGCCGGAGACCTCGTGGGTGAGGATGATCTTCATGATTCGGTCACCCTTCCCTTATCGCGCGGTGGACGTGTAGGGCAGCAGCGCCATCTCACGGCTGTTCTTGACTGCCGTGGCGACGTCACGCTGGTGCTGCGTGCAGTTGCCGGTGACGCGGCGGGCACGGATCTTGCCGCGGTCGGAAATGAACTTCCGCAGCATGTTCGTGTCCTTGTAGTCCACGTACTGGGTCTTGTCCTTGCAGAATGCGCAGACCTTCTTCTTAGGCTTGCGCACAGGCGGCTTCGCCATGGTGTTTCTCCTGTGTGATCAAGAAGTGGGGTGCGAGCCCGCCCTTAGAAGGGCGGCTCGTCCGAGTAGCCGCCGCCGGAGCTTCCGCCCCAGCCGCCTCCGTTGCCCCCGCCGCCCTGCGGCTGCTGCTGACCGCCGCCGGCCGGCGCGCTGGTGGCCCACGGGTCGTCGGCGGGAGCACCGCCGCCGCCCTGCTGGCCGCCGCCACCGGGGCCGCCGCCCCAGTTTCCGCCGCCGCCCTGCTGGCCGCCGCCGTAACCGCCCTGGCCACCGCGGCCGGTGGTCTTGGTGACCTTGGCCGTGGCGTTCTTCAGGCTGGGGCCGACTTCCTCGACGTCCAGCTCGTAGACCGTGCGCTTGACGCCCTCGCGGTCCTCGTAGGACCGCTGCTTCAGCCGGCCCTGCACGACGACGCGCATGCCTCGCTGGAGCGACTCGGCGACGTTCTCCGCCGCCTGCCGCCAGACCGAGCAGGTGAGGAACAGGCTCTCGCCGTCCTTCCACTCATTGGTCTGCCGGTCGAAGGTGCGGGGAGTGGACGCGACGCGGAACTTCGCGACCGCCGCACCGGACGGGGTGAAGCGCAGCTCGGGGTCGTCGACGAGATTGCCGACGACCGTGATGACGGTCTCGCCTGCCATTGGGTGAACCTCTCGGCGGGGATTGCTTCTGGCTGCTTGCTGCTACTCGGTCCCGATGACGCTGAGCCGGTGGCTCAGTGGGTCTCGGGGCGGAGGACCTTGGTCCGGAGGACCGACTCGTTCAGGTTCATCTGTCGGTCGAGCTCCTTGACGACCGCAGGCTCGGCCTGGAGGTCGATGACCGAGTAGATGCCCTCGGGCTTCTTCTTGATCTCGTAAGAGAGACGACGACGGCCCCAGGTGTCGACCTTCTCGACCTTTCCGTTGCCCTCACGGACGACGGAGAGGAAGTTCTCGATCAGCGGGGAGACAGCGCGCTCCTCGAGATCGGGGTCGAGGATGACCATCACCTCGTAGTGACGCATGTGGAACCCACCTCCTTTGGACTCAGCGGCCACGGTCGTTCCGTGGCAGGAGGGTCGTGATGCGTGAGCAACGGTATCCGCCGCCACTGACAATCCGGCTCGTCGGACGAGTGGATCGTGTTCTGGCCTGGGCAGACACCGGTGCAGACCGTACAGACTACCCGCCCGGTGGCTTCCTGTTGAAATCCTGCTGCCTGCGGGCGCAATCTGTACACATCGGGTGTGCGCGGCGCTACGATGCGCCGCCTCCGGCAAGGCCAGGAGGTGCCAGATGGCACAGGCAATGCGACCGAACCCCTCCACGTCGCTTTTCTCGACGGACGGGAAGCCCCATCCGCTTCAGGACACTCTGATGGTGGTGACGGTGGCGCTGGGGCTTCTCGCCTTCGTCACGGCGTTCTTCCACCAGCTGCATCTGATCAGTTCGTGGGCGGGGCTGGTGGGGATCCTGACGGGTGCGTACGGGCAGTTCATCTCCGTGACGACGCGCGAGCGGTTCCTGCTGATCATCGGGCTGGGCGCCTCGGCGGTCGGCTTCTTCCTCGGTATGGCGCACGGCGGTCTGTTCGGCGGGGTCATCGGGTAGACCTCTCCATACCGGCCGGGCCCGGGCCTGGCCCCCGCACTTTCCCGGTCGGCTCCGGCCGACGCCCAGACGGGGCGCTCCATCGGCGCAGTAGGCTTCGGCGCGAGAGCCGGAGCCCCTGTATCGATGGGGACACACCTGCCGAGGAGCGCCCCGTATGAGTCTGACCCTGAGGACCATCAGCCGTGAGCAGCATCTGGCGTATATCCAGAGTCTGCCGGCGGCGAGTCACTGCCAGGTCCCGGCGTGGGCTGACGTGAAGACGGAGTGGCGCTCCGAGAACCTGGGCTGGTTCGACAAGAACGGTGAACTGGTCGGCGCGGGGCTGGTGCTGTACCGGCAGTTGCCGAAGATCAAGCGCTATCTGGCGTATCTGCCCGAGGGTCCGGTGCTGAATTGGTATGCGCCGAATCTGGACGAGTGGATGCAGCCGATGCTGGCGCATCTGAAGCATCAGGGTGCTTTCTCGGTGAAGATGGGGCCGCCGGTGGTGATCCGGCGGTGGAATGCCGCGGCGATCAAGTCGGGTATTCAGGACCCGGATGTGAAGCGCCTGCGTGATGTCGAGGCGTCGCACATCGAGCCGCGTGCTTTCGAGGTGTCGGACCGGCTGCGCAAGATGGGGTGGCAGCAGGGGGAGGACGGGGGCGCGGGGTTCGGCGACGTCCAGCCGCGTTATGTCTTCCAGGTGCCTTTGGCCAATCGTTCGCTGGACGATGTGCTGAAGGGGTTCAATCAGCTGTGGCGGCGCAACATCAAAAAGGCCGAGAAGGCCGGCGTCGATGTGGTGCAGGGCAGTTACGAGGATCTCGGCGAGTGGCAGCGGTTGTACGAGATCACGGCGGAGCGGGATCATTTCCGGCCGCGGCCGTTGTCGTACTTCCAGCGCATGTGGAGTGTGCTGAACACCGAGGACCCGAATCGGATGCGTCTGTATTTCGCGCGCCATGAGGGTGAGAACGTGGCGGCGGCGACGATGCTGATCGTCGGTGGTCACGTCTGGTATTCGTACGGTGCTTCGGCGAATCACAAGCGCGAGGTGCGGCCTTCGAACGCGATGCAGTGGCGGATGCTGCGGGACGCGTATGCGATGGGTGCGACCGTGTACGACCTGCGCGGTATTTCCGACTCGCTCGACGAGACCGATCATCTTTTCGGTCTGATTCAGTTCAAGGTGGGTACGGGCGGGGAGGCCGTCGAGTACATCGGGGAATGGGATTTCCCGCTGAACAAGCTGCTCCACAAGGCGCTCGACATGTACATGTCGCGCCGCTGACCGGTCGGCCGACCGGTTGAGGTGCCGCCGGAGGTTTCCGGCGGCGGTGCGGGGCGGATCCTTCTGACAGGGAACTCCCACCCGCACGACGATTCATATTCTTATCACCGCAGCACTCTGACACACCGCAGCCGAGAGAAAGGTTCCGGACCGGCAATGGCGCTCTCCCTCTACGTCGACACCGCGCGCTGGCGGGCGCACCAGAAGTCGGTCATCGAGCAGTTCCCGGGGCTGGTCCCGGTCTGCAAGGGCAATGGCTACGGCTTCAGTCATGAACGTCTCTCCGACGAGACCACGCGGTTCGGCTCCGACATGCTGGCCGTGGGCACGATTTACGAGGCCGCCCGCATAAAGGACTGGTTCAGCGGCGATCTGCTGGTGCTCACCCCCTTCCGGCGGGGTGAGGAGCCGGTGCCGCTGCCGGACCGGGTGGTGCGCTCTGTGTCGTCCGTCGACGGCGTGTACGCCCTGGTGGGTGCCCGTGTGGTCATCGAGTGCATGAGCTCGATGAAGCGCCACGGGGTGAAGGAGGAGGAGCTGGGTCAGCTCCATGCCGCCATAGAGGACGTACGGCTGGAGGGCTTCGCCCTGCACCTTCCGCTGGACCGTACGGACGGTTCCGACGCGGTCGAGGAAGTCATCGCGTGGATGGACCGGCTGCGCGCCGCCCGGCTTCCGCTGCACACGATGTTCGTGAGTCACCTCGCGGCGTCCGAGCTGGCGCGGCTTCAGCAGCAGTTCCCGCAGACCCGTTTCCGCGCGCGGATCGGCACGCGGCTGTGGCTGGGCGACCACGAGGCGACCGAGTACCGGGGTTCGGTGCTGGACGTGACGCGGGTCGCCAAGGGGGACCGGTTCGGTTACCGGCAGCAGAAGGCCGCGTCCGACGGCTGGCTGGTGGTCGTGGCAGGGGGCACGTCGCACGGCGTGGGGCTGGAGGCTCCGAAGGCGCTGCACGGGGTGATGCCGCGGGCGAAGGGGGTTGCCCGGGCGGGGCTGGCGACGGTGAACCGGAACCTGTCTCCGTTCGTCTGGGACGGCAAGCAGCGCTGGTTCGCGGAGCCGCCGCACATGCAGGTGTCGATCTTGTTCGTGCCGTCGGACGCGCAGGAGCCGCGGGTCGGGGATGAGCTGGTGGCGCATCTGCGCCATACGACGACGCAGTTCGACCGGCTGGTGGACCGCTGACGCGCCGGACACGCGTCAGACCACAGGGCCGTAACGCCATAGGGCCGTGGCTTCGGGAAACGGTGAAGGCGCCCCCCCGCGCGAGGGGGGGCCGTCACCGGGTACCCAAGGTGGTCAGCCGCAGTCGGGGGGTGAGTGGGTGGGGGTGGGATATTAAAAAAACAAGCA